>CASBRB010000238.1 GCA_949127975.1 Oscillatoriales cyanobacterium PMM_0019 | reverse complement strand
CGAACGTTGTAAGTAATAATACTTAAGGGGTTCCCTTGCCGGCGGACGACAGCGCGATTGCTTCGCCCGCGCTGTCGTCCGCCTGTAGTACATAATCTTCTGGCGGGAAGGGAGTAATAAATAATCTTATAGCCCCAAAGGGAGCATTGACTAGATAGGGTAATTCTTGTTCACTAGCGTTCCTTTGCGCCGCAATGCGATTCAAAATGCAACCTGCGGTTAAGATACTGTAAAATCGCAATTGTAGGAATTACGCTAATAGCCAAAACCAGCCAGAAGCCATGCACGTAGAGAGGTCTATCCAAAGCCCAGCCGCCTAATGGAGGACCAATCGCGTATCCTGCCGCCCAGCATAAAGAATTGATGGAGATGTAGATGCCACGCAGGGATTCAGGTGCCATATCGGCAACTAGAGAAGAAGCCGAAGGTGTATAGGCGACAATAGCAACCGCCAACACTCCCATTGCCAAAGCCGCCCAGACTAGCTGACTGGTATGGGCAACGCCAGTAACCCAGATGAGGACAAATCCTACTGCCCATAGCACCGCTGAAACAGTTAGTGCTTCGGGGTGACTGAAACGCCTGAGCGCCTTAAGGATGGGTAACTGGAAGAGAATCGCTAACACTAGATGCCCGGTAAACAGCCCACTAATCATGGTTGCTGAGAAGCCTCGATGGGATTTTCCCAGAGATACAAAGTTGCTGAAGTACAACGGCATGGTACTGTCCAGTTGGGACATGTAGGTGGTGAAGATGATGTTGACGACGACGTATACTAAAAGAGTACGATCGCGCAATGCTGCCGCCCAGTTTTGTAGGGGTTGCCTGTGATGTTTGCCTGGTTTTAGGGTTTCGGAAATCGCTACATATACCACCCCAAAAAACACCACAAAAGAAATCGCATCAATTACAAATAGCGATCGATAGGCACCCGTTGTGCCAATTAATAAACCTCCCAGAACAATTCCCATCCCCAAACCGAAATTATCTCCTAATCGCGTCAGAGCATAAGCTTCATTGCGGGAGTTCCCCTGTGTCAAATCTGCTACCACTGCTTCTGTTGCCGGCCAATATAACCCTACACCGAAACCCATGAGCAAATTACCTACTACTAAGGTAAAAAAATTGCCAGTAACAGCCAAAACCAGGGAAGCAATTGCTGAAAAGGCTGCTGAAAGTAACAGTGTTGGTTTGCGCCCCCAATACCGAGAATCGGACATCGAACCACTCAGAATTCGACCAATAATTCCAGAAATTGAGCCACTGCCCAAAGCCAAGCCTACCAGGGTGGCAGATAAACCAATTTTATTGACAAAAAAGATCGGGGCATAAAACAGGGTGAAGCCGCTGCCAATTTGGGAGAGAAAGCGACCAAATATCAGAATCCAGACTTGGGAATTAAGTTGAGGCAACCAAGATGGCAAGTGACGCTTGGGAGAGAATGTCATTATTGCTTATGCGCCTATATATAGGAAAATAATCCTTATACCACCGAAGTGTTTTGCGAGGTTGCTGTCGCTATGACATCATTTCTAATTGTAACAGACCTGGACAACACCCTGGTGGGCGATGATGCCGCCCTCAAAGAACTCAACCAACCGCTTTCTGAGCATCGCCAAGAACACGGGACGAGGATTGTTTATGCTACTGGCCGTTCTCGCGACCTCTATAACATACTTACCACTGAAAAAACCCTGTTGCCGCCTGATGCTCTTGTTGCCGCTGTAGGTACAGAAATCTATCTCAAAGGTGATGACACTCCGGATGCTGAATGGGAAAAGAAAATGTCCCATAAATGGGATCGCGATTTAGTAGTTGCCAGTGCAGCCCATTTTGCTGATTTGGTTCCGCAATCAGATACAGAACAGCGTCCTTTTAAGGTAAGCTATTATATCACAGAAGAAGCAGCAGAAGAAGTCCTGCCTCGACTAGAAGCGTTGCTTTTTGAACGTGGTATCAATGCCCAGCTAATTTATAGTGGTGGTAAAGACCTCGATATTTTACCTTGTAGTGGGGATAAAGGTCTGGCGATGCAATTTTTGCGACAACGTTGGGGTATAAACGCCACCAGGACGGTTGTGTGCGGTGACTCTGGAAACGATATTTCCATGTTTAGTATGGGAGAAGAACGGGGCATAATTGTAGGCAATGCCCAGCCGGAACTCCGCCTGTGGTGTGACATTAATCCGGCTGACTACCGATATATAGCAAAGGCTGCTTGTGCTGGTGGTATTCTGGAAGGCTTGAAATACTTCGGCTTTTTTTCATGATTAGCTATTTAAAAGGCACGGTAGCTGCTATCGGGAAAAGTGGTAACAATCGATCGATCCTGATTTTGGAGGTTAATCAGATAGGCTACGAACTGCAAGTGCCGCCGCGCCTACTCCAGCAGTTACCTGAGATGGGTGAACCCATTCAAGTTTTCACCCACCAGCAAATCCGGGAAGATCATATCCTGTTGTATGGCTTTGCCTCAGCAGCCGAGCGAGATTTGTTTCGGCAGTTGGTGAGCGTCAGTGGGATTGGCGCTCAAATGGCTCTAGCGCTTTTAGATACTCTGGGCTTACCAGATTTAGTGCAAGCAATTATCACTGGCAACACCCGTACCCTCTGCAAAACTCCCGGCGTCGGTAATAAAACCGCAGAACGCCTCGCCCTAGAACTAAAGAACAAGCTGAAACAGTGGCGACAGGATGCTGGGTTAGTCATTGGGGCCTCAACTACACCATCACCAGCAATTCAAGAAGATGTAGAAATGACGCTACTGGCATTAGGTTATACTAGCGCTGAGGTTGCCCAGGCACTACACACCCTCAGCCAACACCCCCAGCTAGCCAAAACTACTAATGCTGAAGATTGGATTCGGGAAGCGATCGCCTGGTTAAGCCAGTAACTGTTACAGAAAATACAAGTTGCGGCTCTTTTGTACAAAGGTCTGCTAACTTATTAGTTTTAAGTGTCCAATACCCAGTGCAAACGCCGATTACCGCCCCCAAGGAGACTTATACACAGTCAAGATATTTTGTCAATGCGTAAGTCCTATCCGCTTTGTGATTAGCTCCTCCCGCTCAAGGATATGGTGCTGCAAAGCGCATTTAATATTATTTTCAAAGAATTATAGACAAACTTTGTCGAATCGTAGACAATAGCTGTATCTAAATTGTTCAACTACTAAAGGAGCCTCATGGCTAGTCCCATTGAATTTAATTTATTAGCTCCCTATAACAAAGGAGCCGCATTAACAGGAACTTTCTCAGACTGGAAAGAGATCCCAATGAAAAAAGGAGAGGATGGTTATTTCCGGACTACAGTTGAACTGGAGGACGGCGTTTATCAGTACAAATTCCGGGTTCAGTCTAAATCCTGGTTTTTTGAGCCGGATCAATGGGTAGAGGTAAACGACCCCTATGCCACTGATATTGACAATCCTACCCAAAACTGTGTATTGCGCATTAAAGATGGTAAAAAAATTGTCGATGATTACGTTTGGAAGCATGACGATAAGCCTCTGCCAGCCGATCGTGAATTAGTAATTTACGAGTTGCACGTTGGGGACTTTTCCGGCGGCGAGGCAGATCCATTTGCTAGAGGACAATATATTCATGTAATCGAAAAATTGGATTACCTCTGCGATTTGGGAATAAATGCCCTTGAGTTAATGCCAGTGAAAGAGTATCCCGGCGATCACAGTTGGGGCTATAACCCGCGCTACTTTTTCGCCACAGAATCAAGTTATGGCCCTACTGAAGATTTGAAACGACTAATAGATGAGTGCCATGCTCGTAGCATTCGCGTCTTCATGGACGGGATTTTTAACCACTCAGAAGCAGAAAGCCCTCTGACTCAGATCGATCACGATTACTGGTATCACCACTCACCTCGCGATCCTGATAACAACTGGGGACCAGAATTTAACTACGAATTCTATGACGAAAAATTAGAAACTTATCCCGCCCGCAAGTTCATTGGAGATACAGTCCGTTTCTGGATTCAGGAATATCACATCGACGGCGTTCGCTACGATGCTGCACGCCAAATTGCTAACTATGACTTCATGCACTGGATAGTTCAGGAAGCCAAAAAGGCAGCTAGCATGAAGCCGTTTTACAACATTGCCGAACATATTCCTGAAACATCCGCCATCACCAATGTAGACGGGCCGATGGATGCCTGCTGGCACGACAGTTACCGTTATACCCTGACTACACATATTTGTGGTGACACATTTGATTTAGAGCAGCTCAAGGATGCTATTGATTGCAAGCGCCAAGGCTTCATGGGTAGTACCAACGTGGTGAATTATCTCACTAACCACGACCACAACCACATTATGGCAGAACTGGCAGACCGCAAGATCTTTGATGAAGAGGCATTCAAACGGGCTAAGCTGGGAGCCGCCATCCTGATGACATCTGTTGGTGTACCGCTGATTTGGATGGGCGAAGAGTTTGGCGAGTACAAGTACAAAACTCCCGATCAAGCTAAAATTGAATGGCCTTTGTTAGCAAATGAGCTGAATCATGGTTTGTTTGAGTATTACAAAGGTTTGATTGCGCTTCGTGAAAATAATCAGGCTCTCTACACCGAAAACGTTAGCTTTTTCCACGAAAACCTAGACGCGAAAGTTTTGGCTTACATTCGTTGGAATGATGAAGGCTCCCGCATCGTAGTCGTAGCCAATTTCTCAGACAATTTCTTAGCTGGCTACCAACTCCCTGACTTCCCGGAAAACGGCAAGTGGCATGAGTGGACATACAACTATGATGTTGAAGTCGGAGATAACAACCTTATCGCTGATTTGGGTCCACACGAAGCTAAGGTTTTTGTCTGGCAGTAACGCTTGCCCGCCTGTTTTGTAGGGGCGAACCTGGTGTTCGCCCTGAACTTTAACTTTTTGGCTCAAATTACGCACTTTTACGTGTCTGCTCTCCAGATGTATGGTGCAACTGGGTACTAAGTTCCAAAGTCCAGCCTTGGGCTCTTAGCTTCTGGTACGTTGCCCAGCCTTGAGAGCCTCCAGGTATTTGGTAGTCTGGTGCAGCATATTGTGGAAAAGCAGTATAAGGTTGCCAGGCTTGGTTTGGTTGAGTCCGTAAGTGTAATACCTTATTGCCATTATTTCCATTCGAGGACAACCAACACATTTGTTTAATCATCTGACGACTCCTCACAGTGTGAAAGTTTGGATTCAGCGTGACTAGCTGCTTGACTATATAGTCAATGCCGCTAAGTCATAGGCAATTAAAATCAACCCAACACCAATGGCAACACTAGAAATCAAAGGAATCCATTGGGTTAAGGGATACATTTCTCAACCTTCCTAATGTATAGATGTAATTCCATCTTCTCTGGGTATATTTGTAATGACCTCTTCCTAGAGTATTATGTTTCCTAAAAAGGATTTATGAAGCTTAAGATACAGTTTTACTAGATTTTGCCTAAGGGATAAGAATCAAAATCAAAGGGCTTTTTGTAGTCAGAGATACAGATTACCTGAAAATTAGCCTAGTGACGGAAAATAATACAGCGCGATCGGTGTGATTTTTTAAGGGTTAGGTGGCTGAATATTAAAATTCAGTAAATTTTCCTTAACAAACTTAACAATCAGCGAAATTAAGTCGATATCATCACTCATTACAGGACGTGCAGCGCAGGGATTACGCCTCAATTCTTTCCCTGGGCTTAAAGTTGTACTGTAGACGGAGCATTTCAACTTGCTGTTCCATCTCTATTGCTTGAGACTTTGAGGCGTTGAGCTTATAAGTGTAAGCTGTGTGTTATATTACTACTATACTGACATATCTTACAGATATATGACAGACAGGAACAAGAAATTATTGATTAGACTTTCTGATCAGGAGTTCGAGAAATTAAAAGCATACGCCTATCATAAAGGTGTACCTATGGTTTATATATTGAGAGAGTATATACGACGACTCCCTAAGCTTATAGATGAACCTGAATAGGGAAGGGGCTAGGGGCCAGAGAATAGGGAAGAGTAAGTGCCCACGCCCGACAGCCGACGCCCTTTCTGGCATTTTTGAGCGAGAATGCTGTGTTCCGTGATATTCTGAATTTTGGCGATCGTTCGCCCAACCTATTTCAGGTTGGCAGAATCAATACTTTTTCTTTTGTCAAGGGTAAATTAGCACCTATATCCATGTCCTCAACTCCGTATCCTGAAGAAAATGAGTCTTCCCAAGCAGAAACCGTGACACTGACGGATACTTCTGGGCGAGCGCTCGATTGTTACATTGAGCATTCCCTAGAGGTAGAAGGCATTGAGTACCTTCTGCTGTTACCAGTGGACGCGCCGGTAGAAATTGTGGCTTGGAACGAGTCGGAAAGCGAAGAGGCTGCCCTCGTCGAAGATGAAGCCGAAATTGACCAAATTTTTGCCGATGCCCAAGCGGTGCTTTCAGAGCTAAATCTTACCCTGAAGCGTACTGCCTATACTCTCACCGTTCTCGGTGAACTACCAGAGGTAGAGGAAGATGACATCCTCACCATAGAAATGGAAGAGGAAGAAACTGAAATTGAACCAGAGCAATTTCAGTTTCTAGCCAGCTTCTACCACAAAGAGCAGGAGTACGCGGTTTACACCCCGCTAGATCCACTACTGTTCTTTGCTCGTGAGGACAACACGGGTAAAATACAACTTCTTTCACCAGAAGAATTTAAAAAAGTGCAGCCGCAACTAGAAGAGCTGCTGTTTGATGACCTCGAATAGATACCAGCCTCAAAACCTGCCAGCCCAGGTAGGTTGATGTAGAATTTACCAAACATTGACGCCCCTTTTAAGGGGCTAGTCGCGTTGCTGTTGTTATGAAAGCTATGAAATACAAATGGTTATATCTTCTAGCTCTAGTGTCGGCATTACTGGGTATTAGTGCTGGACTTGGTTGGGCATGGTGGAACCGGGAAAGTGCGCCTATAGCCGCACCATCATCAACTGCTGCTAACAAAGCGGTGAAAATTCAAATTTCACCAGGAATGGCAAGCCCGCAAATAGGCTCTAAGCTACAAGCCGCCGGTTTAATTCGCTCCAGCAACGCTTGGAAGCTATGGGCGCGTTGGTTGTCTTTCCAAGATAAGCAGGGTGGCTTTAAATCTGGGATTTATCAACTCTCACCTACCCAATCGCTACCGGAAATTGCCAATGAAATCTGGAAAGGCTCGGTAATCCAGCTAGATTTTACCATTCCCGAAGGTTGGTCGATCCAGCAGATGGGTAATTACTTTGAATCTCAGGGATTTTTCAAAGCCCAAGAATTTGTTGCTGCTGCACATAATATTCCTAAAGACAAGTACCCCTGGTTACCGGATGGCTTGCCTTCCCTAGAAGGGTTTTTGTACCCAGATACCTACAAGCTAGCTAGCGATAATATCACACCGCAGGCTGCCATCAAACAAATGCTAGACCGATTTGAAAAATCAGCGCTGCCTCTATATCAACAAAGTAATAACCACACTCACCTAACTTTGCTACAATGGACAACCCTTGCCAGTATTGTGGAAAAAGAAGCAGAGGTTCCTTCCGAACGCCCTATAATTGCTGGTGTGTTCACCAAACGACTGCAACGAAAGATGAGACTCGAATCAGATCCCACTGTTGAGTATGGTTTGGGAATTCGGCAAACTGCCGCTCAGCCCCTGACTCTAGCTCAGGTGAAAACTGCCTCACCCTACAATACCTATCTTAATGCAGGACTACCCCCTGGTCCGATCGCTAGCCCTGGGTTAGGCAGTTTAACTGCAACACTGGAGCCCGCAAACACAGACTATCTCTTTTTTGTGGCTCGGTACGATGGCTCCCATGTCTTCAGCAAGACGTTATCAGAACATGAAGCTGCTAGACGTGCCATCCGCCTTAATGTGCAAGCTCAGCAAAAAAATCATCCGTCATCAGTCATTAGTCATTAGACCAATGACAATTGATCAAAGACCAATGACAATTTTGAGTATAAATGCTTATGTCGTGGGGCGAACTGTTACAACCTGACTTAATTTTGGGTGGTTCGATTATCAGTTTAACACCTGAAATACTACAACAATATAATCTCCAAGGGCTGGTGTTGGATGTTGATGAAACGCTAGTACCTATAAGTTCCACCCAGGCTTCGGAAGCACTCCTGCTGTGGGTAGAACAAATCAGACAGGTAGCACTGCTGTGCCTGGTGAGTAATAACCTGAGTGAAACTCGGATTAGCAACATTGCCAAGGGGCTCAACCTACCTTACTTTCTCGGCGCGGCTAAACCGTCGCGACGTAAGTTAAGGCAGGCTGTTGAGGCGATGAAGCTGCCCGTGGAACAGGTGGCGATGGTGGGCGATCGCTTATTTACAGACGTCCTAGCAGGCAACCGCTTGGGGATGTTTACCATTCTCGTCGAGCCGATGGTCGATCCTGCTTTCGCTGCGCGATCGTATCCAGTAAGAACCTTTGAAGTTTGGCTGTCTCAAATCCTAGGTGTTTCATTACAAGCCTTGCAACAAAACTTAAAGAATCATGACAAAGATTGACATCTCCCCACGGTTAAAACCGGGGGATTCTAAGCAGTTGTTTTTAGGCAACGCTCACGATAAGATCTACTCATGTCACTGAATAAATCGTATCGGTTCGGGACCTGCCTTGCCTCCCGCTACCCACCTTAGTCAGAGTTATCCCTAACTGTGTGGCTACTTTTCGCAGGATATTTGCTGCACCATTACAGTCAGCATTGATTAATAACCCTTTTTTTGTTCTGTATAGTCCACGCTTCACTCTTTCACCTGATGCTTTCCACTGTTGGGGTTTCTCACCGTATAAGGGCAGAAAATCATCATCAATAAATGAAGCTTTTGAGGTATAACTCTCCTCTATTACTGTCAAAATAATTCCATACTCAGGGCAAAGTTGTTTTAACCTCTCAATAAGTCTACCAGTTGGGATAGGTACAAAGTTCTGGTTATTTTGTTTGCCCATATTAGAGCAAATCTTTTGCCCTTCATTCCATCCAATTACCAGATTACCAATCCCATCATTGAGACACCGATTAACCATAAACCTAGCTGCTTTATTAATGGCATCTCTCATCTGATTATTGCGTTTACGCTGTATCCTGTCTAGATTTGAATCCCAATATAACTCTGTTTTTCCTTGTTTATACTTGGCAACTAATCTAGAATAGCCCTGATTCATTGACTTTAATTTACGTCCATCAATAATCAGACTTAACCCTTGAGTAGATACCCCTGTCAGCCAGTTAGCACCACCATGATCGAACCCCCAGGCTTGAGAATAATCTAGATTGGGGTTATGTTCTACAGGTTCCTTACCATCATCTATTACCCAATCTATCCAGAACTCACCCAGACAGGGTCGTACTCGTACTTCCTTTACCCAATCTGAATCTATAAACTCTGGTAGTTCTAACTTAATCTCAGTAATTAATTCTGGCTTTGTTTCTCTACTGATTGCTGGCTTGAAAGTACCATCATCACAGTAAGTTAGTGCCTGTCTTGGAAATGTTACTGCTGCCAATCCTCCCTTTTTTCTATACTTAGGCAACGATGGTCTATCTACTTCTCCTTTATAGTACAAGTCAACCAAACCATTGTAACTGGTGATAGATTCACCAACAGCCTTTAAACTCTGTTGTGCTGACTGTGCTGCCATCACTTTGTAATGTGGATTATCTTTGAGCAGATTACACAACTGGGCATAACTCGTCTGACATCTGTAAGTTTTCCAGCCACAACGTAACTCATCACCTACCCAATATGTTGCTGTAGAGTTTTCCATCTCTGACAACCTACTGTAATGAGTTTGACGAGCATGAAAAATAGCGCAGTTAATTAGACTATTCGCGTGTGAACACTGAGCCTGCCAAAATGCTGACTCCTCATCAGTAAACTTGGCTCTAATTGGAATTGTCCTATACAATTGACACCACCTCCTTTCTAGATCTACTATAACATATGCGATCCGCCAAGGGCGGCTGCGCTAACGCCAAGGGCTTCGCAACGCTTCCGCTATCGCACTGTTGCAACGTAAAGGAAAACTAAGTCTTTAAGAATACGGATATCAGAGAGTCGATTGAATAAGTTAAGATTATATGCTGCAAGTCGTGACAATCGGACTAGGATTGTTAAAGACTTAATTGATACATTGCCTGATATTAAGGATACAGAGGATATGTTATGATGAAGGGGTAATCTTTCATCCCCATGCATAAATGACAGCGGCTCTCAGATTACCCCCTCATACTCCCCTGATTTCTGGTAGGGAGACAGGAGACAGGAGTCAGGAGACAGGAGTCAGGAGTCAGGAGTCAGGAGTCAGGAGTCAGGAGTCAGGAGTCATGGCTCAAACTATAGTTGTCAAAATAGGCACATCCAGCCTCACCCAACCTAACGGTAGGCTAGCACTCTCCACTATGGCCGCACTGATTG
>CASBRB010000237.1 GCA_949127975.1 Oscillatoriales cyanobacterium PMM_0019 | reverse complement strand
GTCCAACCCTTTGCCAGAGCGTCGGTGTATGTACGTAAGCCATTGCGATCGGCATCTCTACCCAGAACTTCTTGATACATTCGGTTAACAGCATTTTTGGCTTCTTGGCTACGAGCAAGATCTTCATGCACTTGGCTCAATGTCCAACCCTGTGCCAGGTTATTGGTGTATGTATTTAATCCATTGCGATCGACACGTCTACCCAACACATCGTGATAAATTTGGTTAAGAGCATCTCTGACTTCTCCGCTACGAGCAATCTCATAGCGCAGTTGGCTCAGTGTCCAACCGTTGTCTAGGGCATTACCGTACATATTTAGTTCCCTGGCATAAACATCTCGCCCCAGAACTTCTCGATAAATCCGGTTAACTTGGGAAGTTCGATCGGCCGATGATTGCTGGTTATAGGATGGTTGTGATGACCCATTACCTGAACAATACTGATCCTCTAGAGTAGAGAGAGAGCTGTCATCTAAGTTTCTCTGGGTGACAAGGCGACGAACATCGCGGATCTCGCTGCACGTATCAGCTATTGCTTGAGCATTACTGCTGGTAAAGCTAACCACCAGCAAGGGTAAAACTGGCATCAAAACTCGGAGAGGAAGTTTCATAAAATATCGGCCCTTTCTCAAGATGAAAGGTGTGACCGCATGACAAAATAAAAAGTTCCCCTAATTCTGAGAAAAAGCACGATAATCTTCTGCAACCTGGGCAGAGTACGTCTGAGCATAATCAAGCAACGCATTGCGCCAATGGGTAGTATGCTCGTTAGCAAAGGCAATTAAGTCATCAGCAATCGCCGAGCCTTGCCGTCCGCCACTGCGTAATTGAGCCCAGGCTGTTACCTGTCCCATTGTTTTAATCAACTTCTGCAACTGCCGTTTAGTATCGCTAGCAGTCAGATTCACCCTATCCTCGAATGGCTGCCACTCCTTTAACACATAAGATTCACCATCAAGTTCTACTGCGTTCAGTAGTGCCGGTGGTGTGCCTTGCACTCGCTGTTGAATAGCCATAACTCTATCGGCTTGCGTAGCCCATTGCGGCTGAGGTAGTTTTAAATAAGGCTGTAAAGAGGATGGTAGCTCTTGCTTGAGGTTTAACAGATAGTTGTGGTTAGGAGAACCTTTCCCTTCTACCAAAAGCAGATAACGCGATACTCCCAAACTCCCATTACCAGCTATTCGTTTAGCCACATCTAACAGCTTGAAAAATTCCGGTTGTGGCTGATTGCCTGCCCAAGCAGCCATCAAAGCTGTGATTTTTTCCCGCTGTGCTTCTTCGCAATTAAGAGTGTGCTTGTTGTCTATGATCAAGCTACGCTTACCGTTTTTTTTCTCTGCGTGCAAATTGAGAAAATCTTTGCGATCGCGTTTCTTCAAACTCTCCAATAGCTCTTTAACCAACCCTTGAGCAGTTTCTGTTTCTATAAACCTAGCTTGCCCCTTTGCCAAGGTACTCATATAGGTATTTAAAAATTCATTGCCCAGAGTTAATGCTTCTGATTTATTTATCCCCAGGGTATGCGAACCTACAATAAGACTCGTCAACAACCGAGCCAAATCCCAGGTACAAGGGGCAAGAGCGGATTCATCAAAATCATTGATATCAAAATAAACTAATCGGTTATCACCCTTGTAGCTGCCAAAATTCTCCAAGTGCAGATCGCCACATACCCAAACTGCTGGCGCTTCATTCAAAGGTGAATTTTCTGGCCAATCTTGGTAAAATAGATGGCAAGTACCACGAAAAAAAGCAAAAATATCAGAACGCATTTCCCGATATTTAAACTTAAGTAGTTGTAAATCGCGTCCTTGATTGAAGTTTTGGATTATTTCAACAATATTTCTGGTCATAATTTTTTAAGTTAGGGGCGTATTATCATAGGCCCTAAAAAGTTCCCTAAAAAGTTCGTAGTGAGGACTTTAGTCCTCAAATGGTAAGGACTAAAGTCCTCACTACAAACCTTAAGTTTGGGCAAACACTCTGGCGGCAGCAGAAACACCAGCACCGGGAGTAAAACCTTCGTAACCTAATTCTCGCAGAGTAGCTTCCAGAGAAGCAACGGCAGCGAGGATATCTCTCTCGCTCACAAACCCCAGATGTCCGATGCGGAAAATTTTACCTGAAAGGTGATCTTGTCCCCCAGCCAAAGCAATATCAAAATGCTTCTTCATCACCCCACGAATTTTTTCTGCTTCTACGTGAGTTGGTGCCACAGCGGTAATTGCGGGACTCCCAGCACCGTCAGGAGCAAACAAAGGTAAACCTAAAGCCTTCATCGCTTCACGAGTAGCATTCATCAGGCGCTCGTGGCGTTTGAAGATGGCTTCTAAACCTTCTGCTTTCATCATCCGCAGGGCAGTTTGCAACGCCACGATTAAGTTAACTGGAGGGGTAAAGGGGGTAGTGTTTTTCGCCGCATCTTTGCGGTACTTGCCCAAATCCAAGTAGAACCGGGGTAGTTTAGCTGTTTTATAGGCTTCCCACGCTTTAGGGCTGACTGCCACAAACCCTAATCCCGGAGGAATCATGTACCCTTTTTGAGAGCCTGACCCTACCACATCCAGCCCCCATTCGTCAACTGGTACATTTACAGCACCGAGGCTAGTAACTGTGTCAACAATAATCAGGGCTTCTCCGTGAGCTTTCACATGACGGTTGATGGTTTCTAGATCGTTGATAACGCCTGTGGAGGTTTCACTGTGGGTAATGATAACAGCTTTAATCTGCTTTTCCGTGTCGGCTTCTAGTTTTTCGCGGAACTGTTCGGGGTCTAGAGGCTGTCCCCATTCGGCTGTTATTTTCTCTACATTCAGATTGAAGGCTTCGCCTATCTCAGCCCAGCGATCGCCGAATTTCCCATTACATCCTACCAACACCCGATCGCCTGGACTCAGGAAATTAATCATGCCAGCTTCCATTGCACCAGTGCCTGATACAGTGAGAATCAACACATCATTCTGAGTTTGGTGCAGCCATTTCAGGTTTTGGCTGACTTCTGCCATGATCTTGCTGAACTCACCGCTCCGGTGACCGATCGGGTGCTTGGCTAAAGAGAGCAACACCTGTTCCGGCACCGGAGTCGGGCCGGGAATCATCAGCATTAGCTTGTCGTCCATCTAAAATTTCCCTAGTGTGTAAATCTTCCCATCTACCTGCGGGTTTATTCACTATTCTATGTGTTTTCCGTAACTTCGTCATTAGGTTAGAAGATATTGAGGTACGCTAATGCCTCAAGAACCTCATCCTTATAGGCTATTAGTTGAAGGTAAGAATGATTTTCATGTAATTAAGAACCTATGTCTTCGTCATAGTCTTGCCATTCCAAGTATTGAGGACTTCGTAGCTCATTTGGTGCCACTATAAATGGCCTGAAGGGAGTAGGAGGCAGAGCCTCACCCACAGCGTTCCCAGGCGGAGCCTGGGAACGAGAAAATTAAAATACACGAAAACCAAGTTTTCTCTTTCTCCCCTTCTCCCTTGATGGGAGAAGGGGGAGGGGGGATGAGGGTGAAAACGCCCTGCTAGTGTTCTGTGGAAGCTCGTTTTCTCACTCTACACATGTCCAACTCCAGCATAAAAAATGTGGGTAAGGGTAAGGGCAGAGCCTGGGAACGAGAAAACGAGAAAACATGTTGGGTTTCGTTCCTCAACCCAACCT
>CASBRB010000236.1 GCA_949127975.1 Oscillatoriales cyanobacterium PMM_0019 | reverse complement strand
TGATGCGATCGCTCTTTTATCGACAAGTGATGTTTACTGGGATGAAATTGTCTTAATAGAAGCTGATGGTGAAGCTGAAGTTTACGATCTAACTGTTCCAGGTCTTCACAATTTTATAGCTAACAACATAATTGTTCACAATAGCATTGAGCAGGACGCGGATATAGTTATCATGCTCTATCGGGACAGCTATTATAACCCGGATTCTCCCGATCGAGATATCGCAGAGATTATCATAACCAAACATCGTAATGGTCCAACAGGAACGGTGAAACTGTTATTCAATCCCCAGTTGACAGAATTTAGAAATTTAGCTAAAAAAGACTTCTAGTTACCAGTGTTTATGAACAATTCAAAAGTTCTATCCGGCTTAATGGGTTTGTGTGTTGGAGATGCACTTGGTGTTCCAGTTGAGTTTTCTAGCCGAGAGGAACGCTTGCAAAACCCAGTAACAGGTATGCACGGCCCTAACCTTTGGCGCGAACTACCTGGAACCTGGTCTGATGACAGTTCCTTGACCTTCTGTTTGGCGGATTCCCTATGCAATGGATTCTCCCTAGAACAGATCGCTAACTACTTCTGCCGCTGGTACTACGATAATGAATGGACTGCCCGCGATCGGGTCATCAGGCTATGTAATTGATACTCTAGAAGCTTCGCTGTGGTGCTTACTCAATACTTATTCCTATTCAGAGGCGGTGCTTAAAGCCGTAAACTTGGGAGAAGATACAGACACTACAGCAGCAGTCACAGGAGGATTAGCAGGCATTTATTACGGTATCAGTAGCATTCCTATTGAATGGATGGAAACAATTGCTCGCCAAAAGGATATTATCGATTTGGCAACTCGTCTAGAAGCAGCAATCTATAGTAGTTGTAGGTTGGGTTGAGGAACGAAACCCAACATAGATTCTGGGACTTGAGCTAGTTATTTATAGCCTACATCCGCACTAGGGCGGGTGGTGCGTAGAATTAGGAGGCAGAGCCTAACCAACAACGTTCCCAGGCAGAGCCCTTGTCTTTACCCACAGTTTTGAGCAAGTACGCACGATCGTGAGCCCTGCCAAATATAAATTGCCCTTACCCCAGGCCAACCCACCCCCGCCCCTCCCAGGAGGGGAGCAGGGAGAGGGGAGTAAGAATCGGATGGTTTTCTCTTTCTCCCCTTCTCCCTTGATGGGAGAAGGGGTTGGGGGATGAGGGTGAAAAAGCCCTGCCTCAAAACTTTCCCGTTTTAGGCTGGTAGCCGGTTTGTCCCAAACGAGCGTCCCTTTCCCTCTCCCTCTTTGACTTTGGCTTTTTCCTCTAGCTGCTGAGCAGGGCTTCGACAAACTCGTAGCTAGAAAAAGGACGTAAATCTTCAATCCCTTCACCAGCACCGATGAAACGAATAGGTAACCCAAGCTGCTTGACTACAGCGAGGGCGACGCCGCCCTTGGCTGTGCCATCTAACTTTGTGAGTACGACACCACTTAATTTGGCAGCTTCTGAGAATACTTCTGCCTGACGTAGGCCGTTTTGACCTAGCGTAGCATCTAAAACCAGAAGTGATTCTACTCTAGCATCTGGGGCTTTTTTGTCTACAATACGACGGATTTTGCTAAGTTCGTCCATTAAATTTTTCTTGTTTTGCAGACGCCCTGCTGTGTCAATCAGAAGTAATTCTGTTTCCCGTGATTGGGCAGCGACGATCGCATCAAATACGACGGCGGCTGGATCGGTATTCTTTCCTGGATTGGCAATCACTTCTGTGCCGCTGCGTTGTCCCCAGATCTTCACCTGTTCTACTGCGGCAGCGCGAAAGGTATCTGCTGCTGCAATTAAGCACCGATAACCGGATTTAGCAGCCAGGTGAGCCATTTTACCAATGGTGGTGGTTTTACCAACCCCATTAACGCCCGTCATCAACCAAATATTCAGGGTATCTTTTTCTGGGGCAAATATCGGGTTGTAAGACTTGCTATACGGCTGATCTAGCATTTCCCGCAGAATTTGCTTCAGGTAAGCGATCGCTTGCTCCGGAGGCAGCACTTCCGATCGCAGTTTATCTTGCAATGTATTTATAATATAATCTGTTGCTTCCACGCCTACGTCTGCCTGCAATAGCAGCGCCTCAATCTGCATCACAGCATCTTGATTCAAAGGTCCTTGACCAACAATCGCCTTGAGCTGGTTAATCAAGCTGCGACGTGTTTTGTCAAGTCCCTGGCGTAATCGTTTCAGCCAGCTAATTTCTTCTATAGATACATCTTCCGGACGACGACCTTGAGAAGCCAGCACCTCTGCTGACCACAAAAACCCCTCATCAAACACCAAATCTGTTTCTACAGAAAGCTCAGTCAGCGGCTGTTCTACTGACGGCATGGTTGCGGCTACGGGTTCTGGCTCTTCTATTGCCGTTGCCATCAGGCGTTCCAGCCGCGACTGTCGTTCTGCATTTGATGAGCGTGCCCAGACAGGCAACTGCTCAACTGAGGTGTCTTCTGTTGCTAGTGACGCTGGTGGGATTGGTTCTGATAAAGTGTCTGTTTCAGGAATATCTTCTGCTGTGTGGGCAACTGTTGCCTCCTCAGTTGAAGAAAGAGCAGCAGCATTTACCTCGGCTGGAGTCTCAACTGGTGCTACCTGGGTAACAGCTGCGGTCGTGGTGGCAGTTTCTATAATTAAATTCTCTGTAACTTCGGTTACAGGTTGTGTTACTTCTTGTGTCGGTGAAACTGGTGCGACATCAGCATCAGCAACTGTTTCGTGAACTGCTTCCGATGGGGTTGCCGTTGAGGCTTGCTGCCGCTGTTGAATGTTTTGATATGCAGCTTTCGCCCAGTTTAGGTAATCGGACGCTACCTCAGCAGACTCCTCAATTGGTTCTGACTCAGGGGCTTCTTCTTCCGGCTGTTCTGGAGCCGGAAGTTGCTGTTCAACCTCATCCTGTGAGGGATTGCTGAACTGGCGACGGAACCAATTAAAAACCATGATCGGTATACCTCTAATCGTCGCATCAGTGGAGTAGTCAGTAAATCGGAGTCAAACCTGGTGAGATTTCGCCTTGATCCGATCGGTCACCCGGCGTAGCACACCGTTGATGAACCGCCGTCCTTCTTCATCACTGTAGCGTTTAGCCAGATCTACTGCCTCGTTAATCGCTACTTTTTCTGGCAAACCTAAAAAAACCATTTCTGCCACAGCAATGCGCAGGATATCTCGGTCGATTCTCGGCAAACGGTTTAACTGCCAATCTAAAAGTGCTTCCTCCAAAATTAGATCGATTTCCGTGCGCCTCTGGTTAACTGTAGTAATAATTTCCATAGTATAGGCACGAACTTCTTGCTGATTGGCTAGAAGGATAAATTCTGGCAGTTCTACAGCTATGCCCAGTTGATTGATCGCTGTTTGAGTTAGCTCCATTGCCTCCCTCACCATTGCTCTGGCACTCTCGACGTCAGGGGCGCGGATTTCGCTATTTAGTAGGGTCGAACTTCCGCGTTTAAGTTCGGCGGCGGCAGTTTCTAGTGCTTCACTAACTTCCCCTCTAAGGGTGCGAATTGCTGCTAGCATCACACTGGAAAGTTGTTGCCCTGCCAGTTTTTCTGGTGAGCTAGGCAGTTGGGATAGGCTTAAAAGAGCCAGTTCACGAGAAATTTGACGGGGTTGCATGGCGGCATCTCATTGGGCAATTGTCATTAGTCATTGGTCAATAGTCATTAATGACCAATGACTAATGACTAATTTTTTCTTTATCTGTGAACATCATAGGCATTGGGTTTGAGACTCCAGGGTTGACAATTCCGCCGGAAATTACCACTTTAAAGGCATCTTCAATAGAGAGTTCTAACTCAATTACATCGTCTTCGGGAACCACTGCATACCATCCGGTAGCGGGGTTGGGTGTTGTGGGAATGAAAATACTCAGCATCCGCTCTGACAGTTGAGACTGAATATTGCTATTGATTGTGCCTGTGACAAAGGCTAGAGCCCACATCCCTGGCCGAGGATACTCCACCAAAATCGCACGGCGAAACCTGCTACTAGAATCCTTTAACAGGGTTTCTAGAAGCTGTTTGAGGGTTTTATAAACCGCCCCGGCTAACGGAATCGCCTGTAGTAGTCGCTCTCCGAGATCCAACAGCCATCGCCCCACAATATTGCGTGCCATCAAGCCTATCAGCAGAATGCATAGCAGTGGCACCGTCAATCCCACGAATAAATTCAGCAGATTTACCAATATAGGATGAAGCCCATCAAAGGGGTTAATCTGCTTGGGAATGCGGGTCAGAAAATTGATCACCCAACTGGCAACAGTAATTGTCAGCCAGATGGTGGTAGCTAGGGGAATCACTACCAAAAGACCTGCAATCAAGTCATTTTTTAAGTCCTGCTTTAAGCGTTGGAGCACAGATCTCCGACTCTCCTTACAAATGGCGCTTGCTTGCTTGGCGTTTCTACTCTTCTTCGAGATCCTTCACGCCTGAACATTCCTAGGGAAATCCAGACATAGCGTTAAAGCACTGAATCGATAAGTAGGTATACATCCCATTATATCGAATCCTTTGGCATCTGAATAAAATATTTTTAACGCCAACTGGGAAGGAGGTTTACAAGGGAGGTCGCCAAGGAAGGTACAATAATTCTGATGTAAGCGGAAATAATATTATATACGAATTTGCGTCGCCAATGCCTATATCTTTAGAACCCAAACCAAAACAGTACTGTAGCAGACTGGGCATATATAGGGGCAACCCACCCCTAGTGGGGGTGGGTTGCCCCTACGAACCGC
>CASBRB010000235.1 GCA_949127975.1 Oscillatoriales cyanobacterium PMM_0019 | reverse complement strand
GTGAAAAATTATGGTAATAGTGGTTAAGTGGTTATCTAGGCAGAAGCATGGAAACGAATAGAATCGAGCCTGTTCGAGGTATGAACGATGTTCTACCTGAGAACTATGAAGTGTATAGGGGAATAGAGGCGCAACTAAAGGAATGCTTTGAAAGTTTTGGGTATCGTCCGATCGATGTCCCCATTGTAGAACATACAGATCTTTATTTGAGAAAATCTGGCGAAGAAATCGTTACACGTATGTACGATTTTGTATATCAAAATCGTCGCCTTTGTTTGCGTCCAGAAATGACAGCTTCAGTTATCCGTGCTTATGTGGATAATATTGAAGAAAAGTTGCCTTTGCCTGTTCGCCTCTACTATAGCGGCTCGGTATTCCGTTACGAACGCCCTCAACGTGCCAGGTATCGTCAATTCACTCAAGTAGGAGTTGAATTGATTGGCTCCACAGGAACAATGTCTGACGCTGAGGTAATCTGGACTGCCTGTAAGGGCTTAAATTACCTGGGATTGCACAACTATAGAGTGGTTATTAGTCATATCGGAGTGTTGACTAAGTTTCTTAGCAGTCTCAATCTGGGTAGCCGCTTGCAAAATTTTTTGCTCTCAAGCATGGAAGTCCTCAGACAAGAAAACGGCAGGCAAAAGTTGGAGCAAAAACTTCAAGAAATTTATCCAGACTACCAGCATTCTCTATCAAATAATGGCTCAGTTGAGCAAAAGAGTGAAATAAAAAAATCCCTGGACATCTTTCACCAAATGAAAGATGAAGATGCAAGAGTAGCTATCCTGGAGTTGCTCAGTAGCTTGAACGTAGACCTGAAAGGTACTCGCAGTACTGAAGAGATTGCCGATCGCTTGCTAGAAAAGATAAAAAGTCAAGACAGGAGTCCACGCCTTGATAAAGCTTTGGATTTTATGGAAGAGTTGGTAAGTTTAAAGGGGGAACCATTTGAGATACTAGAAAAAAGCGAATACCTATTGCCAAAATATGGTATTGACTCTGCACCGTTGTCAGAACTTAGAACAATTGTAGAGATTCTTAAGCTCTACAACATTGATTGGGGTAAGGTAAGCCTTGACCTCGGCTTAAGTCGAGGGATTCAGTATTACACGGGCACGATATTTGAAATTCATCACGGCGCTCTAGGTGAAGCACGACAGCTTTGTGGAGGTGGCCGATATGATGAATTGGTAACAACACTGGGGGGCAGGAAAAGTACGCCAGCAACAGGTTTTTCATTTGGATTGGAACGAGTTTTTCTGGCGCTTGAAAGCGAAGGCAATTCGATATTGGGGAAAGAAAGACTGATGAATGTCTTCGTGATTGCCCTTGACATCCAAGAAAATCAATACGCCATTCATGTAGCTGAAACATTGAGAGATAAGGGTTTAAAAGTCGAACTTGATGTCAGAGATAGAAGTGTATCCAAAAATTTACAATATGCAGACAAGCATAACTTTCCTTTTGTGATTATTGTCGGTTCTGACGAAAGCAGTAAGGCTGAGGTAACATTGAGATCTAAAGCATTTAAGGAAGGAAAACGAATGACAGTAGATGAGGCAGCTATCCAAATTTTTAATTATAGGAGGGAGGGATAGCTATGAACGATAACAAAATACGAGTCGCTATTCCGAGCAAAGGTGCCCTTGAAAAATCAACCCTAGATTTACTAGCAACAGTTGGTCTTAAGGTTTACAGACCAAATGAAAGGCAATATGTTGCATCTATTCCGTCTGTGCCGGAGATTGAAGTTATTTTTCAACGGGCGTCTGATATTTATGCCAAAGTTCATGAAGGTAGTGTCGATCTTGGTATTACTGGTTATGACGTCGTTAGGGAAGAAGATCGAGGAGACTCTGAAGTAATTACAGCATACGAAAGGTTAGGCTTTGGGAAGTGTGAGCTGGTACTGGCGGTTCCAACTAGCTGGATAGATGTTTCAACCATTGAAGATTTGGCTGAATTAACCATCCTTTGGAAGGAGAAAGGCAAACCTCTGAAAATTGTGACGAAATACAATAATTTGACGAAGCGATGGTTGTTTGATAAAAAAATAACCAATTTTGTCCTCGTTGAGGCTAAAGGTGCTCTAGAAGCTGCACCCAGTATGGGTTATGCCGATATGATTGCAGATGTCACAAGTACTGGAACAACCTTGAGAGAAAACAGCCTAAAGCCAGTCGTCGGTGGTACTATGCTGAAGTCACAAGCTTGCTTGATTGCCAACCGCAAAGCATTGAGAGCTGAAGAGAAGCTTCGGATAACTCAAATTATACTGGGTTTAATAGAAGCTAACCAGGAGGCAAAAAAATATAACTCTATAACAGCTAATATTCGTGGTAATTCAATGGATGAAGTTGGAGAACGCTTAACGACTAAAAAAGGATTGCTAGGTTTAGCTGGTTTGCGCGGACCAACTATTGCTAAGGTTTACTCTAATGCAAATGATGACAGTGTAAATAATGATTGGTATGCAGTGACAGTCATTGTCAAACAAGAGCATTTTCTACAAGCAGTAGAGCATTTAAGACATGTTGGAGGTACAGATATAACGGTTTTTCCACCAACTTATATTTTTGGTGCAAGCAGTAAAAGCAGTCAAGAACTTGTTAACAAGCTCAAAGGCTAGTGCGTTAAAGTAATCCTACACTGGTGATTTATGCAGAATTTGGATTTTTACGATCTAAAACCTAAGCTTAGCGATTTCCGCCAAGAGGTTTTAGTCGGACTGAGTAAGCCTCAAAAGTCAATACCCCCAAAGTTTTTCTATGATAAACAAGGGTCTGAAATTTTTGAGCAAATATGCGAGTTAGAAGAATACTATCCTACTCGCACTGAATTGGCTATTTTTAAACAGCATTGTGAAGAAATAGCTGCTCTGATGGGGGAGAACTGCCTAATAGTAGAGTATGGTAGTGGCAGTAGTGAAAAAATTCGCATTTTTCTAGATGTGCTAAAGAACCCTTCGGCATATATGCCAATTGATATCTCGAAAGAACATATGCTAAGAGCTTCTGAGGAAGTTGCAAGGGCATATCCAAAATTAGATGTGTTGTCGGTTTGTGGTGATTATACTCAGAAGCTAATCCTACCTGTTTACGAGAAAAAGCCAGTCAAAACCAAAGTAATTTTCTTTCCAGGTAATACTATAGGCAATCTAGACTATGCCGACGCAGTAGAACTTTTCAGTCAAGCCGCAACCTTAGTAGGATCGGGAGGAGGAATGTTGATTGGAATAGATATGAAGAAAGATCCCCAAATTCTTCATGCCGCATATAATGACGCTAAAGGTGTTACCGCAGCTTTTAACCTGAACTTATTAGTTCGCATGAATAGAGATTTGTCAGCTAATTTTGATTTGAGCAGTTTCAGTCATTATGCCTTTTATAGTCCAAAAAGCAGCAGAATAGAAATGCATCTAGTTAGCCTAAAAAATCAAGTCGTATCTGTAGCAAAACAAGAATTTGAATTTAGTAAAGGTGAAAGTATTCATACTGAAAATTCTTACAAATTTAATTTAGAAGAATTTCAAAAGGTTGCTGAAGAAGGTGGATTTAACTTGGTTAAAGTGTGGAGTGATGACAACCAGTTTTTCAGTATTTGCTATTTGTCTGTAGCTTGAGTTTCATTTACTAGGAATAACATAAATATGGCAAAATCAGATAATTTTAATTACACGCTGCCCAGTGGCTTCAATATAGAACTTCTTCCAGGAGAAAAACGACTGGAACTGTACTGTCTTGATACTATTCGTCAAGTTTTTGAGCGTTATGGTTTTACATCGATCGAAACACCTGCTGTTGAACGGTTGGAGGTTCTTCAAGCTAAGGGTAATCAGGGAGATAACATCATCTACGGCATTAGCCCTATCTTACCACAAGATATGCAATCAGGTGAGGGAGATGACACTGGTTCAGAAACTAGAGCGCTAAAGTTCGATCAGACAGTTCCACTTGCTGCCTATATTGCCCGTCATCTCAATGACTTGGTATTTCCCTTCGCTCGGTATCAGATGGATATGGTGTTTCGAGGGGAAAGAGCAAAGACAGGGCGTTATCGTCAATTTCGTCAGTGCGATATTGATGTTGTAGGACGTGGAGAACTCAGTTTACTCTACGATGCTCAAGTTCCAGCCATTATTGCGGAAATATTTTCAGCAATCAAAATTGGAGAGTTTTTAATTCGGATTAATAATCGTAAAGTCCTTACTGGTTTCTTTAAGGCTCTTGGAGTTGTTGAAAACCAAATCAAAACTTGCATTAAGATTGTCGATACTTTAGATAAAGTTGGCTCAGAAAGAGTCAAAAGAGATTTGCAAAGCATTGGCTTGTCTGAAACTCAAGCAGACAATATCATGGCTTTCACAAAAGTTGGTGGCTCGGTTGATGAGGTTTTAGAACAACTCAATAAAAAGTGTGCTGACATGGGGAGCCCTGAAGACTTCACAAAGGGAATTTTAGAATTGAAGGAAGTCATTAATGGAGTTCGTGCGCTTAAAGTTCCCGAACAGCAATTTTGTATTGATTTATCGATCGCTCGTGGACTTGACTACTATACTGGTACTGTATATGAAACAACCTTAATCGGTTACGAAAGCCTGGGTAGTATCTGCTCTGGAGGAAGGTACGAGGAACTGGTTGGCATTTTTGTTCGTGAGAAGATGCCTGGAGTTGGCATTTCTATTGGGTTGACTCGTCTGATGCGTAAACTGCTTGAAGCTGACATTTTGAAACCGATGTCTGCTAGTCCCGCTCAAGTTATGATCGTGAATATGCAGCAGGATTTGATGGGGACTTATCTAGAAATTTCCCAGAGCTTGCGTCAGGCTGGGTTTAATGTTCTCACTGGTTTTGAGCAACGTTCAATGGGGAAACAGCTTGAACGAGCAGACAAGCTTGGTATTCCTCTATGCCTCATTATCGGTTCTGAAGAATATCAGGCTGCTGTATGTCGGATCAAAATTATGAAAACCAGAGAGCAACTGAATGTACCCCTTGTCAGTCTAGTTGAAGAAATTAAACACCTTCTATCGCTCTAAATCTATACTGATATCAGCCCAGGATAGCAGTAAAGCTATATTAGCCCCAGAAGGTTCATTCACTGGGGCGATCGACTATTATATATCTATCTATAGATAGATAAATAATCAGCTATGTTATGTTTTCGTCAATATATTGCCCTGGTCGTAACTAGCGCGATCGTAGTCAGTTTGAGTAGTTGTGCTACCCCCGTAAACCACCAAAGCCCCACGCCTACCGCTAGCGCAGGCAACAGGGAAGCATCTACACCGTCGCCATCGACTCAGACGCTGAATACTGTTGATACCCAGGCAACTTCCACCCCCAGCAAAAAAAATACAGCCACCGTCACTATTTATCACGCTGATAATCGGTGTGAAACTTTGGTGCCAGAAAAAGTAACTCTTCCCATTGCCAATCAAGTGGAAGCAGCGGTGGGCAAAGTTTTAGCCCAGGAAGATACAGCGGACTTGAGGGTGGCTGGTTATCGGATTAGCATTAATTCCACTACTGGCGTCGCTATCGTCGATTTGCGAATTTCTCCTGATTCCAAGCTGAAGCTTACCTCTTTATCCAACTGCCAACAGTTTGCCCTCTTCGGTAGCTTGCAAAAAAGCTTAACCAGTAATCCAGCGTGGAAAATTAAAGATGTTCGCTTCACACAGCAAGGTAAAGAATTATTTTTTTGACATCCTCACCCTTTACTCCCTTCGGTGGAGGAGGCAGAGCCTCTCAAACAGCGTTCCCAGGCAGAGCCTGGGAACGAGAAAAAGTGGCTATAATTGTAGGTTGGGTTGAGGAACGAAACCCAACATCACCAGTGTGGGTTTATGTTGGGTTTCGCTATCGCTCAACCCAACCTACAACTACTACAGTAAATTTGCTAAAGTACGTCACGAGTAGGTAATTAACAAAGAATATGGATATCAAACTGGTGCTAGTGGGATTAACAATTGTTTTTACTGTGTTGTGCCTGTTCTTTGGCACCAAGAATGGATTTTACAATTCGGACAACTATCACGGTAACGGTTCTGCCCACTAAAAGAGGGCTGTAACCCCCCGGTTTCATGAGTCAACGTCCACCAGAATCATCTACAAATGAGGATTTAGTTTGTTATCCCTATAGCGTCGGGCATAGGGATGAAGGGGTCTGTTTGCTCCTGCGGATGGGTCCTTACCGCGTTCTTTTAGACTGCGGGATAGAAGACATTTCGCCGTTACAGACGTCTGGAAAGCCCCCAGCAGATGTGGTGCTGTGCAGCCACGCCCACACAGATCACGCCAAGGGTTTGTTGGCGCTGCACCAGGCTTTTCCGCAGTTGCCGATATACGCCAGTGAGGTGACAACCCAGTTGTTGCCGCTCAATTGGCAGCATCTGTTGCCTGAGAAAATTCCTCAATTTTGTCAGGCGTTGCCTTGGCGATCGCCAGTAGAATTTGCAGATGGTTTGTGCGCGGAATTATTTCCGGCTGGGCATCTGCCTGGAGCCGCTGCCATTCTGTTGACATACACTGGCGCTTCCCGCTCTTACTCGGTGCTTTACACAGGTGACTTTTTCCTCTCTAACTCGCGGTTAGTAGAGGGATTGCATCTAGATGTGTTACGGAATTTAGAGCCAGATGTGCTGATTATTGAAGGCAGTTACGGTACTGCTCGTCATCTCCATCGGCGTCAACAGGAAAATCAACTGATGGAGCGGATTAATCAATCGATCGCTCAACAGCATTGCGTCTTGCTGCCAGTGCCAACTCTGGGACTTGGTCAAGAACTGCTGATGCTGCTACGGAGCCATCATCTTTTCACTGGGCGCGATGTAGATATCTGGGTGGATGGCACCGTCGCTAATGGTTGTGATGTTTACCTAGAACTCCTGTCTAATTTCCCAGCATCAGTACAAAACTTTGCTCGACATCAGCCGTTGTTTTGGGATGAACGGGTGCGTCCTCGCGTTCGTCGGTTAGATCCTCATCAGCGTAATTCTGTCGGTGAGTCTCCCTGTATTGTATTCACCGATCGCAGAATAGATTTTAGGGAATACTGCCAACCAGGTAACAGACATTGGGTGATCTTACTGCCACAGCAACCCAGGTACTCAGTTAATTTTGACTTTTCCCTATTGTCCGGTCGAACCCCTGGCTCCTCCATACCATCTTCAGTTTTAGCTGAAGTTGAAAGCTACTTATTAGCCCAGCATTCTGATGGCATGGGCACTACCCAGCTAATTCATAATTTGCGTCCTAAGCATGTGATTTTTATTCACGGTTCCCCCAACTACCTAGCTGACTTGACTGGCTTGGAGGAATTGCAAAATCGCTACCACTTGCATTCTCCAGCAGCCGGGACGCTAGTAGAACTACCCATTGGCGAGACTTTTGTCCAACCAGCACCTCCGGCAGAAACCAACTACGAAGGTGAACTCATTGAACTGGAAACCTTAGTAACCATCACCCTGCCCAATGCCATCACTACCGATCCGCGCTGGAAAAACTTTGCTGATACTGGTTTGGTGGAAGCCCGTTGGCAGGGTGAGGACTTGGTATTGCGGGGGTTATCGCAACGTGAGTTACTAAGTCAGGGGAGCAACATAAGAGTTCCCATCGATGCTGAGTGCTGTGGCAACTGTCTCCACATGCGGGGGCAACGCTGTTGGAACCAGGCTTCTCCCCTGTACGAGTTTAAGGTGACACCTGAGGGGTATTGTCCGGTTTTTGAACCAGCGGCTCAAGCAGAGAAATGAGGACAGGGGTGCCCTCTACTCTTCTGGAAACCGGGGGCGAATTTGTTCAGCTTCTGGGCAATCATCAGAGACTAAGGGTTCCACATTGCCTCTGTGTACAGATGCCAGCTTCTGACTTACCGCCCCAATGCTTTCCAGACGGAGCATTTCTTCCCAAGAACAAATTTCATCATCTTCTTCGACTTCGTAGCGAATGGTGACTAAATCCCCCTCAATGTCAAGGATGCGAGCCCGTTCAATCCAACGTTGCTGGTCCCGCAAGAAAATACATACCTCACGACCATCGCAACATAGTTGATAAATCTTGCGGTGTAGCATGGGTTGCTTCTCCTGATATATAACGATTTCAATTCCGTGACGTTTGATGTTCAACTTGACAGGGGTTGAGTCCCTTGCTTTTCCCTGCCTAACGGTCAGGTATCTAGGTGGGGCAGCCTGTATAATTTGAAAGTTTAACTTGAATCGAGCAAAACTTGGCATCCTAGTTTGACGATCCCTTAAATGTTCCAGAGCGACTAACGCCCTCTTCACTCAGGGCGATGAGCTGTTAAGGAAAATTTCATTAAAATCAGTGCGAGAAAAAATTTGCAGTATCAATGGAACCTATAGTGAGTAACTGTGAGTTTGTATCCACACGGAGCAAGCATTGCAAGATGATTTGACTAGCCATTGCAAGCAGGAATTAGGGTATGCAAATCAGTAGATTAACCTGACGGTCGAGTTCCACAGGTTTTAACTTTTGCACCCTTCCCATATTCTAATCTTTTTTGAGCCGATTCGGCGGGTATGAGGTGCGGATTTGGAAAAAACTTCAATTGCAACTTAATACGCTATTACTAGCGTGGGTATAGTTGATCGACCCCTACAAGTAGAGTCTGTGCCTAATTTCTGACGATCTTAAGACGATCGCCCATGACGAGCCTAGCTGAAGCGAACTTGGTGACGGGCTCAACAGGTGTTTTGGAGTTATTCGTGAGGCTTAGCGAGATACAGGTGTCCGAGAGGCGACGCCTCGTGCCTCTCTTTGAATCGTGCCTTGGTTCAGTGCCTCGTTGAGGGCAGCCAGAGCTTCCATGTCCTTGAGTTGGTAGATCTTAAAGGATAGCGTTTGGCGGATCATACCTTCAGAGGCAACACTAAGGCAACCTGTTTGAAACGCCGATTTCACAAGTGAGCTAATCATGACCAGCAAGCCATCTTTGCATAGGTTAGGGTGTCACTTTTTAGTATGAAGCTTTTTTTAATGGGGATCGTTGATTCAAATCAGGCAATATATGCGATCGTCAGCATAGTTTACTTGTGACTTCGATCGCATAAGTGGCGACTCGGAATAGTCTAACACTAGGCTAGGGGGCTGACGCCCTCCCGTTTTTATTCTGTGAAAGGAAAGACACCTGTGTACGCCATCGAACTGAAGCAGCAGCAATACCAGACCTATATACTCTCCGACGATGACACTCAGTCGTCAGTGGAGGTAGTGCCCGAAAGGGGTGGCATCGTCACCAGTTGGCGTTTCCAAGGGCAGGAAATCTTCTACCTGGATGTAGATCGATTTACCAAGCCAGACTTGAGCGTTAGGGGTGGGATTCCGATTTTGTTTCCCATCTGCGGTAACTTACCAGATAACACATACACTTATTCTGGCAAACAATACACTCTCAAGCAACACGGCTTTGCCCGCGAACTTCCTTGGGAAGCTACCGAGCAAGTAACCGACTCCCTCGCCAGCCTCACCCTGGTTCTCAATAGCAACGAGCAGACTCGCGCCGTTTACCCTTTTGACTTCCAAGTAGCCTTCACTTACCAGTTAAAGGGAAACACCATTAAAATTCAACAACGCTACACTAACCACTCAGCCACTCCGATGCCCTTTGCCACCGGGCTACATACCTACTACTGGACACCTGATAAGACACAGTTACAGTTTGAGATTCCAGCGTCCGAGTATTGGGAGCAGCATCACCAGACACCCCAGCCTTTCAGTGGTAACTTTGACTGGAACAAAGATGAAATAGACGTAGCGTTCCTTTCTTTGAGCGGCAACTCGGCAACTGTCACAGACAACCAACGCCGACTGCAACTGGTTCTAGACTATGACGACAGCTATACCACTTTGGTTTTCTGGACGGTGAAGGGCAAAGACTTTTACTGCTTAGAACCCTGGAGTGCCCCACGAAATGCACTCAACACTGGCAACCATTTGCTAGAGTTGGCTCCTGGAGCCAGTTTGACAACCATGGTTCAGATGAGAGCAAATTTTTTCTGAAATCGCTTGTAAATTTCAAAAAATTTGTGTTATCTTGATAGATGTTGTGAAAAAACACCGCATTTATCGGGTCGCTAACTCAACGGTAGAGTACTCGGCTTTTAACCGATTAGTTCCGGGTTCGAATCCCGGGCGACCCATAGAATAGGATCGATAAGTTAAATTTATAGATTTATAAAGAAACTAAAATATTTAAAATAAGTATTTTAAAACTTCGCTGACTTTATGGTCAAACATAGGCAATAGTGGTATAATATGGTCAGAATGTCAGGATGAAGCTACCTGACGCAAGCAAGAGAGCTAGATTGTGAAACTTCACTCAAAAGATAGACAACTATCGACTCT
>CASBRB010000234.1 GCA_949127975.1 Oscillatoriales cyanobacterium PMM_0019 | reverse complement strand
GGTTGGGGGTGAGGGTATTTTTATAAATGATTTAGACTTGCTATATATATTTTCTCGTTCGCAAAGACCCTATTCGTAGGGTGGGTTAGCGCTAGCGTAACCCACCAGCCGCCATGCGGTGTGCAAGCGTAAGTCCTGTTCAAGCTAGTAATTCATCAACTTTTATACTAAAACCATTTAAGACAGTTTGAGTGCTGACAATCTCACCAGAAATAAACACCAGCCTAGATTTCTGAGTAATGACAATAATCCAACGATTTTCAGGAAATACCAGCCAGACTTCCTCGCTGCCGGACTGCAAATACTCAAGAGATTTAGCAATTACCTCTTCCGCTAAATCGGTAGGTGAAACTATCTCAGCAATTAGAGGAAAACTCTGAGGGAGTACATTAGAATTCCCAAACTCAGCCACCAGAGCGATCGTAAGATAAGCAATATCTGGACGACGCCCCTGCTTATTAGTGCGACAGGGTGCATCAGTATAAACTTCTCCTCCTTGTCCGCTGGAGTCCTTGTAATTTCTCCAGTATGTAGCTAGTTTGGCTTGAATTAAACCATGCCTGAGTGTCATACCGTTCTTTTCCACTAACTGCCCATCCACCCACTCCATAAGCTCAGGGGGATTAACTATATATTCCTCTAGGGTGAGGATTTTTGTTACATTTGAAACAACTGTAGAAGTCACCATTTGTACCTTCACTTAGTTAAGGATTTTTTCATTTTATACAAATTTGCCTTTCGCTACCATAATTACTTGGCCACCGACAAACACATCTATTGATTCAGCCTTTTTCTCAGCTTTCAACAACAATAAAGATGGTCTGCCAATTTCATATCCCTGCTCTACTCTAATATCTATTGCTTGTTTACCTAAGTAGGAATACTCAACCAAATACCCAGCTAAACAGCCATTGGCACTACCCGTAGCTGGATCTTCTGGAACGCCCAAGTAATCGGCAAACATCCGTACACTTAAATCGTTGTCTGCGTTGTATGTGTCAGGACAAAATACTAAAATAGCTTTGGCTTCGGTAGTATTAACTAATTCAAAGTATTTATCTTTGTTAACCTTAATTCGCTGCAAAGCTGAATGGCTTTTTAAAGGTACAATAATAAACGGTACTCCTGTAGATACTTCTTGAATCGGAAATCTAAAATCAATCTCCTCTAACTCTAGATTCAAAACTGGGGAAAGTGCTTCTGCTGATAGAACTCCATGAAAGGTTGGTGGTTTTTGCTGCATCCACAAGATGTCTACATCTTCACCTCTATAATTCATTTTTACGGGAATCTGACCTATCTTTAAATTTAAGATAATGGTTTCAACTTGTTGTTTTATAATTTCTTGTTGCAGAACATAGGCAGTACCTAAGGTTGGATGTCCGGCAAAGGGAAGTTCTTGTTCTGGGGTGAATATCCGAACATCGTAACCACCCGATCGCATTTCTGTTGAGGTAATAAAGGTGGTTTCTGAGTAGTTCATTTCTTTGGCAATTTTTTGCATCTGTTCGTCAGAAATCTGGGCAGCATTGGTAAATACTGCTAGTTGATTGCCAGTATATTTTTCTTGAGCAAACACATCTACAATGCAAAAATTTAAGTTTGACATTTGGATAAATTAAGGTTTTTTGAGATGAGGACTAAAGTCTAGGGCGGGCACTGCGTCGCCGACGCTACTACGAACCTATGAATTTTAGTTAGGTAGGCAGCGGATTGCTTCGAGTAAACCTCTAGCTTTGTTGAGGGTTTCTTCGTATTCTGTCTCTGGATTGGAGTCTGCAACTAATCCGGCACCAGCTTGGACTGAAACTAAGTGTTTGCCGGAGTCTTGAGGACGGACAACCATTGTGCGAATAGCGATCGCACTATTCAATTGTCCCTCAAAGTCATAATATCCATAAACACCAGCATAGGGACCACGACGACTTTGTTCTAGCTCATAAATAATCTCCATCGCCCTAATCTTGGGTGCCCCACTAACGGTTCCGGCAGGGAAACAAGCTTTGAGTAAATCCCAGGCAGTTTTACCTGGAGCGAGTTCTCCCACCACGTTGCTCACAATATGCATAACGTGAGAGTAACGCTCTATCACCATCAACTCATCAACTTTTACTGCACCACTGCGACAGACGCGCCCCAAGTCGTTACGCCCCAGATCCACCAGCATAATGTGTTCGGCTATTTCTTTGGGATCTTGCAATAACTCTAGCGCCAGGGCATCATCTTCCTGGGGTGTCTGCCCTCGGCGGCGAGTGCCAGCAATCGGGCGCAATGTTGCTTTAATTTCTCCTTCTGGAGTGCGTTCTGCCTTTACCATCACTTCGGGACTCGAACCAATAATTTGCCAGTCGCCAAAGTTAAAGTAAGCCATGTAGGGTGAAGGGTTAATCAAGCGCAGGGAGCGGTAAAGGGAAAAGGGATCTCCTGTGTATTCAGTTGACAGGCGTTGGGAGAGGACTACTTGAAAAATATCCCCAGCTTTGATATATTCTTTTGCCTTTTCGACGTTGGCAGCAAATTGCGATCGCGTGGTATTACTCTGAAAGCTTAATTCCCCTCCTGCCTCTGGGGGAGTCCATTCTAGAAAGGTGTCTTTACCTGATAGAGGTAACTGTAGTTTGCTTACCATTTGAGATACGCGCGAGCACGCCTGCCTGTAAGCTTGATCTATATTATTACTATCTTCTCGCAAATCGGCATAAGCGATCGCCCAGATTTTGCGCTTCACCTGGTCAAAAATCATCAAATTATCTACCTGCATCCACACCCCATCCGGTAAATCATCATCAGATGCAGGGTAAATCGGAACGCGCGGCTCAATCCAGTTAATTAGTTCATAGCCCCAGAAGCCAAATAACCCCCCAATCCCTGGCGGCAACTGGGGTAATTTAACCGGGTGATAAGATTCCAAGCAAGATTTAAGAGCTGCAAAAGGATCGCCAACAAAAACTTTAACTGAGCCGTCGCGCCTAGTCAGCTTAGTGCTATTGCCTCTTGCCTCCAACACCCACAAAGGATCGCAACCCACCAAACTGTAGCGTCCCACCTGTTCCCCGCCTTCTACAGATTCCAACAAAAAGCTGTAGGGTTGACCAGCACATACTTTGTACCACGCAGACACAGGTGTATCCAAATCCGC
>CASBRB010000233.1 GCA_949127975.1 Oscillatoriales cyanobacterium PMM_0019 | reverse complement strand
TCCCAGGAGGGGAGAGGAAGAGTCGGATTTTCTGCTCTTTCCCCCCTTCTCCCTTGATGGGAGAAGGGGTTGGGGGATGAGGGTGATTTTGAGAGAGCGCCAAAGCGGTTGCTATATATGCCCAGTGTGCTACAGTCCTGTAAGAGTTTTTTGGCCGATCCCAATTTCATTAAATAATGCTATTCCTTCTCAAGCACCGTGCTGGTGATGACTGGCTCGTTAGTAACAGCAGCCGCACATTTGTCCAGCTCAGCGAACAATTATTCCTGGAATTAACTCTAAAATATCCTCAAACACCGAAAATTCTTTTAGCCTATCGCGAACCTGTACAATTTCTGGCTGGGTTCATAGCCGCTTGTGCTGCTGACTGTCAAGTTTTTCTATGTAATCCCAACTGGGTAAAAGCTGAATGGCAACACGTCTTTAACTTAGTCCAGCCAGATTTAATTTGGGGACAAGAGGATTTACACGCAGAAATCCCAAATTCCCCCTCCCCTTACCCTCCGAGAGAAACCAAAATCCCAAATCGCATCATGATTCCTACAGGGGGTTCATCGGGTAAAATTCGGTTTGCTATGCATAACTGGGAAACATTGATGTCATCTGTGAAAGGTTTTCAGCAGTATTTTCAGTTAAAAGAAGTAAATTCTTTCTGCGTGTTGCCGCTGTATCATGTCAGCGGGTTGATGCAATTTATGCGATCGTTTACCAGTGGTGGGCGTTTAGTAATTTTACCGTCTAAGGCATTGTTGGATGAGCCAGAATGTGATATAAATCCAGAAGAATTTTTTATATCTCTAGTGCCAACCCAGTTGCAAACTCTCCTACACCATGCCCCTAAATGGTTGTCGCGCTTTCAGACTGTACTCTTGGGTGGTGCCCCCGCCTGGGCTGAACTACTTGAACAAGCTAGATACCACAATATCCGACTAGCGCCCACCTACGGTATGACAGAAACGGCATCCCAGATAGCTACCCTCACTCCTGTTGATTTTCTCAACGGTACTAACAATTGCGGTCAAGTTTTACCCCATGCCAAAATAACAATTCGCAGTACTACTGGTGAAATATTAGGTTCTAACCAAATAGGCACGATCGCTATCCAGGCTGATTCCCTGGCTCTGGGTTATTATCCAGAAAATTTTCTGTGTCGAGAATATTTCCAAGTCGATGATATGGGTTTTTTGGATAACCAGGGGTACTTAAATATTATAGGTCGCAGTGGTAATAAAATTATTTCCGGCGGCGAGAATGTTTTCCCAGAAGAAGTGGAAGCAGCAATTATGACAACCAATCTAGTTACAGATGTCTGCGTAATTGGCTTGCCAGATAATTATTGGGGGCAAGTGGTGACAGCTATTTACGTTCCCAGCAACCCAGAGGTTTGTACTGACAAATTGCTGCATGGGCTGGAAGATAAATTAAGCAAGTTCAAGCAACCTAAATATTGGGTATCAGTCGAAAGTTTGCCACGTAACGATCGGGGAAAAATCAACCGCGAACAAGTCCAAAAAATTGCTTTGAAGTGGCTAACAAAGCATATATAGGGGCAACCCACTTGGGGATTGCCCCTACGAACCACTATATGTACAGTACTGTATAGATTGGGCATATATAGGGGCAACCACAGGGGGATTGCCCCTACGAACCACTATATGTACAGCAAGGTTAAGGAGGGATAATTGTAGCTTGGGTTTCGCTATCGCTCTACCCAACATAAACCCACACGGGTGATGTTGGGTTTCGTTCCTCAACCCAACCTACAAATATAGCTACAAATATAGTTGCTATGGGAGTTTACCGAAAAATGACGAAACCCGACTTAAGTCCTGTTAGCATGGCGGGAAAGCTTTTGTACCCGCCGAACATCACCCCCGCTGGATTCGAGAGCAGCAGTGATTGAGGCGTTTTTATTTACCCCCACATATCTAGCCAGTGAATAATTTCTGCTGGCAATTCTTTTCTAGTTCTGCCAAGGGGATCGATACAAACGTGCTTGGTGAGTGCTTTGGCAAGTAACTCTTCTGCATCCTCAATTTGATAATTGATTTCAAATGTATTGATATTGAAATGTTTAGTCATGAAATGAATAATTATTTGGTCGCCACAGAACATAGGACGGAGAAAATCGACGCTGGCATGCACGATGGGAATGGCAACAGATGGATTGCTGAAAAATGACTTAAGATGGATGCCCCCGCACCCTAGTGATTCTTCATAGGCTTCATGGCACATTGCCAGAACGTTGGCAAAGTAGACGACGCCAGCTGCATCAGTATCTTGAAAACGTATGGTGCGGGTGTAAGTAAATGGCATCTGCGCGTAGCTTGCTCTAAATGGAACAAAAAAGGCTGGATAGTGAACATTAATCAATATAAAGTTCTAAAATAAGATGTCTGCGTCTCTTGTACTGCTATGGCTTCGATCGCCCGTAAGAACCTATTTGAGGATATCCCACGTTTTCTAGTGGCTCAGGCTGGCATTATGTTTGCTGTCAGCCTGGTGACAATTCAGACGGGTATTTTTGATGGATTTACTCGCACCAGTACTACTTTAATCAACTCATCGCAAGCGGATATTTGGGTGTCCTCAGATACTATGGTACACCTTGGTTTAACACTACCAATACCCGTTTCGCAACTAAGCCAAACGCAACAGGTGGCAGGTGTAGAGCGAGCGGAAGGGTTAATTTTCAAAACACCCTTATGGCGTGATTCGGGCGGCAATATTATGTCAGTGGTGCTAATTGGATTCGATCCTCAGGGGCAATTATTTACACCGACGAATATTACCCAAGGCAGTATGAAAGCCCTGAGCGAACCTTACACAATAATAGTAGACCAAACCGACCTGCATACGCTAAATCTGCAACAGACTGGTGATGTGGGTGAAATTGCCTCACTGCCCGCTAGGTTAGTTGGCTTGACGAAAGGGAACCACTCCATCATTGCCAATCCTTTCGTGTTTACCTCCTTGGAAAGTGCCAACGCTTATGGGAATTCCGGTCTAACTTCTAATTTAGACTGCAAACTCCAAAAAGGATCTGACGGAATCAAGTGTACAACTACTTATTCAAAATCGGCTCCTACAGATATTACCACTACTGCCCCTACTTCTGTCAAACCCGCACCTCCTGTACCGAAACACTTAACTGGAAACGACCTAATCACCTATATATTGGTTCGGGCAAAGCCTAGTGAGGACTTACAGACACTCAAGCACCAGATAGAGGCTGCCCTGCCTTCCACCCGTGCCTATACTCAGGCTGAGATGATCGAAAAGACTCAGACTTACTGGCAGCAGCGAACCGGAATTGGGTTCATTCTGGGGCTGGGTGCAGCAGTAGGCGTTATTGTTGGGATAGTCATTGTTAGTCAGATCCTCTACTCTTCTGTATCTAGCCATTTGAAAGAGTTTGGCACTCTTAAGGCGATGGGCGCGTCTGATTGGGTTATATATGGTGTGATTTGGGAGCAAGCGCTGTGGATGGCGGTTCTAGGCTATCTGCCCAGTATGGTTCTTTGCTTGGGGCTGGCAGCTTGGACGTCAGCAACTCAGGGAATCTTGATTCTAATCACACCAACGACGGCGATCGCAGTTTTTGGATTAACGGTTTTGATGTGTGTTGGCTCATCAATTTTTGCAATTCAAAGGGTGATTCGCGTTGATCCAGCGATTGTGTTCAAGGCTTAACGAATGACTCCTGCTAAAATTAACTGTGCTGAAAAAGCCACAATCCCAAGTCAAGTTGGTTCTAGTTCAACAAAGTTGGTCAACCCTAAAACAAAAGCCATTACTTGCCGTGGTGTAAAGATGGTATTCACCTCGGGGGTAGAGCGTTTTCAAGCCCTTAAAGGAATTTATTTAGAAGTGCAAAAGGGTGATATCCATCTGTTGATGGGACCTTCTGGCTCTGGGAAAACTACCTTGATGTCCATTTTAGCTGGGATTCTCACTCCAACTGCGGGTAGAGTGTATCTGCTCGGAGAAGAGATTACGAGTATGTCTCGCAGTAAGTTAGCCCGGTTCCGAGCGCAAAACATCGGCTTTATTTTTCAGGGTTTTAACTTGTTTCCAGCGCTGACGGCGGCTGAAAATGTAGAAGTGGCTCTGAATATCAAAGGCATTTGGGGGCGTTCAGCACGTAAGCAAGCACAGCTTTTGCTCGAGCAGGTGGGATTGGGGGATAAAGCTATGAGTTTACCTCGTGATTTATCTGGCGGAGAGAAACAACGGGTGGCTATAGCTCGCGCTTTATCTGGCAATCCCAAGTTGATTATGGCGGATGAGCCAACCGCTGCTTTAGACTCCCAGAAGGGGCACGCTGTGATTGAGTTACTTCGCTTCCTGGCAAAAGAAAAGGGCTGCACGGTGCTTATGGTGACGCACGATCCCCGAATCAAGGATGTAGCCGATCGAGTTGTTTATATAGAAGATGGTCTATTACACTTAGAATCAAAGGAATAGCAATATTACTACTGGTTATTTTTAGCCCGTGATTTCTGTTTTTGTGGCTTCATTTACTCTAAAATTTTCCCCCGTCAATTAGCATTTCAATTTTTATGTCTTTCTGAAATTCTTTTGAACTACCTCGGATGGGATAACGAGCCGATTCTTCAGCAATAGCTATTATTTTTCTGGCAGCTATGGTTTCCAGTAAGGCTGAAAATATCTGCAAATCATTAGCATCACCCATTAACCGTATTTTGATTTGGTGATTCATTTATACCTTATAATTTTAGTGGTAGCACAACTTACTTTCCTTAGATGACTGTGCGATCGCGTATAAAGTTTCACCAGTGCCAGATTTGGTTACTAAACAGTTTATTTAGGTGGATGTATCGAGCGCGATGGTGCAATTAGGACTAAAGTCCTCACTACAAGCCTTTTTTGAGGACTTTAGTTAAGATTGTAGGTTGGGTTGAGGAACGAAACCCAACTGGTTTTTTGCTATATTTGCAGTCCTCTCCAGAGGACTGCCAAGGATTTAAATCGCTGGCGGTTATTTTTTGTTCAATATATCATTTCTAATCTTGACAGCTATCTCTTCTGATATATTTAAAGCGGGATAGAGATCGTTCAAAAACTTTTCTTCTTCTGTGGTAATTTTGCCATCGGCCACGACGATCTCAGTTGCTACAGTAAAGCTTGTCTCTTTCACTTCATCTGGTATTGAGCTTATAGCTGCCTTCAACATTACATCAACACCGTTTTTATCTACCATATTCAAGAGTCGATCGATCATTTTTTTCTTGGCGTCATTTGAATAGCTCATGAATAGTTGTATTTGAGATAAAGCAGTTTTGAGAGCTTGCATTTCAGCCTCATTAGCTTGGCCGTCTGCGGCAATTGCCATCAAAGCGATCGCGGTAAATGCTTCAGCTGCGTTTAGTTTGGGTTGGCTTTGTTTGCCACGGCCCATTATCTTATCCAAAAAACCCATTTTATATTCCTCCTGAGAAAGGACTTTAATCACCATTTTAGTCGGAAAGTAAAACCCACTAACGAGAAATAGCCAACTCTGCCGTGAGAAAGTTAATAAACTGCCGTGCGGTGCGTCCAGAACGTCCATTATGACGAGTCGCCCACTGTAAGGCACGATACTCTAAGTCTTCCTGGCTCAGAGTGATTCCCGCTTGTGCTGCCAGATTCCGGACAATGGTTAAGTAGGTTTTCTGGTCGGCGGGTTCAAATGTTAAAGTTAAACCGAAGCGATCGCTAAATGAAAGTTTCTCCTGAACCGTATCCCAAGCGTTGACTTCATCAGCATCACTAGGACGAGGGCGATCGGCAAAAAATTCTCTCACCAAATGCCGCCGATTAGAAGTAGCATAAACTACTACATTTTGAGGTCGTGCAACTATACTACCTTCGAGCACCACTTTCAAAGCTTTGAAAGCGTCGTCATCTTCCTCAAAGGAAAGGTCATCTACAAAAATAATGAACTTCTGGCGAACATCCCGCAACTGCTCTACAATTACAGGTAAATCTTTAAGGTCAGATTTGGCAACTTCAATCAGGCGGAGTTGGCGGTGAGAATACTTATTCAACAACGCCTTTACCAAAGAAGACTTCCCAGAACCGCGACTACCGTAAAGTAACACATGGAGAGCTGGGTAGCCTGCCAGTAAAAACTCAGTATTCTTAAGCATTGCTGCTTGTTGAGAGTCGTAGCAGAATAGCTCTGTTACCTGTACTGCATCAGGGTGGGGTACACCCACTAGCTGCCCTGACTGCCAGCGAAAAGCGCGATACTCAGCAAATAGCCCAGTGCCATATTCCCCGTAGTAAGCTGCCAAATCTTCCAAGGCATCCGCCCAATTTTCCAGTTGTTGCAGTTTCGCTCTTACTCCCCCTGCTCCCCCTGCTAGTTCGTAGTTGTTCCAGACGACAGGCGCAACAGCCTTCTCGGAGATAATTTGCACCCAATGGCTCAACTGCTGGCTACTGCATTGATAGAGACTCTGCAGAGCTTGTAAATCATGCTGGGCTGCGGCTACTAGAACTGGGGGCAAATTCCCTAGTTCCGCTTGTTGAACTTGCTGAGTAAAAGGGTTATCATTTTTCAGGATTTGAGTAATTAAGTAATCTTGCCAATTGATATTTTTGGCGACTAAAGCTTTAAACCACTTGCCATAGGCTTGCAGGCAATCCAAATCACTGGCTGTACTAGCGTAGCTGTGATGGATAGCTTGCAGCAGATGGAGGAAAGCTTGAGCAATTTCGCCACTGAAAACCGATTGATAGACAAGCAGTGAGGCTGCTTGGCGTAGGAAAAATCGGATTTGTGCAAGTTCGTGGGGATTCTGGGAAGACATATTTCAACCGGAGCAGATGTCAACGTCCTGGAGTGATGTGGATAGTGTAGGGGTAATACTGGGATTTTTGATAAGAGCCAATCCAGATTTTGTAGGTACCAGCAAGCCACGCACCTGCTATGCCAGGATTTTTGCCTTGGTAGTCATCATTACACCACACTCCACCAGGTCCCTTAACTACCATCGTGGTGTCTTCGGGGCTATCTGCTATAATACTGAGATTTGGTGAATCAGCAGTCAGAACCATCGTATGGTTGGGCTTTGTGTCCACAAAACCCACACAAGGACCTGTTGAAGTTTGGTTAGCACCAGCAACTTGGCTTGCCGATACTGAACCACCACTGATACCCCGCATGGTTTGTGCAGGAGAGTTGGGATTAATTTTGACATTTTCATATACCTTTTGGGCTAAAACCGGAGTGTGGAATAAGACGCTAGCTATTAGAGAAGTCCCTAAAACGCTAGCCCAGCGGGACTTAGACCGGATTTTTGAGCTAGGGTTTGGTACTGGATTTGCCATTGTTACTGATACAAACGGTGCGCTTGGGACTCAAAGAACGACTCTCTGATAGCTGTGCAGGTTCCACCGCTGAAATTTCATACTTTTAGGGGCGCGTCAAGGACTATTGCCTCGACGCGCCCCTAAAAGTAATTTAGGTGGGGTGCGTTCAATGGGCGATACTGGATTTGAACCAGTGACATCTACCGTGTGAAGGTAGCGCGCTACCACTGTGCCAATCGCCCCTGATTAATTTAAGGTAACACAGTTCGTGGTCAGTTGTCAACATTTTTAGGACTTACGCACTGCCTCTACATATAGCGGTTGCTAGAGTTTTTTTGAGGTTTGGCAGGATTTTTTGGTACTGTAGCGTAGCCCAGTGCGATAGCGAATAGCCCATTTTAATCCCCTTGGGGACACTCATGCCACAAGGAAGTCGTTTGCCGCAGGCTCAGAAAATCGCCATTGCCCAAAATTAAATGATCTAGCAGCGGAATGTTAAGGAATTGTCCGCCTGCCAATAACTGACGGGTTAGCTCAATATCTTCCTTACTGGGTTCAGTGTTGCCGGAGGGGTGGTTATGAGCTACGATCGCTTTTGTGGCTCCCTGACGAATCACTTCCCGGAAGATCTCACGGGGAGGTGCCAGAGTTTCGGTGGCTGTACCTATGGTAATCACTTGAGTACCCAGCAAGCGATTCTTCACATCCAACAGCAGCACGGCAAATCGCTCCTGGGCTTGCCACATTAGGTCGTGACTCAATGCGGCAGCCGCCGAGTCAGGACTCTCAATTGTGGTACGATCGGTTGGGCGGGTTTGAAAGGATCGTTTGCCTAATTCCACCGCTGCCAAAATCGTTGTCGCTTTTGCAGGTCCAATTCCAGGAATTGTCATCAACTCTTGAACTGAAATGTCTCGCAGAGTTTCTAGGGGATCTCGCTGGTGTTGACTTAATTGCTGCAAAATGTATTGTCCTAGTCCCATAGCAGAAAGTTTTCCGGCTCCTTGACCCGTCCCTAACAGAATTGCAATTAGTTCCGCTGTGGCAAGATTTTTAGCTCCTAGAGCAATTAAGCGCTCCCGAGGACGCTCACTTATTGGTATATCTGCAATCCGGAGGCAGTAGGTCATAAATGCTGTTGATAAATAATTTTCTTGATACAAAACTATAATCTATAACCGATTTTAGGTTATCATTATATTGAATTATTAAGTTTTTTAAATTTTGATTAAGCGATCGCGATCGGAGGGTGCCAATATATGTCAAGTAGTATCATAGAGCGCAATCATGTTAATGTGCTTGGTGAGGGCAGTCAGACTATCATCTTTGCCCACGGCTTCGGCTCAGATCAAACTGCTTGGCGGCATCAGGTAGCAGCATTTTCGCCGAATTTTAGGATCGTACTGTTCGACCATGTGGGTGCTGGCAAGTCAGATTTTTCTGCCTATAGTCCTCGGCGATATAGCAGCATTTACAGCTATGCTGAAGATCTGTTGGATCTATGCAACGAGTTAAAGCTAACCAAAAGCATAGTGGTTGGTCATTCCGTTAGTGGGATGGTTAGTTTGCTGGCAGCATTAGTTGAGCCGGATTGCTTTAGCAAACTGATTTTTATCGGTGCGTCCCCCCGTTATCTCAACGATGTTGGATATTATGGTGGCTTCGAGCAGTCAGACTTAGATGCCCTCTACGAAGCTATGGCAACCAACTACTATGCTTGGGCAAGTGGCTTTGCACCCCTAGTTATGGGCAACCCCGACAAACCTGAGTTAGCAACTGAGTATGCTAATACACTTTCAGCTATCCGTCCCGACATTGCGCAAGCTGTATCTAAGGTGATTTTTCAGTCAGATCACCGAGCCGAGTTGCCGAGACTTAAGGTACCAACAATAATTTTACAGTCCAGTGATGATATTGCTGTGCCACTTCAAGTGGGTGAGTACATGAACGATAAGATCCCTAATAGTCAACTTATTCCTATCCCCGCTAAGGGACACTTACCTCACATAAGTGCGCCCGACGTCGTAACCAATACTCTAGTCCAATGTATCGCAGCTTAATCCTAAATCTTCTGAGTTCGCGGCTGCCACCCCGTCATCCGGAAAGACTGCCGACGTTTACCCAGTTTGTGCTAGGGCTAACAATTTTCCTAGTTGGGTTGGGCGTTTTGGATAAGTGGGCACCTCTGCATATATTAGCATTAGTGCTGTTGTCGTTCTCGATTATGTTGCCCTCGCCAACCCAGTTAGTCGCACCATTGCTAGGGCTGGGCACACTCCCGATAGGATTGCTGGCTGGTGATGGGTTACTAAACCAGTCACTGGAAGTTGGCAGTGTGGCTGTGTTGGGCAACTTGATACGTAGGTTCTTGCTGGGTATTGAGTGGCGTCTGGCTTCTCAATCGGTGCTGGCTACCCTCACGGATGCCGACAAATTTAGTGAAGGAGACACTACATTTACCGCCTTTCCTGTTATCACCCAAGCCCTTACCTTATTGCGTGAGTTTTCTGGTGCTGATGCAGCTCTCGCTCTACGTCAACTCGATGATGTCACCGCTGAAGCCTTAGTGCTACTGCCCGAAGACGCTCTGCCGAATAAACTGACGACGCCTAAACTCTTTGCCGAAGCTTTAACTCTTAACCGTTGCCTCTACTATGAAGATTACCCCTCTACTCCCCGTGCAAACCATATCTTGCTAGCTAAGGGAACTAAATCTCTGGCAGTGTTACCACTATCGTCATCTGGTAGCGTCGGTGACGCCGTGCCTGCCCTCAGAGGTGCGATTGTGCTGATTTGGAACCACCAAACTAACATCTCTTCTTACCTGCGACAGTTTATCGAGTCGCTACTGGGGGAGTTACGCACTTTGTTACAGTTCAGCGATACCACCTTATATCTGGATAAATTAGAGGCACGCTTTAGTGCCATGTTAGAGACAATCCATCAGGGAGTGGTATTTGTTGATGAAAGTGGTGAGCAAGGCTGGATTAATCAAGCTGCCGCCTCGCAATTACGTTTACCCGCTGGAGCTTTAGAACCAGCATTGATTTCTCAGGCAATGACGATGCTACGCCTCAGTGCCGATAATCAACAGGAAATTATGGCGCAGGGGGGAAAAGTTTTATACCAGCCTCAGGCAGAAATTCGCCACTGGAACTGGGTTTTTAGTAAGCCACAGTCAAAAGTGCTAAGTATCTCTAGCACACCTACGAGAATACACGATGTTCCCGGTCGTCTCTGGCTATTAGAAGATATTACCGATCGCTATTTCGCGCAACTAAAGCTATTTGAACGCACCGAGCAATTATCCCAGTCTAATCAAGAACTAGAAAAAGCCAAGGCTGTGGCTGAACAAGCGACTCTTGTCAAAAGTCAATTTTTGGCTAATATGAGCCACGAAATACGCACGCCGATGAATGCCATTATTGGCATGACAGGCTTGCTACTCAACACACCACTAACATCTCTGCAAAATGATTTTGCTCAAACAATTCAAACTAGCAGTGATGCTTTATTAACTATAATTAATGATATTCTGGATCTATCAAAACTAGAATCAGGTAAACTGGAGCTAGAGCAGCGTTCATTTAATTTAAGAACTTGTATTGAAGAAGCTCTCGATTTATTAGGGCACAGAGCATCTGAAAAAAGTATTGAATTGGCATATATAATGCCTCAGTCAACTCCAATAGCCATAATTGGCGATAGCACTCGCCTCCGGCAAATTATAGTAAATTTAATTGGTAATGCGATTAAGTTTACAGAACAAGGTGAAGTTATAGTTTCAGTAACAGCCCGATGTTCCCAGACGGAGCCTAGGAACGAGGGAAATTACGAAATTCAATTCGCTGTTAAAGACACAGGCATCGGTATTCCCGCAGATAGAATGAACCGTCTATTCAAATCATTCAGTCAAGTGGATTCTTCTACCACTCGACAATATGGTGGCACTGGGTTGGGTTTAGCTATTAGTAAGCAGCTCAGTGAAATGATGGGCGGTAAAATGTGGGTCGAAAGTGGAGGAGTAGTTGCCGGAAACCCTCCTCCCGATTTTAAATTGCCGATTTTAGATTTGGGATTAGAAAACGAACTTGATGAACAATCGAAGAATACCAAATCAAAGGGTGCTACTTTTTACTTTACTATAGTTGCTACATCAGAACCGAATGCAGCACTAATTGATCCTCTCCAATCACTTACTCTCTTAGCTGGAAAGCGGCTGCTGATTGTGGATGATAACGCTACTAATCGGCAAATTTTGACGTTGCAAGCAGAATCTTGGGAAATGCTCACCTGCGCTGCTGAATCTGGATTTGAAGCTCTGAAATTGTGCCGTAAAGGTGAAGTATTCGATCTGGCAATTCTGGATATGCAAATGCCAGAAATGGATGGTATTACTCTGGCAGCAAAAATCCAGCAGTTGCCCGATTACCAGAATTTGCCTTTAATCATGTTGACGTCTATAGGTAAACCCCAAACGAGCGGACACGTTGATTTCGCAGCCTTTCTAACCAAGCCGATTAAACAATCCCACCTCTACAATATTTTGATTCAATTTTTTGGTGGACAGCCGATTTATCTGAAGTCTTACCGTAGCAAGGCACCTCAGATAAATCGAAATTTAGCAGCAGAGTTACCGCTTAATATATTATTGGCAGATGATAATATAGTAAATCAAAAGGTAGCCTCATATATATTAAAAGAAATGGGCTATACCGCAGATGTAGCTAATAATGGAATGGAAGTATTAGCAGCTTTACGTCGGCAGCATTATGATGTAGTGCTGATGGATATGCAGATGCCAGAAATGGATGGATTAACAGCTACTCGCCGTATTTGTGAGGAATGGGTGCCTGCTGCACGTCCGCGCATTATTGCGATGACAGCTAATGCCATGCAAGGCGATCGCGAATTGTGTATTAATGCTGGGATGGACGACTATGTAAGCAAACCTATCCGGGTAGAAGAACTAATCGCCGCCCTGAGCAAGTGTCAATTAAAGGCAGGAGAGTGGGGAGTAGTGGACAACCCCACCCCTCCCCCATCACCAGAATCAAGCAATGCTATTGACGCCAAGGTGCTGCAATCGTTCCGGAAGATGGTAGGTGAAGATGCTGACGAAATTCTAGTGGAGATGATTGATTGTTACCTGGAAGATGCGCCAAAATTAATGGAAGCGATCGTGATATCTATTGCTCAAGCAAATGCTCAGCAGTTGCGACACTCCGCCCACACGCTCAAGTCGAACAGTGCTACTATGGGCGCGAAAAATTTGTCTGATTTTTGTAAAGAGTTAGAATCCCTCGGCTGTGATGGGAATACTATAGATGGGCGAGATAAATTACCCCTGATGTTAGTTGAGTTTGAAAAAGTTCAGGCAGCTTTACAAATAGAACGTCAGAAAATTAATTCATAGCCATCAAAAAAAAGTTATAATTACGGTGACGGCTGACTTGTAACTCCATGCTATGAATTTCCCGCCGACAAACCTAACTCATTTTCACTCTGACATTCTACAGCAGACGACCTTGGGTAAGCTGTGCGGTCAGGAGGAATTGTTTCGCTCACGATATCAGGTATTGCGAATGCTGGGCAGAGGTGGCTTCGGCGTTACCTTCCTGGCAAAAGATATGTACTTGCCTGGGTTACCGTTGTGCGTCATCAAACAACTCTGCCCCAAGTTCCGCGATGCCCTATCTTGGGAAACCGCTTGCGAGCGCTTTGAGCGAGAGGCGAAAACACTCAGTAAGCTCGGCAGACATTCTCAGATTCCCATGCTGCTGGATTACTTCGTCATAGATGGGGAATTCTACCTAGTTCAGGAATACGTCCGGGGTTCTACCCTTGCCCGACAGGTGAGGCGCTTTAGTGCGATGTCGGAAGCGCAAGTCAGAGTTTTCCTTTGCCAGATGCTGCCAGTGTTGCACTATATCCACCAAGAAAAGGTCATACATCGGGATATTAAGCCCCATAATATCATCCAATGTCAGGATGATGGCAGGCTGGTGCTAATTGATTTTGGTGCTGTGAAAGAAAAAATTGTTGAGGTTGACGACACTGCTGTAAATATGTCAACCAATTTTATTGGCACGATGGGGTTTGCGCCACCAGAACAATTTTCTCTACACCCAGTATATGCTAGCGATATTTATGCTCTAGGCGTCACCTGTATTTACCTGTTGACGGGTAAAAATCCTTTAGACTTGGGAAGCGATCCTTTAGCAGGTGAGATTATTTGGCGCGATCGAGTTGAGGTGAGCGATCCTTTGGCGCAGATAATCAACAAAATGGTAAAAGTTTCTCTAGATGAGCGCTATCTATCAGCTAGTGCCGTCATGCGAGCTATTTACAAAGAATGGCCACAAGTAGATTTAGCGGAGTATCTGGCTTTTCAGCCTCCTGTAGATAACTATTTAGCTGACAACCAGGAGGAATCTAGTTCAGAGGAATATATTCCGCCTGTGGTACGAATGGCTCAAGCGATTCGCGAGTGGAAATCTCGCTTAGAAGCCAAACGGCAACAGCATCAAAGCCAGAGTAATCAAAGTCAATTCAGTGACTCAGAGTAGTGTTCGTAGGGGCAATCCCCCTGTGGTTGCCCCTCTATATCCTGAAGAAGTAGTTGTAGGTTGGGTTGAGCGATAGCGAAACCCAACATAAACCCACACGGGTGATGTTGGGTTTCGTTCCTCAACCCAACCTACAAATATAGCAACCGCCTTGGCGGTTGCTATAGTGTCAAGCATTGCCAGTAAAGCCAAAAACTTTAGCTAAAATACCAAATACAGCAGCGGTTAAAGTAATTAATATGCCTTTGGTAAGAAACTCCTGAAAATTCATTCTTGTTTCCATAGCAGACAACTTTTCTTCT
>CASBRB010000232.1 GCA_949127975.1 Oscillatoriales cyanobacterium PMM_0019 | reverse complement strand
TCGTTTTCTCACTCTACACATGTCCAACTCCAGCATAAAAAATGTGGGTAAGGGTAAGGGCAGAGCCTGGGAACGAGAAAACGAGAAAACATGTTGGGTTTCGTTCCTCAACCCAACCTACAACTACAACTCAGGGCGCGAGATAGTCTAAACTCCAGTCAATTAAGTTTTCTTAAAAAACCTGGCAAGTCTACATGGGCAGCTTTGTAAGACGTCGAATGCGGTGATTTTCTAATTATTGGTGTCCTAGTACTGGCATCAGTTGAGGATGGAAGAGTCCTCAGCAATTGCTCTATGTCTGCACTCCCCTCTGGTAGCGATCGTTCCAGTAATTGCTTCAACTGTTGACTTAGGCGGTGGTTACTTTCACACAAGTCTTTCCAAGACTTAATGGCAGCCTCGTATTCATTGGCTTGTTGGGCTTGCATCAGAATTTGTTCTTGCAGGGCTGCTCTTTGGCGCTCTAGTTTATTGGTACGGGCTTGATGGTAATCTCGCTCGTCTTCTAGTTGCTGGTACGCCTGTTGCAGTTGGGCATGAGTGTTGACTTGGTGAGCTAGCTTATTTTCCAGCGCCTCTATTTGGCTGTCTCTGGCGGCAATATTGGTTTTTTGTTCCAAAACCAGGTTTTCACTGTGGCGGTGGGTGGCTGTCAACTGTTTCAGGGAGTAAGCGCGATCGCCCAATACTCGATATAGCGACTCTATTTGTTGGTGCGCCGTTACCAGTTGCACTTCCAGATGTCCTGCTTTAGTGCTGGCAGATAAAATTTGTGCTTCTAGTTCCCGTACTCGTTGTTGCTCTGCGGCGAGTTCTGTCTGTTGTTCGCTTAGCTGTCTAGAAGTCTGCTTTTGGTTACTTTGGTTTTTTGTGCGTTCCTGGGAAAGCTGGGTTTTGAGATTTCCGATCTCGAACTGTTGCGCTTGAACTAGGGTTTCTATGGCGGATAATAATTCTTGCAGCGTCTGGTCTTTTGTCTGGACTTGGTTGATTTGGTCTTCCAGTGCCTGTTGCTGCCCTGCTAAAAGTTGTTTTAGTCGAACCAAAGCCTGTTGCTGAAGACTAGCTACTTCTTCAGTCGTCGCCAATTGGGTTTCTAGCCGTTGGAGCGATCGCTGCTCACTATTGAACTCATTGAAGGTTCCAGAAGTCAACTGCTCCTCACCTGGTTCTAGACGGTATATGCCCTCAACAGGATTCTCCTCTAGACTCAGTTTCAGTTGGAAATTATTTCGGTGCGCCAACTCCAACTCTTGGAAAAGAGTTTGACGCTCCTGTTTCCAAGCTTGCCTGTGAAGTGCCTGCTCAGTGGCATTTCCCGACTCTGAAGTTTCTGTTACGGGTTTACTCTCAATTTCTGGTTGTAGAGTTCCGTCAACTGGCGTGTGGATAACCTCAGAGGAACTTTCCTGCGGGTTCAACCAGTAACCGTTAACTACGTTTTCTTCAGGCACTTTCGACCTCCAACTAAATGTCGCAAGGGGTCATGAAAAAAACCAAAGAATATTTTTCTTTTGCCTTTTTACTTTTTACTTTTTACTTCTTGGCTTATGCTGTTGAGTGACCAGAGGTACTCAATAGGTAAATTTGCTTGTTCGCAGCTTTGTTCAATTTGCTTCTGCTGAGCTACCGCTTTGCGAAGGGTAACGATCAGTTGTTTGACTTGCTGTCGCATAGCCGGATTTTCACTAACGGCGAATGAGGTTTGGCGTTCTAGAAGCTGGAGTAGCAGTTCATAGTGAATAAGTGATGGAAGAGGAATTGGTTCCATGAAAAATTATCTAACTAAATTAAACTGACGAGCCCGCTAACCTATATCTATAGGGGGATGCTCTGGGATATTATTTATAATACCCCATGCACTTCTTCCATCCTAACTAATGACTCCCGCCAAAGCCTTGGGCTTTGGCGGCGTCAGCTTATGGTTGAGAAAACAAAGCAGCTACAGCTGCACCAATGTCGGGCTGTTTTACCAATGACTCCCCAATCAGAACGGCCTCGGCTCCGGCTGATTCCACCAGCTTCAGGTCGGCACTTGTGTGTAACCCTGACTCGCTAACAACCAAAATACCACGGGAGAGCAGTTGGTTTCTCCTTGCTTCCAGAAGTTGACAGGTGATCTTTAGATCGACTGAAAAATCTTCCAGGTTGCGATTGTTGATCCCAATAGTGGTAACTCCCTCTAAGGCTAACACACGATCTAGTTCTGCTAGGGTATGCACTTCGATTAGAGGTGTCATCTTCAAGGCGTTGGTAATTTTGATAAAATAATTGAGGTCTTTATCGCTCAGGATTGCTGCAATTAGCAGTACGGCATCAGCCCCACAGCTACGAGCTTTGTAAATTTGGTAAGGATAGATGATAAACTCCTTACACAATACTGGCACGTTTACACTATTGCGCACACGAGCCAAATTTTCAAAGCTGCCTTGAAAGAATTTTTGATCTGTCAGCACTGATAAACAACTGGCTCCCCCCTGCTCGTAAGCAGTAGCTATCGCCACTGGCTCAAAATCAGGGCGAATCACCCCCTTGCTGGGAGAAGCCTTTTTCACTTCCGCAATTAGGGCGGGGCGCGTTTTAAACAGCCGGAGGGCATCGACAAAGTTACGAGGTGCTGGTGCGTTTTGCACCTGAGTCTGCAACTTTCCCAGGGGTAGACGTTCTCGCATCTTGTCAACTTCTGTTTCTTTGTGCCAGACTATTTCCTCAAGTATATGGCGGGGTTTGGCGTCCGGCACGGCAATCTGATATTGTAAGCAGCTAACTGAAATTGTTGGATTTGGTGGGCGTCGTCGGATTTCTTGCATTGTCATTGGTTATTGGTCATAATTGACAAATTTCAAACTTTTAAGGCTCGTTTATAAGCTTCATCTAATACCTCGGAAAGGGTGGGGTGAGCGTGTACCAGATATGCTAGGGTATTGATAGATTGCCTGTTGGCTAGAGCACTCGATGCTTCGTGAATTAAATCTGCCGCGTGCATACCAATAATGTGAACGCCTAAAACTTCGCCAGTATCTTGTCGATAAATCACCTTCGCCATCCCGTCGGCTTCACCTTCTGCCAGTGCTTTAGAATTACCCTTGAAGTAACTCCGCACAGTCGCCACTTCAAACCCCTCAACTTTGCCCTGATCTTTTGCCGCTGGTTCAGTTAAACCGACAAAACTAATTTCCGGGTGAGTGAAAGCTGCTCCTGGAATGCTGCGATAGTCTATGGTACGCTGACGCCCACAGATATTTTCTACTGCTACCATTCCTTGAGCAGATGCCGTATGAGCGAGCATCATTTTGCCTGTAGCATCCCCAATTGCCCACAGGTGCGGCACTTCTTCACCTGCTAAAAGTACTGCCATTCTGTCATTTACTGGGATAAAGCCACGTCGATCTGTTTCTACGCTTACACATTCTAAGCCTAGATTCTTAGTAGCTGGAATGCGACCTGTGGCCACTAGGCAAGCATCCACCTCTAGGACATCCACAACCTCTTTCGTTTTTACGTTGGCTAGTTCGATCGTTACAGGTGAACCTGGAGTCACTTTTTGTGCTATAATCCCGACATGAGTTTCAATGTCACGGGGGGTAATTAGCACTCTTTGAGCAAGTTTGGCTATGTCTGGGTCAAACCCTGGCATTAGCACATCTAGTGCTTCAATCAGAGTGATTTCACAGCCCAAGGCTGAATAAATATCGGAAAATTCCAAACCGATGTAGCCACTGCCTATAATTGCCACCCAGTTAGGTAGCCATTCTAGTTTCAGGGCGTCGTCGCTGGTAAAAACAGTTTTACCGTCAATTTCGATGCCCGGAGGTACGAAGGGAACTGAGCCAGAGGAAATAATGATGTCACGGGCAGTAATAATTTTCTCACCCGCGTCTGTTGTCACAGAGACTTTTTGGGAGCCAGATATTTTACCCCAGCCTCGGATTGTGTCAACATGAAGTCGGGTTAAGCTATTGGTCAAGTCTCCCCGAATTTTGCTGACTAGGTTGCTAGCATGGTCTGCTATAGCCTGCCGATCGAATTCTACACTGCCTAACTGAATCCCTAGTTCCTTCAGGTGATGTGCGTTGCGGAACTCCCTCAACCGCCCTGTTGCTGCCAACAAAGCTTTAGAGGGTATGCAGCCGCGATTGACGCAAGTACCACCCATCTCTGATGCTTCAATGATAGCGGTTTTCAGACCGCAACTGACTGCATGAAGGGCAGCCCCATGTCCGCCCACACCCGCGCCGATAATTACTAAATCATAGTCAAATTGCTGACTCACATCCATCTCCTGCTCTGCCTTGCGTTCCTTATTGTTAACTTTTTGAATCGGAGAACGCAAGTACCTGACGGTGTACCCCCTCGCTTGAGGTACAATATTGGGCGATCGCTACCGGATGCCACGAAGTTGTTGTTATTCCAAATTCGCAAGTGCTACTTTCAAGCAGGCACTAACCTCATTCCAATCCTGTTCTGACAGATGACCAATCAAAACTAAGTTGGCAGATGGTGGTAGAGTAACGATAAAACTGCGGAACACCAGGAAAATCTACTGTTACCACATCACCGGGATTAAACGACATTAAACAATCTCCTCGTTTTCACGGAAAAGGTCGGCTGCATACTGCAAGGAAAAGGTTGTTAGATCGAGTTTATCTTGCTCAGTCCAAGTATCATTTTCCTTAGCGTATGTTCTTGTTCTGATGCTACTGGACTCCCAAGAACAAGAACTACCCGGACCGACAGAAAGCACGTTACCATCTGGTACATAGAGAAACCAGTGCTCGTAATCTTGAGAATAAATTGTAAACAGTCTTAGGACAACCTGATGTTCAAAGGTAAAAACCACGTCCCAGGCTGGGGAGAGCAGATTAACTGACTGTAAAGTCAGACCTTCTAAACGATGAATGGCAGTCTCCAGCTTATGCCGTTCATCCCCCGATGCTGCCAAAATTTTATCATCTTCCTCTAATCGCCATGCACAGTTATAAAGCCATAGATGCCACTCTCCATGAATCTTTTGGCGTTCTTCACTTGGTGGTAAAGGTTGACCGAATTCTAAAGTTAGAAAGCTACCAAATCCTAAAGAAACACCCCAAGCTTTCTGTTGCAATAATAGATTAAGTTTTGCTTGTATTCCCCCAATGTCCATTAGGTTTCAGCTCCTTAATTCCCGAACATTCTTACCCCTTCTTCTACTATATCATGATAGTCATAGATCTGACCACTAATAGCATCGTGTAAACGACGTATTTGATCTTTAGAAAGTTTTCCATCTATACGTCTTTCAATTTCACGGATAGCATCAGCAAATTGCTTATTTTGGCGTTGATTATTGCCTGGTGTGCCTTTATTATTGTTTGGCGGTTGCATCATGAGGATAAGAGCTTGAGTGCCGTATCTCCAAATTCCATAGCCAATTACAAGAGTATCCACAAGGGAGCAACGCGAAAAAGTGAGATCGTGCAAGCGACAGCACTCATTCACGGAAATTTATCTATTAGGTAGTCGCAGTAATATACCACAAATAAAATTTTATTGCCACCTACTAAAGATAGATTGTATATAGTTGGGGTGGATCGCGCCTTAATACCAAGAAGATGTTCCTGGCAACAAGCTATTTCTGGGTGTGAAACCAATTGCTGAGGTTCGCTCTAGGAAGATCTCCTTAACAAAAATTTACAATCGAACTGCGTAAAACCCGATTTTGATGGTAGATTAGTTTTAACCACTTTTTTTATTCCGGCGTTCTAGTGCTACCATCTTTTCTTCTAAATCAAGCTTGTCTGATTCAGCCGTAAGACTGTAACCTATCAATCGATTTAGAATTTTTTCTTGTTGCTTCGACTGTTCAATTAATGATGCAATATCTTCTTTTATGCTTGATTGACTTTCTTGAAATTTTAATTGACTTTCTTGGAGTTCCCTTTGGACGGATAGCATACCTCTAATGATTTCTTGCATTTCTTCAAATGTCATTTTTTTTAGATCCTTAGATAAGTTGCAATAGGAAGTAAAAATGAAAGTAGCCATTACTGGAGCAACGGGGTTTGTCGGCACTCGGTTAGTCGATCGCCTCAATGCTGAAGGACATGAATTATTAATTCTCACCCGTAAACCAGATAAAGCCCAGCGATTATTTCCGAATTCAGCATACCAAAATCTGGAAGTTGTTGCCTACAAGCCCACTGAATCTGGTTCCTGGCAACAAGCTATTTCTGGGTGTGACGGTGTGGTGAATCTGGCAGGAGAACCAATTGCTGAGGCTCGTTGGACGCCAGAACGCAAGCAAGAAATTCTCTTAAGTCGTCAGCTAGCCACTCAAAAGATTGTGGAGGCTATTGCTGGAGCCAACCCCAAACCAACAGTTTTGGTAAATGCTTCTGCGATCGGTTACTACGGAACCAGCGAAACTGCTACTTTTGATGAAAATAGCCCAAGTGGTAACGATTTTCTAGCTCAGGTTTGTCAAACTTGGGAAGCAGAAGCCGAGAAAGTCAGAGCCAGCGGTACCCGACTGGCTCTACTGCGACTAGGTATTGTTCTGGGGATGGGAGGAGCCCTCGCTAAGATGCTCCCCCCATTTCAACTATTTGCTGGTGGTCCTCTGGGCAGTGGTCGTCAGTGGTTTTCCTGGATTCACCGCGATGATCTGGTTAACCTGATCCTATTTTCTCTAAATAGATCTGAGGTTGAAGGCGTCATGAACGCTACAGCCCCCAACCCAGTCCGCATGAGCGAGTTTTGCCAAATTCTAGGGGAAATTTTGCATCGTCCTTCTTGGTTACCCGTTCCTAGCTTTGCTCTAGAAATGCTCCTGGGAGATGGCGCTAAGGTGGTTTTGGAAGGGCAACAGGTTTTACCTAAAAGAACGCTCTCCACAGGGTTTGAATATCAGTATCCCACCCTGAAAGCGGCGCTGTCAGAAATATTACGCCATAGCTAAAAAGGAGCCAGGCGATTTTAGATTTTAGTTCAATCCAAAATTACTTGGCCAGGACTTACGCAGCTACACTACATATAGCGGTTCGTAGGGGCAAACCCCGGTGGTTGCCCCTATATATGCCCAGTTTGCTACAGTCCTGTTGGCTATGAGTCCAGATTCCCCGCGAGCTAGTGACTGCTGCTGCTGACAGCAGTAGGTTCTTCTTTTTGAGCTTCTACATCATCTTGTATGCGTTGCAGTTTTGCTCCTAAATGCCGCAGCTTGCCCTCAAGATTATCGTAGCCTCGGTCTAGATGCTGTAATCCTGTAATGGTGGTTTTTCCTTCGGCGGCCAGTGCTGCCAATACCAGAGCTGCTGAAGCCCGTAAATCGGTAGCTAGCACTGGCGCTCCCGATAGCATGGAGACTCCCCGAACGATCGCATTATTGCCTTTGACGCGAATGTCAGCTCCCATGCGATTCAACTCGGCTACGTGACGTAAGCGGTTCTCAAATACAGTTTCGGTAATAACGCTGTCCCCTTGACTCAGAGTTAGCAAAGCCATAAATTGCGCCTGCATATCTGTGGGAAAACCCGGATAAGGCAACGTTTCAATATCGGTGCCTTGGTGGGTGTGTCCAGGGATAATTCGCAGGCAGTCGGGAGCTTCTATAATAATTTTTGCGCCAATTTCTCCTAGTTTGGCAATTACCGGTGTCATATGTTCTGGCACTACGGGTGAAAGACTAATTTCTGAGTGGGTAATCGCACCTGCAACTAAAAACGTTCCCGCTTCAATCCGATCGGGTATAATGCTGTAGTCCACAGAATGTAGTTTAGGAACGCCAGAAATTAT
>CASBRB010000231.1 GCA_949127975.1 Oscillatoriales cyanobacterium PMM_0019 | reverse complement strand
TCTCCCACCCACCCCCTGACAAGGGTAGGTTTTTAATATTTGGGTCTTTCTAAGACAAGGAAGACAGGTAGAGGGGGTAGATGGGGAAGATTTGTCAACGAGTGAATAGGCTTTTTGCCTCCTTGTCTACTTTCCTTCCTTGTCATCCTTGTCGAGTTACTACCCATTTGTAAAAAACCTACCCTTGTGAGCCCCCCACCCCTTTCTAAGACAAGGAAGACAGGTAGAGGGGGTAGATGGGGAAGATTTGTCAACGAGTAGTTGTAGGTTGGGTTGAGGAACGAAACCCAACATGTTAGTTGTAGTTTGGGTTAGGCTGATACAGCAACAAAACTGTTTCTCGCTAGGAGCCACCTTTACTGTTGTGGGAACCTATGGTTACACGCCCCTGGAATAATTTGGCGGGAGAGCAGTACCAGCATCGGATCTTTATGCCCTAGGAGCAACTTATTCTAGTTATTTTCGTTCCCAGGCTCTGCCTGGGAATGCTGTTGGTGAGGTTCTGCCTCCCAATTCCCAGCACCAGCACCTCTCTTCAATGACTGGCAGGGGGGTGGGGTTTGAGGTTGGTGAATTCCTACCCCCGATTATTATACTACAAGCCGATCGCTAAAACAATGCTAAATTGGGGTGGTACCTGCTACTAAACAAGGTAGGGGGATTCGTTAGAGCGAGTGCGATGTGTTAGAACGGGGTTGTACTATAGAAAAATAGCATCTATATTATATTGTTAAGAAAAAATAAAGCATCAGAGAGGGTAGAGTATGCCGTATTTAATCCAAAACCCAGCCACTGCTGAAAAGCAAATTCATCAGTTGAAGCCTGGTGAAAACAGCATCGGGCGTGAAATAGACAACAATTTGAAGGTAATGCATGGCAGTATATCCCGTCACCATGCTAAAGTCATTGTCAATGGAGAACGCGCTACTATAGAAGATTTAAAGAGCCGCAACGGCACCTTTGTGAATAATCAAAAAATCAACTCCTGTGAACTCAAAAACGGAAACTTTGTTCGCTGTGGAAGTGTAGCATTTAAATTTGTAGATACACTGGCAAATACTCTACCACCAACTCAGCAACACCAAAACTCTGAAATATCGATTATCAAAAGGTTACCAACAGATCAAAGTCGTGTAGCCATTAAAGACTTATTACAGCAAAATTCTACAGTAGAAAACGGCTCGGTTTTGAAGCTGAAGCAGCAAAACGCCCAACAGCGGACAGTAGACAAGTTAAAAATTTTACTGGAAGTGAGCAAAGAACTTTCTTCTCCTGAGGAGAATAACAGAATTTTAGATAAAATACTTGAACTACTGTTCAGTATCATGAATATAGATCGGGCAATCATATTACTGGTTAATGAAGGAAATGGACAGCTTGAAACTAAGGCAATCAAGAGCAAAGCCGGATTAACGATCGACGAACGGCTATATAGTAAAAAAATTGTTAACTTTGTTTACGAAAAAGGAGATGCGATTTTAAGTAACGATCCCAGTATCGATCCGCGATTGAATGATTCAAGATCGATTGTTCAACAAGCCATCCAGGCTTCAATGTGTGTCCCTTTGAAACCGAGAGATGAAGTAATTGGAGTGTTGTACGTTGATAATCTTTCTACGAGGAATGCTTATAGAGAAGAAGATTTAGAGTTTCTCACTGCTCTGGTAAATCAAGCAGCGATCGCGATCGACAACGCCCAACTCTACAAAAAGATGCAAGCAGAAGCGGTAGTGCGGGCACGGTTGGAGCTTTTCTTTCCACCAACGGTGACTAGACTGCTCAGGGAAGAAGGCAAATTAGAAATTGTTGATACAGAGGTGACAGAGCTGTTTTCTGACATCAGCGACTTTACAAAAATGTCCTCAAGAATGGAGCCACGCCAAATAATTGAAATGCTAAATGAATACTTCCAGGTGATGGTGGAGGACATCGTATTTAAATATGAGGGCACGTTGGAGAAATATATTGGGGATGCTTTGCTGGCAATGTGGGGCGCTCCTTATAAAATTGATGATGATGCCGATCGAGCTGTGCAAGCAGCAATCGCCATGCAGCTGGCAGTTGAACGCCTAAATCAGCAGTGGTTACAACAAAAACGCTACTTACCGATTCAAATCCACATCGGGGTGAATAGTGGAAAAGTCGCGGCAGGAAATATTGGCTCACCCCGCTTGATTCAATATGCGGCAATTGGTGATACTACAAATGTAGCTAGCCGCATCTGTAATGAAGCTAAAGCTGGTGAGATTGTGATTTCTGAAAGCACGTATAAAAAGTTGAGCGATCGCACTTTACCTCTACCGGTTGAAAAAAGATCTGCCGTTAAAGTTAAGGGAAAAGAAGATCAGCCATTGGAACTGTATCAAGTACTTTGGCGTCAAGTAAGTCTAACCAATCACAATTCATAGGCTTGAGGTGCATTTAATGAATGTTTTACTCGTATATCCCTTATTTCCGAAAAGTTTTTGGTCTTTTGAAAAAACCCTGGCTTTACTAAACTATAAAGCCATGCTGCCGCCTCTAGGTTTAGTGACTGTAGCTGCAATTTTGCCTCAAGAGTGGGAATTCAAATTAGTAGACCGGAATGTTCGTCAAGTCACGGAAGCAGAATGGGATTGGGCAACAATAGTTATCTTCTCGGCGATGATTGTGCAGAAAGAGGATTTGCTAGCCCAAATTAAGGAAGCTAAACGCAGAGGTAAGCGTGTAGCAGTTGGTGGTCCCTATCCCACTTCCCTACCTGATGAAGTAATATCAGTAGGTACAGATTATTTAATTTTGGACGAAGGGGAAATCACGCTGCCGTATTTTGTAGAAGCGATCGCTCGGGGCTCTAGCTCCGGTATCTTTCGATCTGAAGGAGAAAAACCTGATGTTACTTACACCCCGATTCCCCGTTTTGACTTACTAGAACTCGATGCTTATGCAGAGATGTCTGTCCAATTCTCCCGTGGCTGCCCCTTTCAGTGCGAATTCTGCGACATTATTGTTCTCTACGGCCGCAAACCTCGAACTAAAACTCCCACACAAATCCTGGCTGAATTAGAGCGCCTCTATGAACTAGGTTGGCGGCGCAGTATTTTTATGGTGGATGACAATTTCATTGGCAATAAACGGAATGTCAAGTTATTTCTGAAAGAACTTCAGCCCTGGATGGTTAAATATCAATATCCCTTTTCCTTTGCTACAGAAGCTTCAGTTGACTTAGCCAACGATCTCGAATTGGTAGATTTAATGGTTAAGTGTAATTTCGGGGCAGTCTTTTTAGGAATAGAGACTCCAGACGAAGAGAGTTTAACCTTAACTCATAAGTACCAGAATACACGCTCATCTCTGGGGGAGGCAGTACAGACAATTACCAGAAGGGGACTGCGCGTGATGGCAGGATTCATCATTGGATTTGATGGAGAAAAGTCTGGAGCAGGTTCACGGATTGTCAAATTCGTCGAGCAAACAGCGATTCCCACCGCTTTGTTTAGTATGCTGCAAGCACTACCTAATACTGCTCTGTGGCATCGGCTCGAAAAAGAAGGACGACTGCGCACCAAATCAGCTAATATCAATCAGACCACTTTGATAAACTTTGTCCCAACTCGACCTTTGCAGGACATTGCCAGGGAGTATGTCGAGGCGTTTTGGGAATTATACGAGCCAGAACGCTTCCTAGACCGAGTTTACCGTCATTACCTGCTCTTGGGAGAGGCAACTTACCCTAAAAAGGGCAAATCTGCCAATAAGAAGATGAATTGGGCTTTCGTCCGAGCTTTACTGACTATTTGTTGGCGACAGGGGGTACTTCGCAAAACTCGCTGGCAATACTGGCGCAATCTGTTTGGGATATATCGACATAATCCCGGTGGTGTGAGTAGCTATTTATCTGTTTGTGCCCAGATTGAACATTTTGTGGAGTATCGTGAGATTGTCCGAGAGGAAATCGAAGCTCAATTGACATCTCCCCACGTTTAAAAACGGGGGATTCTAAGCAGTTGTTTTTAGACAACGCTCACGGTACGATCTAGTCATATCATTAAACAGATCGTATCGTTGTGGGAGTGTCAAACTCCCTCTACCCACCTTGGTTAGGTTTAACGCTAACTGTGTGGCTACTTTTCGCAGGATATTTGCTGCACCATTCGCGTCACTGTTGAGTAAATGACATGAAGCAGTTTTATATAAACCACGCTTCACTCTTTCACCTGATGGTTTCCACTGTTGGGGTTTCTCACCGTATTTGGGCAGAAAATCATCATCAAGAAATGAAGCTTTAGAGGTATATGATTCCTCTGTCACTGTCAAAATAATT
>CASBRB010000230.1 GCA_949127975.1 Oscillatoriales cyanobacterium PMM_0019 | reverse complement strand
AGAGTCGATAGGTGTCTATCTAGTGAAGTGAAGTTTAACAATCTTCTTGCTTACATCAGGTAGCTTCATCCTGACATTCCGACTATATTATACCACTATTGCCTATGTTTGACTATAAAACCAGCGAGATTTTACAATACTTATACTACAACAGGTGGTGAGGGGATTCCTCAATCCAAAATCCCAAATTTATAGCAGGAGTCAGGAGTCAGGAGTCAGGAGTCAGGAGTCAGGAGTCAGGAGTCAGGAGTAAAGAGTCAGTGCTACGGTACTGTGAGGGTTTGAGCCGCTATTGTAAAGAAATGTAACAATATGACGTCAAAATGGTAAAATGGCTTGACAGCCCAGAAAAAAGTCGCTACTGTTAAATTACACAGAAAAAGAGGAAATCTAAAAGCCCAGGATCACTAGAACTGGGGATGAAGGATGACTCTCTAATTCCAAAATGTAGTGTGCCGGGAAACCCGAACGTACAGCTCATAAGGCTGTGGGGATATATGGGTGGAAACGTTCTGAAGCCTGATGAAATACCCTGACTTCTAGTCGGGGGAGTGTCAAAAACCCGGGTAGAACGATTGAGAGTTATATGCAAGATAAGCAAAAAGTTACGTTGTATCTGCCTCCAGGGCTCCATCGCCAGATAAAAATTCGAGCCGCTGTTGACTCTGAATCGATGTCTACTATCGTGGAGCGAGCGCTCGGATTCTATCTGCACCACTCAGAAGTGGTAAATGAGGTAGAAGCGGACTATGGAAAAAGTCATCAGGTTTATAAATGTCCGGAGTGTACTCACCCAGTAATACTGCGAGATGGGGAAATGGTTACTCTGGGGAATCAGCCAGGAGTGCTGGCTGAAGAACTACCAAACCTGGAAGTGCGAGAACCAGTAAGTTCACGTACTGAGTCCCAGGAAGCGGTAAATTTGGTTCCTTGCTAAGTGGGTGCCGATGAAATTTGGCAGTGTTCGCACCGTCTCTAGATAGGTTGATGATCATGCAAGAAGAGCTCAATATCCTAATCCAAGCTCAATATCCTCTCATCTACCTCGTCACGTCCGAGGAAGAGCGGGCAGAACGAACAATTGCCACTCTAGCTCAGATGAAACCGCAAGTAAGACGAGTCTTCATTTGGACAGTAACACACGGCATGATCGAGTATGGTCAACCGCGCCAACTGACCCAGCACAACACAGTCTCACCAGAGGCAGCGATCGAATGGGTAGTGAGGCAAAGGGAGCCAGGTATATTTATATTTAAGGATTTACACCCATTTATAGATGCACCAGCGACTACAAGGTGGTTAAGGGATGCGATCGCCAGCTTCAAGGGGACGCAGAAACTGATTATTCTGATGTCACCAGTACAGGAAATCCCGATTGAGCTGGAAAAAGAAGTAGTCTTGATTGACTACCCCTTACCCGATTTATCAGAACTTAACCAAGTTCTATCTAACCAACTAGAGCAGAGTCGCAACCGTCGCATTACCACCGAGGGAAGAGAAAAACTTCTCAAGGCAGCTCTGGGTTTGACGCGGGATGAAGCTGAGAAAGTTTATCGGAAAGCACATGTTAAATCTGGGCGTCTCACCGAAGAAGAAGTTGATATTATTCTTTCCGAGAAGAAGCAACTAATCCGACGCAACGGCATTTTGGAATACATCGAGGAAGATGAAACAATTGATGCTGTTGGGGGCTTAGAAGAGCTAAAACGGTGGCTGAGACAACGCTCTAATGCCTTTACCGAAAGAGCAAGAGAATATGGGTTGCCGCAACCGAAAGGGATGTTAATCTTGGGCGTTCCTGGGTGTGGAAAGTCTTTGATAGCCAAAACCACCTCTCGGCTGTGGAGTTTACCCCTGTTGCGGCTGGACATGGGTAGGGTGTATGACGGTTCGATGGTGGGGCGAAGTGAAGCCAACTTGCGAAACGCCCTGAAAACTGCCGAATCAATATCTCCAGCGATTCTGTTCATTGATGAGTTAGATAAATCTTTTGCTGGTAGCAGCGGTTCTTCAGACTCAGATGGCGGTACATCCAGTCGGATTTTCGGTTCTTTCCTCACCTGGATGCAAGAAAAAACCTCTCCGGTGTTTGTTATGGCAACAGCCAACCGAGTGGAAAGGTTGCCGGGAGAATTCTTGCGAAAAGGGCGTTTTGATGAAATATTCTTTGTAGATCTGCCCATACCAGAAGAACGCCAAGAAATTTTTAACATTCACCTGAACAAGCGCCATCGAGATTTAGCTCGCTTTGATATCGAGCAACTGGCAAAGGTCGCTGATGGCTTTTCAGGGGCAGAAATTGAGCAGGCACTTATCGCAGCAATGTACGATGCCTTTGCTCAAGACCGCGAATTTACACAATTAGATATTATTGCGGCAATTAAAGCAACGCTGCCGCTATCTAAGACTATGACAGAGCAGGTAACAGCGCTTCGAGACTGGGCGAGACAGCGAGCGAGACCTGCAGCGTCCTCCGTCGCGGAATATCAGCGAATGGAGTTTTAAAAGGCTTTCTCCTGCTCCCAACAGGAGGAAAGGCTAGCCAGGGTATATTTCACCCCATAAATCGGCTAGCAGTTTGACAAAATACCGCCAACTTATGCTAAGAGCGGCGGTTTAACCCAAAATCCAAAAGTTGTCGTTCCTTTTACTTATCTACTGGAGGAAATCCCAATGTCTCACTTTAGCACCCTGCGCACCAAAATCACTGATGCCGAAATCTTGAAGGCTTCTCTGCGCGATTTGGGCATCTCCGTGAAGACGGAAGCCGACGTGCGTGGTTACAATGGTCAGCGCGTTCGTTCCGACATCGTTGCTATTCTGGAAGGCGAGTATGACCTGGGTTGGTCTCGCAACAGCGATGGCTCCTTCGACTTGATTGCCGATTTGTGGGGCGTCGCCAAGAAGCACAACCAAACCGAACTCATCAACTCCATCAACCAAAAGTACGCTGTCAACAAAACTTTGGCTGAAGTCAAGCAACGTGGTCTGCAAAATGCCAATGTTAAGTTGGTTCTGCAAAAATAGTTGCTCCGTGCGTTCCCTAATGGCCGGGTTAATCAATACTAGGTTAACCCGTTTTTCTTCTATACAACAAGACCCAACTGACAGGCAAATTGTTTCAGCTGGGTCTTTGATATTTTTGTATGACAAATGAATTAATATTTCATGATGCTCAACTTAAGCAGTGGCTTCGCTTTCGAGAGCCATCCCAGATTGTCACTACCGACCAAATTAACCAAGTCGTCCCGAAATTACAACAAGTCGAGAGCATAATCCAGGAGCAAAATTTGTATGGGGCTGGTTTTATTAGTTACGAGGCGGCACCAGCTTTTGACAAGGCTCTCCAGGCTCCTAATCTATCCTCATTTCCCTTACTCTGGTTCGGACTCTACAAAAAACCTGAAATAATTCAGACAAGTACTCTTTATCAAGGCTCAGATTATAAACTGCACAACTGGGTTCCTTCTGTTAGTTACTCAGAATATGAGCAAGCCATTGCTCTGATTAAAGAACATATAGCGCGTGGCGAAACTTACCAGGTGAATTACACTTTTCGCCTACACTCGCCTTTTTCTGGCAACTCATGGAAGTTCTTCTGGGAATTAGCGCTGGCAGCACAAGCTCCTTACGCCGCATATCTTGATATCGATCGATATACTATCTGCTCAGCCTCACCGGAACTCTTTTTCCGCCTTTGTGGTAATCAGTTGCTCTCACGGCCGATGAAAGGAACAGCCCCTCGTGGCAGCACATTAATCGATGATATTGCTATGGCTGAGTGGTTACGCCATTCAGAAAAAAACCGAGCCGAGAATATCATGATTGTCGATATGATCCGAAACGATATCGGGCGGGTTGCAGATGTGGGCAGCGTCCAAGTAACCAGTCTGTTTGATATTGAAAGATATCCCACGGTTTGGCAAATGACATCCACCGTCGAGGCGAAAACTAATAACTCACTGTGCGATATAATGGCTGCTCTTTTTCCTTGTGCTTCTATCACTGGAGCCCCTAAGCCACGCACTATGGAGATCATCAGTACTTTAGAAACCACACCGCGTCAGATTTACACAGGGTGCATCGGTTTTATCTCTCCTCATCGGAAGGCTCAATTCAACGTTGCGATTCGCACTGTACTGATTAATAAAGAAACAGGGCAAGCAGAATATGGTGTTGGCGGTGGCATCGTGTGGGACTCTGTTAGCCGTGACGAGTATATAGAATGTCAGATTAAGGCTCGCTTCCTCGCCGCACCCCTACCCTGGAAGGGTGAGGTTCGCGCGGGTTATGATTTCTCACTTTTAGAAACCATTTTATGGGTACCAGATGAGGGATACTTTCTGCTTAGTTATCATCTCAGACGTCTAGAAGATTCTGCCGTCTATTTTGGTATCTCGGTGGAAATAGAGCAGGTTCGCAATCAGCTCGAAGCATTAGTTTCCTCGTTTCCCAATCAGCAGCATAAGGTGCGGCTACTGCTAGCACAGGATGGTGGTATTACCTGCCAGACTACCCTGTTATTTGATGGTGGAGATGCCTTTCCTGTACGACTCAGTCTATGTTCAACACCTGTTGATTCAACCAATCCTTTTCTGTATCATAAAACTACCAATCGCCAGGTGTACGATACTGCTAGGGCAGATTATCCAAACTGCGACGATGTTCTGTTGTGGAATGAGCGGGGTGAGATTACAGAAACGTGTATGGCTAATGTCATCGTGCTTCTGAACGGCGAACTGCTGACACCGCCAGTAAAGTGCGGGTTATTACCTGGTACTTTTCGTGCTTATTTGCTAGAGCAGGGAAAGGTGCGGGAGGAGATAGTTACGATCTCAGATCTAAAACAGTGTTCGAGTATCTATGTAGTTAACTCGGTTCGGAAGTGGCGGGAAGCTGTTCTCAACTGCTTTAGAAAACTTACCTAAACTTGTCGAAACTTGTGCAAGTGTTTCATTCCTGCTTCATCTAAGGGAATCGGCTACTTCTAGTCCAGTAGATGACTCGAGCGAAATCTGACTTGTGGGTTAGGAAGTAGGATTCTAACCGATGTCCCCAAGTGGCGAGTTGGAATTTCTCAATTTTTAGTTTGTTAAAGTAAGCGCAACTGGCGATCGATATTATCTATCGGCACTTGCATAGGTGGAAGATTACTTATCACAGATTCTGCCTCGGAGTCAATATCTAAGGGGCTATTATCCAGTCCAGCTAGTAAGCTTTGCGCTGCCTCCAGCATTTGTGCAGTAATGTCTTTGAGGTCTTCCCGTGTAGTTAAATAAGTTTTCAGGGCTTCTAAGGGATCGATGCTGGCACTCGCACTCAGTTCTGGTAGGCGCGGGCGAGCCAGTTGGCTAATTAATTCCGCTTGAATGGTGTAGCTGTGAGCTATACTTAAGGCTTGATGCAGAGATTGCGCTTCAATTCGATCGAGTTGCTCCGATCGCAGTTTGTATATCAGGCGTACTACAGCGTCTTGGATATTCTTTTTCCCAATAGCTTTGAGTAGGGCAACTTGGGGTTCTTCTGAACTAGACACATCTACTTCTATAGTCATGAAAGTTCGCACTGGCAAAGGGCAGAATTCCCATTGAGCTGCACCCCGCTCTAGCTGAACCAGCACAAAACCTTTTTCTTCTTTTTCTTCACTAAAATCTACTCGCTCGATGCTGCCAGGGTAGATAATTGGCGGATCGTTAGACTTGTTAAGATTCTGATGTCGGTGGACGTGTCCCAAGGCAACATAGTCAAAGCAAGGGCGGGCAAGTATAGATAGGGGGAGTGTGAAGCCCTTACCCACTGCCAGAAAGCGTTCTGCTCCGAAGGTAGCATTATCTGCCATCAGATGTCCTAAAAGTACAGTGGGCACTTCTGGATCTAAACTGCGGATTTCTGCTGTTAAGATCGGCTCTAGGCGCTCAATTAATCGCTGGTTAACTTCAGCCATAGTTAGATTTTCAGTGTCTCGACGAGTTAACAAGCTGGAGCGAGTAAGCCAAGGTAGGGTAATTACCTGGACTGCACCATTACGGGTTTGGATGCGGTGAGTTTCGATGCGATCGCCCACCATAAACCCAGGTACTCCCAAGGTACGATAGATACATAGACTGGCACCCCCTTGTCCTTGGGAATGCTGATCGTGATTTCCTACTAGCAATACGGTAGGGATCTGAGAATCCACCAGACGGCGAAACTGAGCAGCAAACTTCTCCTGGACATAAGGTGGTGGCGTAGCATCCGGAAAGGCATCGCCACCGAATAACACCAAGTCTACAGGTTCAGCGATCGCTCGATCGATACACCGCGTCAGGGTGTTGACAAAATCCTCCAGTCGTGTATTTAACCCAGTTTCTGAATTAATATGCCCGTAGGAAAAACCACTTCCCATGTGGATATCGGATAAGTGGAGGATTTTAATCATTTTTGTCAGGCGATAATGGATCTTGGATGCGAAGGATTGCGAAACCCTATATTAAATGTGAATGCCACACTCAGTTTTTCCCATGCCCCGCCAACGCCCAGCACGTTCATCTTCACCTTCTCCCACAGGAGTTGTGAGCGGTTCATCCCCAATGCTGGGATAACCTAGATCGTGCAGCGGATTGTAGATGACATCATGCTCAAAGACATAAGCCCAGCTTTCCTTACGTGTCCAGTTGGCTAGGGGATTAAGCTTCAGACGCCCATCATTATCTATTTCAAATACTGGCATATCAGCGCGAGTTACGGCTTGATCGCGGCGACGCCCTGTAATCCATGCTACTGTATCCAATTGAGTCAAACCTCGTTGTAGCGGCTCAATTTTAGTTAGTTGGTGGAATTGTGCCACATCGTTGTCCCACAGTGCTTCACCGTATCGAGCAGCAAATGCTTCGCGGGAGTCTACCTCTGGAGTTTTGTAGACTTTCAAATCTAAGTTATAAATTTTCTTGGCTGTGGCAACGAATTCCAGAGTTTGGGGAAAATGGTGCAGCGTGTCGAGAAATAGCACAGGCACCGGAGTTTTCGGTTTAAGATCGCGGTAGAGAATATCCGTAATCACCATATCATCCACATTAAAGGCGCTTGTTTGCACCAGACTGGTGGGGATATTTTCAACACACCAGCGCAGAATTTCTTTAGGATATGCTTTATCAAATCTTTTGTTCAGTGCCGTCAGATTGATGTTGGCTAGTTGAGCTACCGCCCCTGTGGATTTGGTCATGGTCTTGCTGGTCTAAGCTTGCTGCATCTTTAACATGAACTATTATAGCTCAATAAGCCATCTGAGCCAACTTGGTAGCGATCGGGAAGTCCGCCATCTACCAAATTCATGTTTAACCATGTATAATTCAAAATTCACCTAGATCGCCTGTTTGATTTAAAAGCCCACAATGCGCTTAATCCTTTACAGCAAACCTGGTTGCCACCTGTGCGAGGGGTTGCAAGAGAAGCTAGAACAGATCCAAAACCTGAACTTGGAACTGGAAGTGCGAGACATTACCACCCGTTCAGACTGGTTACAAGCTTATCAGTACGAGATACCAGTGCTGTGTACAGAAGCCGACGGTACAGAGAAAAAACTGCCCCGCCCTTCTCCACGCGCTAATGTACAACAGTTACAGCTTTGGTTACAAAGATATTTTTGATGAGAGATTAGTGACATGAAGTTACGAGAATTACTAGAAACCGTTCCCAATATTTTACCATCGCCCAATCATCCCGCTCTAGATGCTGAAGTCAAGGGTTTGACTACCAATTCTCATGCATGCAAGCCGGGAGATTTATTTATCGGAATGCCTGGGACACGGGTAGATGGTGGAGAATTTTGGTCTGGAGCGTTAGCCTCTGGTGCCGTAGCTGCCTTGGTTTCCCCAACAGCGGCTCAAAAAAACCATCAGAAATCAGATGCCTGCGTTATTCCAGCAGCCGATATGATTCAGGCTTGTGCCTCTGTCGCCGCTGCCTTCTACGGCTACCCAACGCGAAAAATGAAACTAATCGCAGTTACGGGTACGAATGGAAAAACTACCACTACACATCTAATAGAATATCTGCTCAACAATGTGGGAGTGTCCGCTGCCCTTATGGGCACACTTTACACTCGTTGGCATGGTTATCAGCAAACTGCTACTCATACGACGCCCTTTGCTGTAGAACTGCAACATCAGCTAGCAGAGGCAGTAGCAGCAGAGTGTAAAATGGCTGTGATGGAAGTAAGTTCCCATGCTTTAGCCCAGGGGCGAGTCCTGGGTTGTAAATTTGATGTGGCGGTATTTACCAACCTGACTCAGGATCATTTAGACTTCCACCGCGACATGGAAGACTACTTTGCTGCCAAAGCGCTGTTGTTTAGCCCGGATTATCTCCAAGGGCGGGCAGTGATTAACTTAGAAGATCCCTACGGACGCCGATTAATTGAGCAATTGCCGCCCGATCGGGTTTGGAGTTATAGTGTCAATAACTCTGCTGCTGACTTGTGGACGAGTGACCTCAACTACGGACAAAGTGGTGTTAGTGGTATCCTCCATACCCCTGTCGGTAACATTGCCTTCTCTTCGCCACTGGTAGGTCAGTATAATCTGGCAAACTTACTAGCAGCAGTAGGGACTATTTTACTTTTAGGTTTGGATTTGCCTTCTGTGGTGGCAGCCTTGCCGCAATTTGAAGGAGTGCCAGGACGGATGGAGCGGGTGCAAATTAGTCCTGACCAAGATATTAGCACGATCGTAGATTATGCTCACACGCCGGATAGTTTGGAGAATTTGCTGAAAGCAGCACGACCTTTTATCCAAGGGAAGATGATTTGTGTATTTGGTTGTGGGGGCGATCGAGATCGTACCAAACGCCCAAAAATGGGGCAGATTGCGGAGAACTTAGCTGATGAGGTAGTCGTCACCTCAGATAATCCCCGTACCGAAGATCCGGAAAAGATTTTGCAAGATATCCTGGCGGGGATACCAGCGTCAGTGCAGCCAAGGGTGATATGCGATCGCGCTACCGCCATTCGTACCGCGATTTTAAATGCTCAACCTGGTGATGGGGTTTTGATTGCTGGCAAAGGTCACGAAGATTACCAGATACTAGGGACTGAGAAAATCCACTTTGACGATCGAGAGCAAGCACGAGCCGCTCTAGCACAGAGAATTAAAAATTAAGAATTAAAAATGCAAAATTGAAGAAGACGTGTTTTAATTTTGCATCTTTAATTTTGCCTTTTATGGATTCCTCACTTTATCACTTGGCTCTAACGGCAGAGCCAGCGCCACCTCAGCTCTCAGTCAGCCCTGCCACCCTCAAATCAATGGTTGGGGCAATGATTGATGTACTGATAGAGAAACAGCTACCTGCCACACTTTGGGTAAAACTGCCGCCTGGTAAAGCGTGGCTTTCAGAATTGGAGCTATACCAACAGCAGATCGCTGTTCCACATACCATTTATTTATGTAACTGGCAGACACCAATGACAGAGTTGGAAAAGGGCAAAGTTGGCTCAATTTTTCCCATTCAGTTGCCAGCTACCAGCCAACTGAGACAGGATTATTTTATGTTAGTATTATCTGCTCAGTTTTGCGGCGTCATTATAGCTCATCGACCTCGCCAATTCAAAATGGTGCCTTCCTCAAACCAAAAGCCGACTCTACTAGCTCTATGTGCTTTTGACGGACAAACCGTACTGCGGGTTTTGGGGGGTATTAAACAAGCAATGTATGCAGCAGTTGCGTTGTCCTACGCTACCCCATCTGCTAGTGCAGCGGACGGGCTAAAAGATTTACTCGCTAGATGGGATTCCTTGTTTGCCCTACCCTCAGTTTCCGATCCCATGCTAATTAGTCAGGTGTTAGCAAAACAATGGCAGCGGCAGGAGCAATTCTGGCGTCTTACCCGCAAGCACAAAAATTCATCTTTAAACTACCCAGGTGATGAAGAGAGGGCAACTACCGAAGCCCAGACACGGAAACGGGGAGACGTGGAAAATGATCAAATTCCCCCTCTTCCCTCAAGGGGTAACACCACCTCACACTCTGTAAATACGCTTACCGACTCGCTGCGTTTGCAGGAAGAGTTTTTGAGCCACCTAGTTCAGGAACTTCGTATGCCCCTGACGAACATGAAAACGGCTCTGACGTTGCTAGGGTCTGCTCAACTTAAACCTGCCCAGCGTCAACGTTATATGCAACTACTACATATACAATGCGATCGGCAAAATTCTCTGCTGACAGGTTTGCTGGAACTACTACAGCTTGAGCATAACTCTAGCGCCGTTCTCCAACCTTTGCACCTGATTGATATTGTGCCCGCGATCGTCAGTACCTATCAGCCTCTCGCCCAAGAAAAAGGCATCCAGCTTGGCTACACAGTGGCTGATACCCTCCCAGTGGTTTCCTGCTTAGAAACCTGGCTCAGGCATATTGTGATTAATCTGCTGCACAACAGCATTAAATACACTCCTGCTGGCGGTCAAGTTTCGGTTCAAGCAAAACTTCAGGGTGACTACGTGCAGTTAGAATTCCGCGACACGGGCTTGGGGATTGCCCCGAGTGAAATCCCCAAAATTTTCGACCCTTTTTATCGGGGACGCCCAGCCCTGAGCGAAGATATTGCTGGTGCTGGGTTAGGCTTGACAATTGTCCACCAACTCCTCCTGCTTTGCGGTGGCTCTATTTCTGTCACTAGCAAACTAGGCGAAGGTTCCATTTTTAAGGTGTTGCTCCCGGTTGCTCATTAGAGGGAGCAACGCAAAAAAGTGAGAGCTAGCGCCTTTGGCGCAATAGCCTTCTGGGAGAGGGTTTAGTTGGCACTACAGTTAGCGTAAGTCTTGATAGTATAATCGCAAGTGTTGAGGTCTGAAAACATGGCACAATTGACATCTCCCCACGGTTAAAACACGGGGGATTCTAAGCAGTTGTTTTTAGGCAACGCTCACGATAAGATCTACTCATATCACTGAATATCTCGTATCGGTTCGGGAGTGTCAAGCTCCCGCTACCCACCTTGGTTAGAGTTACCCCTAACTGTGTGGCTACTTTTCGCAGAATATTTGCTGCTCCATTACAATCAGCATTAATCAACAAACTTTTGGCTGTCTTATACAACCCACGCTTCACTCTTTCACCTGATGGTTTCCACTGTATGCGCTGCGCGCACGCTACGCGAACGGGTTTCTCACCGTATTTGGGCAGAAAATCATCATCGAGATAAGAAGCTTTTGAGGTATACGATTCCTCTGTGACTGTCAGAATAATTCCATACTCAGAGCAAAGTTGTT
>CASBRB010000229.1 GCA_949127975.1 Oscillatoriales cyanobacterium PMM_0019 | reverse complement strand
GCCACATATCTTCGGTGTACCACAGGTCTTGAGCGCAGTATGGTAATACTTGAGTATTTATGCAGACCATGCGCAATATAGAATCACCATTTAGCAGCTGATCTGGGTAAAACTCAATGATAAAATCTCTATAGGTAAAAAAATACATGGCTTTTTTGCGATCCAACTCTCTCATAAAAATTTTCTCCAGAATCGGGATTGATCAGGACTTACGCACACTGGCATATATAGGGGCAACCACAGGGGGTTTGCCCCTACGAACCCGCTATATATAGGGGGCAACCACGGGGGGTTTGCCCCTACAAAACCTCTATATTATAGAGACAGTGCGTAAGTCCTGTTGATCTAAAATCAATTATCCAAGCTGGATGTTTGCGTTGATGTATACGCAAATGTATAACTTCTCTATCCTAGTAAAGGAGCAGCACTCAGTAGAGTTTGAGTATAGGGGTGTTGGGGATTGGTAAAAATATCCTGGGTGGGACCGAGTTCCACAATTTGACCAGCATTCATGACGGCAATGCGATCGCACAAAAACTTCGCCACCCACAAGTCATGAGTGATAAACAAGTACGTGAGATTAAATTCCCGCTTTAACTCCAACATCAAATCTAACACCTGCGCCTGCACGCTAGCATCCAGCATACTCACCGGCTCATCACAGATCAGTAATTCCGGATGAGTAATCAAGGCTCGTGCTAGAGCCACCCGTTGCTGTTGCCCCCCAGACAAGTCTGCTGGATACCGTTGATAATATTCCTCCACGGGAGTAAGCCCCACCCGCTCTAGCATCTCCATCACCTGAATTTTCGCTGCTTCTGGGGTAGCTAGCTTGTGAATGAACAAGGGATCGGCAATACTTTGGCCTACAGTCATCAGTGGATTGAGACAAGCATGGGGATCTTGAAACACCATTTGCATTTTCCGCCTCCACCCTCGGATGGACTGGCGAGACAGCTTGGTTAAATCCTGTCCCAGAAATTCTACTGTTCCACTTGTCGGGCGAATCAACTGCAAAATTGTTCTTGATAGGGTACTCTTGCCGCAGCCTGATTCTCCTACAAGTCCGAGAATCTCACCGCGTTCGAGTTCCAGATTAATCCCATCTACAGCTTTAATCGTTTTTTTGCCTTCTTTAGAAAAAATCTGCTGCAAAAAATTACTTTCTAAGGTATAATACTGCTTCAAAGAAGTGAGCCGAAGAATTGTTTCTGCCCCCAGGCTGCCAGATTTTACCTGCTTCACCCCCGAATCTGATTTAATGTGCAGAGCTGCTTTGAGGAGCGATCGGGTATATTCATGCTGTGGCTGCCCAAAAATGGGACCGACTGAACCAGTTTCCACGATTTTGCCTTCATACATAACAGCAAGGCGATCGCAATACTCCCCCACCAGGGCCAAATCATGAGAAATTAACACTAGGGCCATGTTTTGATCGCGGCACAAGCGCGTTAGTTCCTTTAAAATAGAAGCGGCGACAGTAACATCTAAGCTAGTAGTGGGTTCATCCGCTACGATCAGTTTTGGGTTAAGGAGTAGGGCAAGAGCGATCGCTACCCGTTGTCGCATCCCGCCACTAAACTCATGGGGATACTGGGACCATCGGTTCGCAGGTATTTTCACTGCTTCCAGGGTAGCTAGAGCCTGTTCTTTCGCTTGACGCCTAGACAGTTGTGGTTGATGAGCTTTGAGGGTTTCCAGACAGTGTTCCCCTATGGGCATTAGGGGATCGAGGCGCGTCATCGGATCTTGAAACACCAGTGCTACTGCTTCTCCTCGAAATCGCCGTAATTGAGAAGGTGTCATCTCAAAAACCGATCGCTCCTCAAAAGTCACCCGCCCTTCAAGTCGCGTTTCTTTCGACAACAACCGCATTACTGCCCGCCCCAGGGTTGACTTGCCGCAACCAGATTCTCCGACTAAGCCTAATTTTTCTCCGGGTTGGAGGATGAAAGAAACGTCATCCACAGCCCAACTTTGGGGTGGAGCTGCCGCCCCCGATCGACTGCTAGGATAAGACACTCGCAAATTTTCTACATTCAACAAGGCATTGCTCATCAATTTTAGATTTTAGATCCTCTATACATAAGTTCTGTCAAAGCGTCGCATTAGATAAGCGGCAGCAAAATCGCCGTTGGGATGCTTCTCTAGGACTGATGCTAGCTGAAATAGCTGAGCGGCTAGCTCTGGTCCAACTTTGTCTACAACTGCTTGACGCTCCTGATAAGCATGTAATTGCTCTCGCATCCGCGCTTGCCATCCACTAGAGAACAATTGTTCAATAGTGGTGGAAAGCCCTAACTTTTCTAGCATGTTCCATTCACCCTCATCGCACCAAACCCCGGTACAGCTAGGACAGCGCTCCACATAAAATGGATTTTTCATGCTTACCTTGGCACGAGCTAGATAGTGATGGCACTCTGGGCACAAAGCTGCTTTGCTATCAAAAGGAGATGGGACGACATCTATATTATTTAGCAATTCAGAGAATAATTCTGGGGACAATGACTTTTGGGGTTCCTGGCTCACCCATGCTTGATATTCAACTGCGGGAATCCAACTGCCTTGACAATTGGTACAGTGCTTCACAGCTAAAGCAGTAGATAAAGTGCTATCGATTAGTGGTTGCTTGCATTTCGGACAGTTCACAGCTAGATCTCCTAATTTCAGATTTAATGTTTTTGGAGCAGCACTTCGCACAAGGCTCTAGCAGCTTTGATCCGCTCCTCAATTCCCCTTTGTCGTTGCTGGGATGTTACTGCTTGCTGGGATGAGAGCAAAAACATGACATCAATCTGCAAAAGTCGCAACAGCCTGTGGATTTCCGTCAAGTAGGGCTGGTATGTGAGAGAGCCATCCCTGCTCAAAGTTAAAATTTGCCCCTGAAAAATTTGTTGTACCTCCTGAAACTGCTCCCTGAGCAACTCTAGATTTTCTGCCTGTTGGCTAGTTGGTAGCAACTGTTCTAGGGCTGTTATAAATTCCTGTAAATGCTGGCGATGTAACGGTAGTAACATTTATCCCATAGATAGACTATAATTAATGTAAAGAATTTTATCGAATTCATACAGGCGATAGTTACCGCTTCAGCGTGCTGGAGTCTACACTTAAAGCAAAATGCTGTTCTAGAGGGCGAACTAGCAGCGACATTTCTGCATCAAATATAGTTAAGAACAATATCTAATAGTTCGCCCCTGAACCGACCTTCAGCAAAGCTTTTGAGCTTTTTACCTGCGGGTGTAGCGCCATAAATGGCTACAACCCATCCCTCTTGCCAACTTCTATTTTTAATCATTAGGTGTGATATCATGAATACCCAGGCTCCTACTCCCATAATTGATTGCGTTATTCCTGACTGGCTCCAAGAATGTTTGATTGCCAAAGAATCTGACACGGCTGGGGCAGCGGCGGCAGCCAATGCTCAAGACGTAGATTTGATTTGTCGGGCGTTTGAATTTGCCTACAAACGGCATGATGGTCAGCGTCGAGCGTCAGGAGAACCATACATTTGCCATCCAGTTGCGGTTGCTGGTTTGTTGCGCGACTTAGGCGGCAGCGGTGGGATGATTGCCGCTGGGTTTCTGCACGACATTGTTGAAGATACCGATGTGACGTCAGACGATCTAGAAAAACTGTTTGGAGTCGAAGTCCGACAGTTAGTAGAAGGTGTCACTAAACTTTCTAAGTTTAACTTCTCCAGTAAGAAAGAACGCCAAGCCGAGAATTTTCGCCGGATGTTTCTGGCGATGGCGCAGGATATCCGGGTAATAGTAGTGAAACTGGCCGATCGCCTGCACAATATGCGGACGCTAGAACATCTACCGGATAACAAACAACGCCAAATTGCCACGGAAACACGGGAAATATTTGCCCCACTGGCAAATCGCTTAGGAATAGGACGCTTTAAATGGGAATTGGAAGATTTATCATTTAAGTACTTGGAACCGGAAGCCTACCGACAGATACAGGATTTAGTGGCAGAAAAACGGGCAGCTAGAGAAGCCAGACTGACTAACATCGCAGAAGTTTTGCGGCACGGACTTAAGGAAGCTGGGATTAATTATACAGACATCAGCGGGCGACCCAAGCACCTGTACAGCATCTATCAGAAGATGCGCCGACAACAGAAAGAATTTCACGAGATCTACGATTTAGCTGCTATCCGGATAATTGTCAATACCAAGGATGAATGCTATCGTGCTTTAGCAGTAGTTCACGATGCGTTTCGACCAATCCCAGGTCGGTTTAAAGATTATATTGGTTTACCCAAGGCTAATCGCTACCAGTCACTGCATACGGCAGTTCTGGGGATCAGCTTTCGTCCTTTAGAGGTACAAATCCGCACCTTAGAAATGCATCGGGTGGCAGAGTATGGGATCGCGGCTCACTGGAAATATAAGGAAAGTGGAAACTCCAACCGCAGCAAGTTGAAAGATATAGATGAAAAGTTCACCTGGCTGCGGCAGTTGCTGGAATGGCAAAGCGATCTCAAGGATGCTCAAGAATACATGGAAAACGTCAAAGATAATTTATTTGACGATGACGTGTATGTGTTTACGCCCCAAGGAGATGTGGTGCCCCTGGCTCGTGGGGCAACGCCTGTAGATTTTGCCTATCGGATTCATACCGAGGTGGGAAATCACTGTGCAGGGGCCAGAGTGAATGGGCGGATGCTGCCGCTGGAAACGCCTCTGAAAAATGGGGATATGGTGGAAATTATCACTAGAGAAAACAGCCATCCCAGCTTGGACTGGCTCAATTATGCGATCACGACTGGGGCACGTAACCGGATTCGGCAGTGGTACAAGCGATCGCGCCGTGAAGAAAATATTGCTCGCGGGAAAGAAATGCTAGAAAAGGAACTGGGGAAAAATGGCTTTGAAGCTTTGCTGAAGTCCCCACCGATGATGGTAGTGGCAGAGCGCTGCAATTATCATAGCGTCGAAGATCTCCTCGCTGGTTTGGGTTATGGAGAAGTGACGCTTAACCAAGTGGTAAATCGGTTGCGAGATGGCGTTAAGGCAACTCAACCGCTTCCAGCCGCTCTTGAAGTGCTACCCCAGTCTACAAATAGTGGACGCCCACCTGCTAGCTCAACTAATAGTAAATCTCCGATAGTGGGGATTGAAGGATTACTATACCACCTGGCAGGTTGTTGTAACCCGATACCGGGGGAACAGATTATTGGCGTAGTCAGCCGCAGCAATCGCGGGATCGCTATTCATCGCCAGGGTTGCCAAAATGTGGAAAATGTGGAAGGCGATCGCTTGGTACCAGTTAACTGGAATTCTCCTTCTTTAGATGGTGGTCGTCCCGAAACTTATCCGGTTAATATCCAAATTGAAGCTCTTGACCGTGTGGGCGTACTCAAAGATATTTTGTCTCGCTTGAGTGACAATAATATCAACGTCCGCAAGGCTCAGGTGAAAACTGACAAAAATCAGCCAGCGATCATAGAATTGTGCATCGATATCTGCGACTGCAAACAACTCGATCGCAGTTTCACCCAAATTAAACAGATGAGCGATATCCTGAGCATGAAACGAGTTTTTAGTTGTTAAATGATAAAACGTTCTGCTTGCCTAATATTTAATCCTGTTGCCGGTCATAGCGATCCAGAGCAAGATTTGTTAGTAATCCGGTCGCTTTTAGAGCCGGAAATAGATCTGGATATCCGGTTTACTACCAAAGAAATTCACGCTGGTCAACTTGCAGATGAAGCGATAGAACGAGGAGCTAGTACCATTATTGTCTCTGGCGGTGATGGTACACTCTCAGCAGCCGCTGATGTTATGGTAGGAACAAATATTCCCCTAGGCGTAATTTCCCAGGGAACAGCTAATGCGTTTGCCGCAGCAATGGGGCTTCCAGACACGATAGAAGCCGCTTGTCAGACTATATTGGGGGGTGCTACGCGGGTAGTAGATGCGGCTTACTGTAACGGCAAGCGGATGGTATTACTAGCAGGAATTGGGTTTGAAGCGGAGGCAGTAGAAAAGGCCGATCGAGGGATGAAAGATCGCTTCGGAATGTTTGCATATATTCTAGCCGGACTACAACAACTGCAAGAAATGGAAAGGTTTGAAGCGGAGATAGAAACCGAAGATAAAATAATCAAAGTGCCAGCAGTAGCAGTGACTATAGCTAATGCGGCACCGCCAACTTCCATCTTGGCTCAGGGGCCAGCAGGGATAATAGTTGATGATGGGTTACTAGATTTAACAGTAGTAGCACCGACGAATGTGGTAGGGGCGATCGCCGCCTCTTATCATTTACTCCAGAGCGCCTTACAAGGCACTGCCGCCGAGCGAGATGATATCGGCTACATCCGGGGTAAAAGCTTCAAAATTACCACCATTCCTCCTCAAAAAGTCGTTATTGATGGTGAAATTATCGGCACAACGCCTTTAGAAATTGAATGTTTGCCAGGTAGTTTAACCCTCCTAGTACCAAAGCTTGAAGAAGCCCAATCCCCTGCCGACGAAAAACTAGAAGGACTTCCCGCCTTAACAATAGAGCCTAAAATTACCTCCGCGCCCTTTGCGTAAACCTTTGCGCCCCTTTGCGTTAAAAAATTAGCTGGGATGGCAGACCATATTTGATGATTCAGTCATTCCTTTTGCAGACGATGCTGCCAACAAAGTGCGTCCATCTGGAGTAACCACAATGCTTTGCGCTTCCACGATCGGATCGCCTATTTTCCAACGAGCAGAGGGAGAAGTATTCCCAGGTTTCCAAGATCCCGGACGAGAAAGCCCATCTCTGAGAGGCTGCAATGTAACCACATTATATCGACCGCTGATGGGATCGTAAGGAGTAGGTACTAAACCTCCCGTACCTGTAACGACAAAGGTACCCTGCTGTCGATTACGATTTGCCAGACAACTGCCAGCCACAACTTGCTCCGTACTGACGAAATTACCCCTAAATGGCGTTAGGGTATTGGTGACGTCAAACCCTAGAATTTGCACTTGCACAACACCATTAACTCCCAAGTCAGAACTAGCAGTAATAGAACTATTTGGGGAAAGAAAGACGCCTTGGGTGGTAATGTTGATATTTCCACCTCTACCTCGGACGGCATTGGCTGTGATATTACTATTTTCTAAAGCTAATAATGTATTGGTATTGAGGGTGATGTTGCCGCCTGTTGCCGCTTGGCTGGCACTGGTAGTTAAGTTGCTGTTGTGGCGCATTTGATAATTTTGTGCTTGCAGGTTAATGTTACCGCCAGTTCCTACTTGGGTTTCTGCTCGGATGCTGCCTGCATTGTCCAAATTAACTGACTGAGCAGTGATGTTCAAATTGCCTGCCGTGCCCGTGCCTAGAGCGCTGGCTGATACCTGTGCCCCATTTGTGACAATCAGTTGTCCTGTATTAATCATCAAGGAACCCCCCGCTCCAGAAGCTTTTTTTGGATCGGTGCCAGTACCCAACTCCCCAGAGAGGGCAAATAAGCCACTGGGGTTTTTACCATTGGGCGAGACGCCACTCAATTCCACCGAGTTGGCATTTACGGTTAAAGTTCCCCCATTCCCGGCAAGCCGAGTCGAAGTTGATGCCCGTGCCCCATTCTCGATAATCAACCGACTGGTGTTAATCCTCAAGTCGCCAGCAGGCGCATTACCCGTAGTCACAGTAAACAAAGCACTGCGGATGCCGTTAGAGTTAGCACCACTCAACTGCACCAAGTCAGTGGCGTTAATGTTGATATTTCCCCCTGCTCCTTTGCCACCAATGCTTGCCGCGTCTAGCTGTGCCCCATTGCGAACAATTAAACTACCCGTGTTAATAGTCACGTCGCCAGCCTTACCTATGGAGTTAGGAAACGCAGAAGCGTCTATTAATGCGGCTCCATCCAACAACAACCGCTGAGTCGAAATAGTCAACTTGCCGCCTGCACCACTGCCTGGTGGGTAAACTTCAGTAAAAAAGCCGCTTGGGGGATCTGAGATTTTTCCCGTCACTTCCACCGCGTCAGTTGCGTTAACTATTAAAGTTCCTCCCGGTTGCGAACCCAAAGTCGAAGCTTCAATTTGGGCACCACTGGTAAGGCTGACAGTTTTTCCCTGAACCTGGATATCCCCACCACCTGCACCACTGGCATTAACGTAAGCTGTACTACCGGAAAGTTGAATATTTTGGAAAACAGAAACACCATTATATCCCAATGCCCATCCTTTAGCTATCGGGGTGAGGCTGACTAAACTCTGGCTGCCCACACTCCCTAATTCAATTCTTCCCCCTGCTGTTTGCAGTATTCCTCCCTCTACTGAGATATCGCCACCCACCAAAGCTAAGGTTTGATTTGGTGGTACGATCAAGCCATCGCCTTGGTTGCCTTGGCTCTGCACCACGATTTTACCGGGGGTAGAGCCAAACTGTAAACCTACTGGCACACTTACTGTGAGCAGGGGTGTGGATGGTGGGGTGGTACTAAAAAAACTCCCATCAGCAAACTGAATCCCACTGGCTGTACTGGCAAGGAAAGAACCGTTTATGCTTAGTTGGGCATTTGGACCAAAAACAATTCCGTTGGGATTGAGCAAAAACAAATTAGCGGTGCCGTTAGTTTTCAGCAAACCATCTATATTGGAAATCGATGTTCCGGTAATCCGGCTGAAGATATTTACCACCCCTGGATCGTTGTTAAACTGAGCTACACCACCTGTAGGTACAGAAAACTGGGTAAAGCTGTGGAGCAGGTTGCTTCCTCGTAGTGTTCCACCATTGATAATGCAGCTATTAGCCACGCACGATACCGCCGAAGGAATCCGCAGGGTAGTATCTGCCTGGATAGGATTGGCTTGTGCTGTAGAAGTAAAAAGTAAACTTGAAAAACTTAAAACAAATAAAGATAAGGTTTGGGCTAAAGTTTGCATTGGTGACAAAGCTGAAGGAGAAACTAACCTAAAGTGACGGTGGGGCTGAAGAAATTTCAGATAATTTTTCATAGGTTCGCGCTCCTTAATTTTGAACCATCACTTAAAACTTGGCCAAGTAATCGCCTAATTCATATAAATACACCCTAATACATCTTTTCAACCAGATTTTCAAGGTTCCCGGATACTTTTACAGAAAGGTTGGGCACTCCGGCGTAGGGGCAATCCCCCTGTGGTTGCCCCTCCCCTTAGGCTCCAGTGTAGGGGCAATCCCCCTGTGGTTGCCCTCCCCTTAGGCTCTGTAAATGGCTCTCACCCCAGTCCTACCCACCCCTCGCCCCTCCCAGGAGGGGAGCCGGAAGGGGGGAGCCGGGAGAGGAGAGTAAGAGTCGGATGGTTTGATGGTTTTCTCTTTCTCCCCTTCTCCCTTGATGGGAGAAGGGGTTGGGGGATGAGGGTGAAGGCTCCGGTGTAGGGGCAATCCCCCTGTGGTTGCCCCTCTCCTTAACCTAGTAATTCCCTGTATACACCAGAGGACCATAGTAATGGGTGCCGATAGGTGAGTTCGGATCGCCCTGAAAACCGTAAGTTATCGGTTGTGCAGCGGCATCGCTCCGTAGTTTACTGATGATTTGTTGCGGTGTCTTACCTGCACACTTACTAGAAGCAATGCACACAGCCACCGTTCCAGCTACGTGGGGTGAAGCCATGCTCGTACCGGAAATGCTAAGATAGCCACCACTGAGCCAAGTAGATTCGATACATGCACCTGGTGCGGCAATGGTGTGATTGACATTACTGGTGCCAATAGTAGCGAAATTGCTGAATGAAGCAGCAAAATCATCCGCATCAGTGGTATCGCTCCCACAGGTGGAAGCTGCACCACCTCCTGGTTTACCATTAAAATCAGCCATTGCTGTTACGGTGAGAACTTCGCTATATGCTGCGGGTGTAAAATTAGAAAAGTCCTGAGAATTGTTTCCAGCAGCAGCTACATAAGTAATGCCAGCAGCCACAGACTTACATATAGCTTGGTGTAGCGCGTCCTTGTTGGTATTACCGCAATTGCCATCATCAGAGGAGTTAACTCCACCCAGACTCATATTGGCAACTTTGATTCCGGTGCTAGCGCTGTTAGTTGTCACCCAATCCACACCGCAAATAAGATTAGACCAACTTCCATTTCCTGTGTTGTCTAAAACTCGAACTGCGTACAGTGGCGCACCAGGTGCTACCCCAACAACGCCAATGGTGTTATCCTTAGCGGCTGCGGTGCCAGCTACATGAGTGCCATGACCGTAACCATCATTATAGCTTGTTCCCTTACCTACACAGTTATGACCCCCAACTACATTGAGGTCGGGATGGTTAACTTGAATCCCTGAATCAATTATCGCTATAGGTGTATTAACAGAACCCTGGCCGCTTCCAGACTTGCCACTACTGAGATTTCCTCCAATCCGCTGTACACCTTCTGGTAGTGTCTGTCCCACAGCTTTAACGGGATAGTCTGGAGAAATAAAGTCAACCCTCGGATCGTTTTTAAGCATTGTCACGAGAGCGTCTGGCAGGAGAGCCGCATATCCTTTCAAAACACGTTTATAAGTATGAGTAACCTCAGGCAAAGCATAAAGCCTAGTGTGTTCCTGAACCACAGAATCAACATCAGTGACAGGGTTTTCTTTGAAAACCACTATGTATCTTTTAGCAGCCGATTGTGCTGTGGTACTTTGGAGAGTCACAAGATTAAGTGTGAGGGCGCTAAGGATAGCGATCGCTGATTTAATATTTTTCATCTCTAACACATGCTCCCTATCAATATATACCACCAAAGCTTTGATTTCAAATTTAAAATTGACAGTTTTTAAAAAGTCGATTTTGTTCTTACTAGCCCCTGGATAAATCCAGGGGTTAATTCGCTGTAAAATTCATCACAATCTAACATCCAAAATCTGAAGTTAAGTCAATTATTTGCCCAGTCATTGTAATTTCAATGATGGTGAAAACTGCCAAGATTTATACCCCTAAAGAGTATATGCCTGGTCACCAGTAACACAACATGTATGATTATAGCACGTTCCACCAACGCCACAGTTCTTATGTGTATTTTTTGGTTTGTCGTCGTTGTCTCCTCCTCCTGCCACGCACGCTAATTCATCGTCACTAAGCTCTTCAGAGATTGGAGCTAGAGCTTGAGCAAGCATTGCTTTCAAATCTTTGCTGGTGAAATTGAAGCCTTTTTGTTTACCCAGTTGAACTGCCAGATTCACAAAGCCTTCTTGGTCTGTCGCTTTCTTCAGACTGTCTTGAGCTTGGCGGTCTTGTTGTAATATTTGTAGAAATTGGTTCCAATTCTTTTGGCCGAACATTTGCTTAATCCTTAATTTTTTTCTTGTCTCTATATTTATCTTCACCGTTTATTTTTAAAACGTCATTGGAGAAACTACTGAATTTTAAAGATTTTTTTGATTATTTAGCATCCACAGCCACTAGCATCAAACTTTTGATAAGTGTATTAATATCTATGTATATACCCCACTTATCAACCAGTAAAAGGAGTTAAATCTACGTAATTATACTATGTTGATACGTGTAAATACTGAGAACAATTTCTGTTATCCTGTTATTAAGGGTAGGTTTTACGGTTATATCAGTTTTAAGTACAGGCTCAAGAGATAGCTCTCTTTAAAATCGTTGAAGGGTGATTGAAAAGTGTAATTCTATTCTAACTATGCCTTATGATTTATCTATTAAGATAGAGGAAAGCCAGTAATATCGAATCCTTTGGCATCTTTATGACTTCGTAACCTTTCTTCTCGTTCCCAGGCAGGAGCCACCGGAACGAAGGCTTGTCGGCTCTGCCGACAAACAGCATTCCCAGGCAGAGCCACCGGAACGAGAAAACTGCCCAGCCGCGCTCAGACAATCCGGGTCTTTCGTACTTAGTATGCTAAAATGTAATAGAAATTTAATAATATTAGCACAAAAGTAATGATCGATCGGGACTCGTTCATCAAGTATCTTAAACATATTGTACGCCAGACCTAAGTTATCACCCTCATCCCCCAACCCCTTCTCCCATCAAGGGAGAAGGGGAGAAATAGAAGAAATTCCGACTCTTACTCCCCTCTCCCAGATGGTGATTTTTTTTAAACAGTACTGTAGCATACTGGCATATATAGGGGCAACCACAGGGGGTTTGCCCCTACGAACCCGCTATATATAGAGCCAGTTGTAGTTGTAGGTTGGGTTGAGGAACGAAACCCAACATCAGATGGTGAAAATTTTTTAAAATATAATAGGGGTAAAAATTATCCGACAGCCCGCCTCTGGTTTAAACCAGAGGCTAATAGCTAAAGTCCTCGCTCAAGAGGACTACACAATCTTATCGGCCTGTCAGGGTTGAAAATTCCTACGCCTGAAATCAAACCATTTTCTCGTTCCCTGTTCCCTGTTCCCTGTTCCCGACCCATCAACTGTTGCTCTAGCATAACAAGTACCAAAGAGCCAATTCTTTGTTAGATTAAACTTTGGGAAAATGCTCGATATGGGTAGTGGCTCGTACCGTTATCTTACCTGCTGTGATATCAATCTTTTCAAAGTGAAAAGTTGTCCCAAGATTAGCAATGTCACTTAGGCTCAAGATGTCGCTTACTTGGGTGCTTACTGCTCTAACAAATTCGTCAGGTGGTTCCTTGCCCGACCTATTTCCTTGGTTCAGCACAACTCCAGAACCATCTGCTTTAAGAAGCGGTATGACGGTGCAACTTCCAGATGCAATTTCTCCAGCATATATCCATTCAAAGTGGAATACCATTGCGCCATCTTCCCCTAGCTGACAGTTGACCTGCCTCTTCTTTGGCTCAAGATGTTCGTCTGATGGAGATACATTCAGGGAGTTTAGTACACTGGTTAACTGCTCTTGAGTAACCACCAAGAGCAAAGTGCCTTCTGAGGGATGCAGTAGTTCGATTTGTCGGCGCATGATGCTTTGAATGTTAACCGCCGCTTCCCCAATATCGAACCGAAATTCTGTAACTCGCAAGTGTTGACGCAGCCTAAAACCATACATTTCGATAGTCAGCCCATCGAGTTCGCCACGAGCTAATTGCTTGAGATTGGCTCTGACGCGGACTTGGCATAGTTCAGCATCGATCATCCTCGCCAAGATCATCTCAATGAATTTATTGACTACCTGTTGTCCAAACTTGACTTTTTCTGGTGTCACACTATTTTTGTCCGTTCTACTTATTCAATTGTAAGCAACCGCCAAGGCGGTTGCTATATTTGTAGGTTGGGTTGAGGAACGAAACCCAACATCACCCCTGTGGGTTTATGTTGGGTTTCGCGATCGCTCTACCCAACCTACTACAACTACAACTACTGCCTCTATATATAGCGGGTGAGTAGGGGCAAACCCCCTGTGCGTGCCCAGTGCGCGTAAGTCTGCCTCCACACAGCATTCCCAGGCACATCCTGGGAACGAGAAATCTGTTCCCCGTTCCCGATTCTTAATCGTCAGTTATTCCCATAATAGCACTGAGGGTAGTACCTCTGGCTTCGCTAACCGCAGCAACTCGTAGCCAATGCCTGCATTTCCCTGAAAGAAACAGGGGATGAATACTTCTGATGGCAAGTTAAGAAATAGTTTGAATGCTCCTGTTTTTGAAGCGTTGGCTATCACCCAAGCAGCCCTTAGTTGAGCGATGTCTCGCAATTCTTTCCGCTGAAGCTTCTGAGCAGCCACCAGCAGCATTTCTATTCTGCCAAATTGCCCGCAGCACAGATGAGCTACACCTTGCCAGTTGTAATTCTTTGTAGTCAGTAATGCTGCTTCTATGTCTTGACGAATTTCATCAGTATCTAATATAGATAAACCGCCCAGCCTCCCTAAGCCAATCCCAGGTGCGCCATGACACCAGCTCACCATAAAACCTGGGGTTACATTTTCAGAATCGCCAGACACTATAAAATTTGGCCAATTAGCGACACTGGGCTCAAATACACTACGCTCGTAAGCAATTCCTTCACTCGCTACTTTTAAAAAGGCGTCTTGTTGTGTTACTTTATATAGTCTTAGCAAGGAGTAGGCAATGCCAGCGGCTCCATGAGAAAAACCTGTTAATGGCTTTTGGGCAAAGGTTTTCCACGCTCCAATACCATCTTCACTACTCATTTGATGCTCCACCAGATGCTGTCCGCAGATTACCGCTTTATCTAAAACTGCCCCATCCTTGGTTTCATTATAAAGTGCCAATAGCCCCAAGATTGCTCCTGCTGCTCCCTTGACTATGTCCAAGTCCTTATCGCTGGCTATCAGTTCGGGAGTAATTAAGTTGGCAAATTTCTGGGCGTCTGCTAAAAGCTCTGTTTCCTGAAGGAATTGACTCATCTTCACTAGACAATATATTATAGAACCAAGTCCCGCAGCTCCACCAATTCCCACTTGAGCAAATTCTTGCAGGTCTTCAGGTTTAGCTTTCTGTAAGAATTGACGTAAGGAATGTATTGCTCCTAAAGCTAGGTGCCGGAATTCGCTGTTGCCCTTTACATAATCCAAAGCTGCCAGAAATAAGGCAATCCCACAACTACCATCATAGAAGTTATCGCCCAAGGGCATGAGTTGGAACCGCTCGACCTTGGGAATATAACTTAAGCCAATCCAGTTTACACTGCCATCGGTTTCTTTAATCGCCCGTGCCTGAATATCTTGGGCAATCTGACTAGCTTGCCCAAGCAATTGTTCAACAGTTAAAGCACAGACTTGGGAAAAATCAGCTTCTTCGAGCGTCGTACTCTCGGTATCCGATTCTGTAATACTTCCAGGTTGCCGCGCTACTCTAGCATAAAAAGCCCCCTGAATCAAGGCAACTTGTCGAGCTAAATCTGTTTCATCGAGAGATGCTAGCTGGGTTATGACTTGGCTGTAGCTGGGTTTTTTAAAAAAATGTTCAATAGGTGACATCACCCCATAGCTGAGAACATCGCTGTCAGAGGATGCTGCAAAGTAGGGAATATCCAACTGCTGCATGGCGCTGAGTTCGCTGCCACATACTGACCAATTATAAGGTTTATGTGGGGGTGTGAGAAAAGCCCGACTCATAGCTTCTAGTTCTATGCTCCAGTCTACCCCATTTTTAAGAAATTCAGGGGCAAAAGATTTGTTTAAAACCAAAAAGTAAATTTTAGTAGGGCGGAAAACAAACCTCACGCGCTGTGCTGAGAATGCTGCCAATGGTGAATCTTCTGCTAGCAGCGTTTGTCGCTGCTCTAGCAGGAAGTGGTACATCTGCTTAAACCCTGCGACTATACTGTCAAGGTAGTCATTAGGTGACAGGGGTACTCCATTCAAAATTGGACTATTTTTTTCTAATGGTACTGTAAAATTATCGTAACTCAGTCGCATATCATCTGTATTGATTGATTTCCAGCGCCAACTACGTCTGGGTGTTTGCTGTGCCTCGACGCTGCCTAAGCCACTAATATCGTAAGCAACTTCGTTATCTCGATTAATCTCCCAACTGGGCAAGATTCCTGTACGCAAAACTGAATTGTAGAGCTGTTGAGTCAAAACCGTCTGGGTGGTTGTCTCTCCTAGGGGGTTGCCAAATGAATTAGCTTCATGGTGCATCAGGGTTTCCATATCAATTAACACCAGATGTTCACCACTAGCTATTAAATTTTCACGGTGACAGTCAGTTGTTCTCAAAAAATACAGCAGGCACAACAACTTTCCCGCCCGCTGATAGAAGCGCTCTGCTGCTGCTTCATCTTCACAGGGCAGATGCTCTACATATTCCACCCAGCCGTAAGTTTCCCGATTGATTATCTTGATTATTTTGAAGAAAAGAGGGGGAGAATTGTTTATTTGCTGATTGCACCATTCTAAAAACTGGTTATAGGCAACTTCTAACCCGATATTCTTAGGTTTGTAGACGAGCTTTAACCCAGAATCGAATGTTAGTATAGTTACAGAACGCCCTCGATTATGGGGATCTGATAAAGAAGTTTTGATTTCAGTAACTTTGTTGATTGTTGACTGTTGACTGAATATTTGCTGAATTTCGGATAAATCAGCCTGGATACGTTGCAACAATTCCGCTGTTACTTCTACCCACAAGTCAATAGCAGTTGCCATTAACCTGCCCAGCACTGGGTATTTCTGGAAAAATGTCAATAGCCCATCCTGTAATAATTTATCAACAAAGGCGTTGTATCCATCTGTGCTATTTTCTTGGGTTTCTCCTATCAGCAGACTGAGCAAGTTGTGCCCCAGGGGACGCGAATGAGTAAATTCAAAGTCTAAAGTTTTCCCGCAGATTTGCACTAGCCTTTCTAGCAGGCTGTGTTCTAATTTTTTGTAGGCTGCTTCCGTCAGCAATGCCAAGGGTAAGCTGTCTGGGGATAATGAAGGAGAATCCAATGCAGTTAGTAATTTCTGCCGTGCCACTAATACAGCAGGCAACAACACATCTTCAAACGGCACCGGATTTTCCGGTTCACGGGGGATGTTTGTTTTATCCTGCAAGTCTAATTCCGTGGCAGATTGAATAATCTCCCTCAAAGTTTCCCCCCAGGTTGGCATTTCCTGGGCTTCTCCAGTATACTCAAAAGAGTAAGAGCCTAGTATCGGGCGTACTGTGTCGATATCTAACCCATCCCATTGTAGCCGCTTGTGAAATTTTTCCCAGTTTCCTTGGGCAACTACGTGACACCAGCGGGCTAGTCGCTCGTCGCTAACTTGCTGTTGACTAACTGCGGTGGTATCAATTTTGAACGCCTCATCGTTTTTAAGTTTTGAAAAAGATGTGGAGAGACGTTCTGATATAAAGCTAGCTTGGGCAATAATTTGTTCTAAGTCAGATTGTGTGATTACCATAAAAAAAGTTGCCGTGAAAACTCGGTTTATTCGTGAATATGAGCTAATATCTATATTAAGGGTTATTTCGCGATGTTAGTTGGCAGGGGCAACCCACTTGGGGATTGCCCCTACATATGCCCATTCTGCTATTCGGCTAGCCAGTATGGTTTTTCTCAAAAATGAAAAAAACATTAGCTTTGTTGATATTTTTCACCGTCGGATGGGGTGCAAAACCTCTAAATGCACCCGTTAGCGCCCAAATCCTGACAACTGACAAGCAACAAGTCAATAGCTCCCCTCGAACTACCCCGATTATACAATCCCATTTAGAATTGCTCAATGCTGGGGCTAAACCTAGGCAGCAACTGCGTTTCCAACCAAGTGTTAATGCTAAGGAAACGACAACCATGACTTTGAATATGGATTTTGCCATGTCTGTAGCAGGCAAGTCTATGCCCCCTTTCAAAACTCCGGCAAGTGTTATCACGATGGAGACTAATGTCACTCAAGTCGATGCTAACGGGAATATTCACGCTAAGGTAACTTATACTAACGCTGATGTTATCCCTGATAATAGTATGTCACCAAAAGCGATCGAGGCAATCCGATCGCGCCTCAAAGCCTTAGTCGGTACTAGCAGCTTTTTCGTCATCGATAACCGAGGCAAGCCTATAACAATTAATTTTTCTTTGCCCCCAGGACTTGACGCCAACTCAAAAAAAATCTTTAATCAACTATCAGACTCCATGAATCAAGTATCTGCACCACTACCCGCAGAAGCGATTGGCATAGGAGCCCAGTGGCGTAATTCCACCTCAGTTAATTTTAACGGCGTTAATTTACCCATGACTACTACCTATCAGTTGGTAAATTTCAAAGATGGTGTTGCCACCCTAAATGTGAGTATAAATGGTGACGCCAAATCCCAAAAATTGATTTTACCAGAAATGCCGACGAAAACTAACATAAATCTAAAATCATTAAATTTACAGGGACAGGGGCAAGTGCAACTGTCGTTAAACAAGCTGGAGCCAATTATTTCCAACTTATCCACCCAAGTAAATATCCAAATGGAGGTGAGCAATCCTAGCAGAAGCAAACCAGTTACAATCGGTACAAAAACCTCGATTACCTTAGTTATTAACTCTAAGTAATAGTTCAAGGATTGTAGGTTGGGTTGAGGAACGAAACCCAACTTATTCGCTTTAAACGTTGGGTAACGCTGCTGCTCAACCTACAAGCCAATTGATTAGTAAAAAATCACACTAAGTGTTGTAGACCCACCAGCGATCGATATCCTGCATACCCCGTAAGCCTCGATAGCCTGTTGGTATTTATGGCGCAGTTTAGCTAGCCGACAAATAACGCCCTGGTGGTAGTGGTTGCGGGTTGAAAGGTTTAGCTAGCCGACAAATAACGCCCTGGTGGTAGTGGTTGCGGGTTTAAACCTCCAACTACCAATTCTAACTCCCGATCGCTCCTTAATGTTGGGTTTCGTTCCTCAACCCAACCTACAACGCTATATAATAATACTAAGTTTTGTAATTATTAAAATCACAGAGATGGAAATCCACATCAACCCCATCGATTTTTTGGGTGCTAAAGTTACTGAAGCTGTTGCCAACACTCAAAATTTGACCAACCAGGCTATCTCCCAAATCCAGGAAAATGTGACTCAAGTCACTGGCATAGTCAAAGAGATGCCCTGTTCAGTTGCCAGTTCTGCTACTATCATGGCTCAAGAAGCTTTTCAGGTGGCACACAACATTTGTTTTGATAACTTGTCACTACAGATGCAACTAAAATTTGCTCGATCTGGGGTACGTCACGGGATGCGTAATTTCCAGGAAGCGGCTAAAGTATTTGAAACTATTCCCGCTCAAATTCGCGCCCAAGGGCCGGAGGCAATCCGCAAATTCTGCTCAGATAAGGATTGGAGTCACATCAAAGCTTATGTTAATGAGGGTGGAAGCGAAGCCTCTAACGGTATTTTTGAACAATTTTGGATTAACCGCGCTCGCGGTGGTGCAGATATGACTCCAAAAGAGCTAGCTGCCGCGAAGAAAGTTTTGGCTGATGCAGCTTTCAAGGCAGCAGTTTCAGAAGTAGTTGGGGCAGCTATCCAAGGCGCAGTTGTTGCTGCTGCGGTTGAGTTAGTATTCTCACTTTTAGAAAACTCCCTGTTATGTGTTGAAGGTAAAATTACCCAGCAAGAGTTGGTGCAACGAGTCACCGTTGCTACCGCCACTGCTGGTATTGCTGGAGCTGTCATGACAGGCGTTTTGATGGCAATCTGCATGATGTTCCCAAGCATCGCATTTCTCCTAGGTGTAGCAGCGGTTCCCCTAGCGCTCGTTGGTATTGGTTCTATGTCAGTTCGTGGCTGGGAAATCTTCTGCCATGCCGATAAGCTGTTTGGCATTACCGCACAGACACAAAATCTTTTAGGCTTCTCTGAAGCAACTGTTTCAGCACTGTAGCACTGCCTCTACAATATAGCGGTTTGTAGGGGCAATCCCCCTGGGAACCGCTATATATGCTCCCCTGAAAACCTGCCTAGTCTCGATTATTGGTTAGAAGTATTCCCATCGTTATGCTGATGGTTTTGGTGTTGTGCCTTGAACTGTTGGATTTGTTGCTGTTGCTCTGGGGTCAGCAGTGCCTCAAACTGAGCTTTATACTTTTGGTGAATTGCACGCAGTTGTTGTTTTTGAGCATCCGTGAGGTTAAGTTGTGGTCGGGTATGATTAGCTTTTGCTTGAGCGAGTTGAGCCTGTTGTTCGGTTGTGAAAATGCTTTGTGTCTCAGTTCGTTCCGCTTGGCGGATTGACTTAATCTGAGCTTTCTGTGCGTCTGTTAAATTTAACTTAGCAGCCCAATCATCTCCACCCCGTTTATGGTGTTGTTCGACATTATTTTGAGGAGTATTAGTTGTCTGAGCCAGAACTGGAGCAGCAATTCCACCTGCTAATAAGGTCAATCCAGCAAGAGCAGAAAGAGTTTTTTTAGAGATAAAACGCATGGTGTTGTTTCCTGTTGTGTGTAATTTCAACTATCCTCATAGTAGATTTTTAAAATTAGCTTGACATCTGAAAAATGTCTTGATTTCAACCATGACTAACTAGAGAACTTTGACTACGACTTTTGACTTAGTGTACCTACTACTATGGTATTAAAACCGGATTCATCACTCAACTCAATGTCAAAATATATTTGTCCCTTATCTCCAAACATCCCTCGAATCATATTTCAGGATTATCTAAGAGTTGCCAAGGTGTATGCTACAGTACTGATATCCATTCTAGCGGCTGTAGGTTGGGTAGAGCGTAAGCGTTACCCAACATAAACCCACAGTGGTAATGTTGGGTTTCGTTCCTCAACCCAACCTACAAAAGACTACAAAGACTTACAGTGTTGATATAGAAATTGCCAAGGTATCGATGATTACTGGTGTAGGTGGTGATGAGGATAGCCGCGCTACCTTTGCTTGTGCCGCTGCCAGTTGTTCTCGCAGCGTCTCTGTTTGAGCTTGAAGTTGAACAGTTTTTTGCTTCTCTATTTCATAGTTATTGATGACATCCCACTTTTTTTCAGCTTTAGTTTTCCAGTAATTCATTTGGTCATAATATTTGTTAACTAACTCCTCCTGCTGCTTGGTATAAGCTTTGATGGTTTCTAGTTCCTCGATCGCTCTATCCTTTTCTTGTATAATCTCTTCTAGGTTAGCGATCGGACATTTATTTGCCTTTTCGTCTGGCGTATTGTTAGACAAACCTTTATCCTCTAAGTTAGACACCTTGTTAAACAATACCTGTAGTTTTTGTTTAACATCGTCTAACTCTTGTTTCAGAGTAACCTCTGACACTGGCACATATTCCCCAGACTTAATCACCGACAGCCCAGCACGAATCGCATCCAGCAGTAGGCGGGTTAAATCATAATTCCTGGTATTCCTTCGGTTTTTCCGTTCTTTCCGATAGTAAGCTGTACCATTGCCTACACTTTCCAATTCAGCCATCAACTCGGCTGGTACCCGTATCCCGATTGATTCCGACTTACCGTTAGTCATCTATCTCTCTTTTTGTTTCACACTATGTTTTACAAATGTACCACAAGCGTAGGGTGCGTTAGGCTCTTGCCGTAACGCACCATCGCTTATTTAGAGAGAAATTTGCTTAAATCAAACTCCTCTTCTGACTGCTCTTGCTGAAATCTTTCCGAACTAAGAAGCAATAAAATTTGCTCAGAATAGTCTACTGCTCCCCGCAATTCTTGCTGTAATATTTCTAATCCAGCATTGGCGTATTCTTCAAATATTTTAATCCGTTGCTCCTCCAGTTTTTCATCATCAGCTAATATATTATGCTCTTTGACTTCAGAAACAGCTAGCAAATTAATTACCAAGTCATATTTATGGTTTTCAAAATACTCTAGTCGAATTGGTTCTAAATCTTTAGAAACTCCTGCTAATGGCACCCGCTTTTTCCGCTTTGATCCTAATCCAGCCGCAAACACCATAACCTCTACATAAGTCTGGAAAACTCCAGTGGTGTCATCTGATGCTGTCAAGACTTTCACCAAGTCAGCTTTATCTTTAGCAATTTTGATTCTGTTGGCACCCATTGAATTAATATTTGTTATAGTTCGTAGTGAGGACTTTAGCATATATAGGGGCAACCACGGGGGGATTGCCCCTACCACCCGCTATATGTAGGGGGCAACCACGGGGGGATTGCCCCTACCACCCGCTATATATAGGGGCAACCACAGGGGGATTGCCCCTACTAACCCTATATTTAGGGGCAGTGCGTATGTCCTGTTGTAGATAAACTAGAAATCATAATTCACCTCTAGAATCTCGGTATACTCAAACTCATTCGGGCTTTGTTTCACCAAAGGATAGCGAATTCCACTTAATTCTATAGCATCTTGTTCGCAATCTAACTTAGAAGAGTAATAAGTCAAGACATACTCCCTACCTATATGATTTTCCATTTCTGTGGCTACTTCCCCCCGCCACTGGGTTTTAGTGACTAAAATAATTAACTGATTCGCTAATCTGGGCAGTATCTTGGCTATTTGGCGTCGATATATTTCATCTAAACTCCCAAATGGCGAATCCATCACCAGGGGAAAGGTGCTGGTATCTGGCACCATTAACATTTCCTTGGCACTCCACTCCCGTACCCTGTCAATAATTCCGCCGATAAAGGATAAACTGAGAATTTGGTTTTCCCCCGTAGAAGCAGGTACTTGCGTGGGTTGCCCTGCGGTATTCTCTTCCAGTGTCAATTCGTATTTCTCGGTGAGCTTGGGAATGTAGGGAGTAAATGAAATTTCACTAAATATCTCTTGCACTCGCTTTTCTAATTGCAAGCGAAATTGTTTATCCATGCGCGAGCGCACTTCTGTTAACCGCTCAACTGCATCCTGGGCGGTGGCAATCCGTCGCTGGGCTAGTACCTGCCTTGCCTCATTCATCTCATGTTTGGCGATTTGCTTGCCTAAATTCTCGGCTTCGGTTTTACTGTCGGCGATTTTCTGCTGGTTTTCCCCTTCTTCTAGGGTTAGCTCCCGGATTTTGGCTTCAATCTCATCCAGTCGCTTTTGCAAATTCCTTATTTCTTCGCTAGGATCTCTTCTTAACTGTTCTCTGATATTATCCAGTTGCGTCTCTATCTGAGATATTACTTGCCTTACCTGATTGATATTGACTTGCTCTGTGTCAATCTCTCCCCAAAAGGCTTCGGCTTGCTTGTTTATTTCGTCAACTTGAGCACTCATGCGGATAGCTGTTTCCTCGACTACTGCTATCCCTGCTTTATCCAGCCAACTACTGACGTTATCGTAAGCTGGAGTATCCTCTATTAGCTCTCCCCCACAAATACATCGGTGCTGTGTGAGTAAGTCATTGACAAACTGCCGCTCTATGCCTATAGGTAATTCGCCTTTCTGCCTCAAATCATCTACTATTCCTCTAAACTGAGTTGTTGCTTCACAGAGTAAAACCGTGTATGCTTGAGTAGCGATCGCTCTTTTGAGTGTTACTTTACTTTTCTTCAGGGCTTCTCGGTTTGATGCTTGCTGGGCTTCTAGCTGTTGGCGTCTTTCTTCCAACTCTTTAGCACGACTAAGCTCACTTAATCTGTTACTGATATCTTTTTTTAGCGTCTGTTGATGTGACAACTCCTGGGCAATCTCAGCTTGTCGCTGGAATAGTCGCTCAGTTTCCTGCTCTACTGCCTCTTTCTTGGTTAAAAGCTTCTTCGTCTGAATATCCCCGATTGCTTCCAACTCTTTCTCTAGGGTTTTCTTTACTTCCCCTAGATGTCTGATAGCTCGACTTAATATTTCTACCCCTAGGAGCTTCTTGGTAGCTTCGGCAATTTCAGCTTTCTTGTCAGAGCGTACTATCTGCTCAATCCGCTCGCCATCAAAAAAGAAATACTGATGCAGGCTCTCTGGCAAAATTCTCCCAATGATATCTTCAGGTTGCTCTCGCGGCAGTGCCCAGCGCCCATCATCCCCTGCTATCTGCATATACAACCGACTTTCGCCCGACTCGATGGTTTCGCCTTTATAGGCACGGCACTCGCGTTTAGCTCGGTAGCTTTTGCAGTCGTGCTCCCATGTTACTTCCACCCAACATTCTACCGCCATTCCTGGTAAAGCTTCTGCGATCGCTCTTTTATTTACCAATTGCTCTGATTGGGCAAAAGCTGCACTAAACTTTTCATACAGTACCCAAGTAAAGGCATTCAACAACCCCGTCTTCCCCGCTCCGTTGTTGCCGTGAAATACTGTAGTATTCCCCGACTCCCCAGCAGCAAGTAGAATTTCTGGTGTTTTGCCATAAAATTGGCGAAAGTTACATAGTTTGATGGAAGTAAGCTTCATGGTACTGCTTCCTTCACTATTGCCAAAATATCGTCATTAATATGGCGGGGATTCTTCATATACAGCTTATCCTTTTCCGCCTGTAACACCCGCTCTATAATTTGACGTACCTCCGCTGGCGCATCTGTAATTGGCTGTTGTACATCATTCAGACTGGCTTCGTTACTCACCCCGCCCACGTTGCCCCTTAAAGTTTGCTATATTTTAGCGAGTTACTGCGTCGTTTATCCAAAGGAAAATATTTTTTCTGCCCCCCTTGACACCTGTTATTTTTTTTGTTATACTTAAGTTGATAAGGAAGAACTATTTTTATAAAGCGATTGGACTGGGCATATATAGGGGCAACCACAGGGGGATTGCCCCTACAAACCTGTAGGAGTTCTACTGGCTAAGTGTTTTAGCTTCCTCGGCAACTTTAGAAGCTCCATGCTGCTGCTCTGGATGGCGAGTGTACCACCAAGCCCAGGCAATCAACACTGCCTGAAAAGGTAGCCTTGCTATATAAAGGGCTTGGCTATGGGGAATCCCTTCTAGCTCAATATTATGTAATGTCATGTAAATGTTAGCAGGGAACACGGCAATAAACAGGGAAATCAGCCCCCATGCAGCAGCTACGCTCACAAATGGAATTAGCAAGCCAATCCCACCTAAAATCTCAAAAACCCCACTAATATATACGGATGCCAAGGGTGGAAATGGTGGTGGTACTATTCTGGCATACTGATCTGGTCTAATAAAGTGAGTTATCCCCACTATAATTATACATACGGAGAGGATGCCTCGAAGAATTTCTTTACGTCGAAAAGGAGAATGGTTGGCTGAGGTCATAGGTTGAAAAATATAATGTACTCGTACTCTAGCAATCTGGTGAAGGCTTCACTTCTATCCTAAGCTAGTTTTTTTGGCTACCGCCGTTGTTTTACCAGTTTTATCGTGCGGCAGTAGGAGTTCGTTGGGAGCAACGCGAAAAAGTGAGAAGTCGTGAGCCTTACTGAGGGCTAAAGCCCTCACTACAAACTTTTTCGTTCGTCGTGAGGGCTTTAGCCCTTTAACTTTTTCTTGGAAATTAGTTCGTAGTGAGGGCTTTAGCCCTTACTGAGAAAGCTATTGGGCTTTTGGCGCTAAATATCACTTTTTGGCGTTGCTCCCGTGTGTAAGTCCTGTCCCTAATGTACCCAACGAATTGCTTCACGAGCCGAGAGAATATTAGGCGGTACACGGATGACATGAATAGAACCGCTACTAGGGCTGGTCATTTTTAGTAAATAAGTTGGCTCTAATTCGCCATCATTATTAACTTTTAGTAAAGTGTATTCTTGCCAACTATCTATTTCAATAGCTGTTAAATTTTGCCAAATCCTGTTGTAACTAATTCCTTGAAGTAAAACTCGCCTAATTTCAGCGCTAGGTTCAGATAATAGCCATTCAGAACACCATTGAGAAGGAGGAACTTGACCATATTTTTCAGATAAGGTTACACCATGATAGGCATAGATACTAAACCCATCAATAAACTGAATAGCTGGATAGCCTTCCCCATGTAGTTGTTGTTGATTGTCGAAAGAAAGGATGTGGGGGCGTTCGCAAATGATACAAGCATTTTCCAGAGGTATAATCCAACCACACTCTTTAACCAGTGACTGAAATATTTCCCATTCTTGGCGATCGGCTACACCCTTTATCACAGAAAAATCCCAATCAAAATAATTACAAAACCCAGCTAACCTTTCAGGTTGAATGCAAATATTTTGGAGCCGACTTTGACCTCCTACTCTCGGTTTACCTGCCAATCGCTGCCACAATTTGTGGTCGATTCGCCTTGATAGTTCATTTTCCATTCTCCCGGTTAATTCGGTTCTTATCTGCCAATTTACTTGTTCTATCAATTGTTGATATACTGGTGATTCGTAGCTGAGCTTCTGCAAGCGCAGCCAGAGTTTATTAAAAATTGTTCCTATCTCACATAGATTTTTATTTATAGAATTATTATTTAATTTTAAAAAATGCTCGATTTGTATAAGGACTTCAATGCTATTAAAAGCTGCAAAAGGGCTATCAAAAAATATAATCTCTTTTACTGAGTTACCACTTAAATTATATAGTGCTTTTACAACTTTTGTAGCTTTTTGACGATCGAGTCGCTTGGTGGAGGTAGCTATTTGCCACCACTTATCTTTATAGATAGGAATTAAGGCTTCTTGTTCAGGAGTAAATTGTTCAATTGCCAACTTTGACATACCGCCAACCCCGTACTCATCTTTACCTTTAATATAAACGATCTAGCGGGCACAGTTATAATCAGGACTTACGCACACTGGGCACACAAAGGGGGATTGCCCCTAGGAACCGCTGTATTTAGTGTAGCTGCGTAAGTCCTGATACCGTTAACGCACCTATAAAAGCACAATCACCAAATATCAAATATCCAACAAACCATATCTTTTTTGCAGCGCTAGCAGTTTTACCCTAGCTTGCCCAGCATTATCAGCCAAGTCAGCAAACTCTACAAAGCGCCGCAATTCTTTGCGCAGCAGATTGCGCTCTACTTCCAAGGTTTCCCTGTCTAGCTCTGGCGGCAGTACAATCATGTCAAAGAGGTGTGCGCGTTGCTTGCCTGGGTAAGGGCGCAAAATTCGCCCCCGTCGCTGAATAAACTGGCGTGGGTTGCCACTACTGGCTAAAATCACCGCAGTCTGAATGGCTGGAATATCCACCCCCTCATCTAAACAGCGAATGGCTACCAAACCCTGTAACTCGCCAGTTTCAAATTGACAGCGCAAATCTTCGCGCTCTGATAAGGATGTCTCGGCGGTGTAGGTGCTTACTCTGTAACCTAAGTCATTACCCAGCATTTTAGTAACCGCTTGCAGTTGGCGGCTGCTTTCAGAAGAACCATCACCGCAATAAAATAAAGTGTGCGTCGTATCTAGGCGTGTACTCATTAACTGGCGCAACGCGGTTAATTTATTAGCAGCCGCTCCGATTAACCTTGCCCGCTGCATTAGTAATGGTGTTAAGTCTTGATAATCATGGTTGCTGAGATTAGCTGAGCGGGTTTCTCGTTGGCGAAATAGCAGCGCCCTCCCAATACTTTTAGTTAATTTTAAGTATGTATGGCTCTCTGCTTCTGTAAGCTCGACTAGAATGGGATAGTAGAGGTAATGTACTAGGGCACCTTGTGCTATAGCATCTCCTAGGGTAAACTCAGGATCTATTACTGCGCCAAAATAATCAAATAAAGATTGGGTACCATCTTCATCAAGATACCGCTCTGGCGTTGCTGATAAAGCTAGTCGCAGCCCAATATTGCGAGGTAAACTTGCTTCCCGACGCTTTGCCCCCAGGTTATGGGCTTCGTCTCCAATAATTAAGGCTTTATCTGGGAAATGCTTTAATTGAGATTGTAGCCCCTCGCTCATCAGGGTGTCATTGGTGGTGATAACGCTAAGAAACGGTTGAGTGCCACAACGCACATTGTAGAGTTGGGTAGAGAGTTGGTTTTGCCAGTGATGTACATTCTCAAACGCTAATATTGGTGCCATGCCAAATTTTTCGCATTCTCGCCCCCATTGGGTGACTAGATGGCAAAACGGGCAGACGACGAGTAAGACTTGCAAGCCGATTTTTTGGTAAAGTGCAGAAGCGATCGCTAGAGCGGTGATAGTCTTGCCACTACCAGTAGCCATTTTCAGGGTGCCTCGCCCTTGATTAGCAAACCAGCTAGCTACCGCTTGTTGCTGATACTGCCGCAGTTGGATAGAGGAGGGTATTCTAGGGCATCCTGGTGGTAGATTAAGATTGTAACTACCCTGAGATGCAGCGACTAATAGCTTATTGACAAAATGGTCGTCATCTGGTAATGGCGCTACATTATAAATATATTTAGGTGCGATTCCCTTGCTTGTAGCTTGATGTTTGACTTTATAAATACCCTTTGCAGACAATTTCACCAGCCTACTGCCCCTACCATTGAAACTGTTTGATAACAGTATAGTTGATAAGCATATATAGGGGCAACCACAGGGGTTTGCCCCTACGAACCCGCTATATATAGAGGCAGTGCGTAAGTCCTGTTAAGGTTTTACAACTAGCAAGTTGGGTTGAGGAACGAAACCCAACCTACAATCTTACTGTTTGTTAAGCGATCGCTACCATATATTAAATTATAATACCACAAGTTTAGGAACATTATGCGACCAACGACCGACAACGCAATGGGAAAAGTTACGACAACGTTAGTCATCACAAATCGGATAGATCAGGCTAAAGCAGAAGATGGTATAATCCCATCAGAGCAAGTACGGTCTATCACCCTAGAAAATGTCTTAGTAGATACGGGAGCCACAACTTTGTGTCTGCCAGCAGATGTAATTGCCAGACTCGGCTTGAAAATTCTTAAGGAAGTGGTTGTAGAAACAGCTACCGGGATTAGTAGTGCCCGGATTTTTCAAGATGCCAAAATTTCCTTGTGTGGTAGGGAGGGAACTTTTGAATGTTTGGAACTCGCAGCAGGCAGAAGTCCTCTTTTAGGTGTTTTGCCGATGGAAGCATTAGGCATTGAAGTAGAGTTGAAAAATCAAAGCTTGAAAGTATTGCCCATCGGCCCTAATGAAACTTATCTTACCATTCTTTAGTTATACAGGACTTACGCGGATAATGAGGACTAAAGTCCTCACTACGAACCAATGGACGGAGAGGGTGGGATTTGAACCCACGGAACCTTGCGGTTCACCTGATTTCAAGTCAGGCGCATTCGACCACTCTGCCACCTCTCCAGGCGTCTCTATTTATCATATCAGAAGTGGGGGAGTGCTGACAAGTGGTTTAGTGCGATCGAGAAATATCTGCTCAGATGCCACAGTGAAGGTTTTATCCAGCCAAACCAAAGACGCTTGGGTGACTATGCCACCTTGCAGGTAGACTAGGGAAAAGTTACGCAGGCACTCGCTGTCAGTATTAACAATCCTAGGCACGCTTGCTGCATTCAGGTATACTGTTCCCTCTGAACTAACATGGAGCTGCTTGCGTAGACGTTCCGTGGTGTGCCTCAATTTATGGTGCATATGACCAAAAACTACCAGAGGAAGATTTTTACCAAGGGCGCGAGTTTGGGCTAAAGCATCCGTCAAATCCGGATCTCCGTAATCTCCGCCGGGTTCTCCCCAGTCTTTGCCACAGGGGTCTTCGGGATTCGAGCCTAAACCTGTAGGACCATTATGACCGACAAAAATCACAGTTTCATATGCTGACTGCTGGGCGGCGGCAACCATCCGAGCGGTAGACTCTGCAAAATTAGCTATTCCAAACCGCTCCTGATAGAAATCGCCATGTTTCCATTGTGGGCCACCCCAACTGAAAGGACGACCCCCGACAACAGTTAAATTCAGCGCTGGGAAGTCTAATTTACCATATCCTACATGACTATCTCCCAGTAAATCTAGCTGCTGCTGTACCCAATCTTCGAGGGTGCGATCGTATGGGCACTTTTTCCTGCCCCAGTCGGTAGCAGTGTACCACGCATCATGGTTACCTAAAATTACTGCTTTGGGAATATCCACAGAAGCTACAGCCTGCACCACCGACACGGACTCATTACCCATATCCCCCACAAACAGCACCAAGTCAACCCCCAAATGCTTGAGGGCAATGCCGTCATCGACTTCCCATTGCTCGTGTATATCCCCAACTACAGCAATTTTGACCAATTGTTCCTGATTGCCCTGATTGCCCATACCTAATGTAATGTTCGTATCTATCTCAAGCATAGGCAAGCATCGCCCGTTTTTGCACCTTCTAAAAAGCTCATGGATAACCCTAAAGATAACGTAATCGCCAGCAACTTGTCAATGTTCCCTCCTGGGAGGGGTAGGGGTGGGTTTATCAAAGCAAGTCATCCGCAAATATAGCAGTGCTTGTCGTTGCGGATGCTAAATTTATACCCAGAGACCAATTTTGGTAAAAACCACTATAATCATGAACAAGGCTACCCCCCCCGACTCCAGGTAGAAGCTAATTGTGTTTATTACTGCACTCCCCTTAAATCCCCCACTGTCTGAAACTCCCCATGATTTGTTTGAGGCGATTCAAGCCCTCAAACAAGAACTCAACGCGGTGATTCTCGCCCACTACTATCAAGATCCGGACATTCAGGATGTGGCAGACTACATTGGCGATTCTCTAGAGCTTTCCCGGAAGGCAGCCAACACGGATGCCGACGTCATAGTCTTTGCAGGCGTCCACTTTATGGCAGAAACTGCCAAAATCCTGAATCCAGATAAACTGGTACTGCTACCAGACTTAAATGCTGGTTGCTCATTGGCTGATAGCTGCCCACCCGAAGCCTTTGCCGCATTCAAGGCAGCTCACCCGGAGCATCTAGTAATTTCTTATATCAACTGCTCTGCCGCCATTAAAGCCATGAGCGATATTATCTGCACCAGTTCTAACGCGGTTAAAATTGTCCGCCAAATTCCTGAAAATCAACCGATTATTTTTGCTCCCGATCGCAATTTAGGACGCTATGTTATAGAGCAGACAGGGCGAGACTTAGTGCTGTGGCAAGGAGCATGTATCGTACACGAAAACTTCTCAGAAAAGAAAATAGTCCAACTAAAAATTACCCACCCAGAAGCCGAAGTAATTGCCCACCCAGAATGTGAACCCGCCGTACTACGACACGCCAACTACATCGGTTCTACCAGTGCGCTGCTAAAGTATTCTCAGCAAAACACTCATTCAGCCTTTGTAGTAGCGACTGAACCAGGAATTATACACCAAATGCAGAAGCTGTCACCAGAGAAAGAATTTATCCCAGCGCCACCGACGAATAGTTGCGCTTGCAACGAGTGCCCCTATATGCGACTAAATACATTAGAAAAATTGTATCTAGCCATGAAAAATCGCGCCCCAGGAATTACCCTACCAGAAGATATGCGATTAGCAGCATTGCGCCCAATTAAGAGGATGCTAGAGATGAGCGCTTAAAATTCCCAGGGGGATTGCCCCTAGGAACCGCTAAATGTAGAGGCAGTGCTACAGTCCTAATGATTGCAGCTACCTCTGCGCCCTTTGCGCTTACCTTTGCGCCGCAATGCGATTAAAAAAAATTAATTCAGATGCCAAAGGATTCGATAAGACAAATGACTAATCACACCCTTTAAAACGGAGACTGAGTAATTTTGATAAAGCGTGCCGATAAATTTTTTTACCTTCGGCATTGAGATGAACACCATCAGTGGTTAAATCTTTTCTCAGAGCTTGACCTTGGTACAATGGTTGAATATCTTGCTCAAAAAGTACCACCTTTTCCATTGCTGCTACTTGACGAATAAGAGCGTTAATTTCTTCTACTCTGGCAAGAGAACCAGCTAGCCGGGGCTGATTACTCGCCTCAGTAGTAGAGTAAAAAGCAGGAACCAAATATACATTGTCAGCTCCCATACTTTTCACCAAAGCAATACTTTGTTTCATATTTTTCAAAAACATATCATTTGTAATATTGTAATCGGCGTCATTTGTCCCCACTGCAATAACAGCTAGACTGCATTTTAATTTGGCTGTCGATAAACTTTTTAACTGTTCAATGAGGGAAACGGTACTCATCCCTCCTAAGGCGAAGTTAAAAGTGCCATCTCCCAGTGTATTGCCAATTCCTGAGGATATTGAATCACCAAACAAACAAGCATCGTATTGCTTTTTGTGAGCCGTTCTAACTTGAGATTTTATTTTCTGTTGCCACCAAACTTGAGAAATTAAGTTATCTGTAAGTACCTGCTGTGAAGGCGGTAGTACAGATGGTTGCGCTGGTGATGGAGGTGTTATGGGAATGGGAATAGCCTCAAGAGGTGTGTTTGTTGGCTCTGGCTGTGGGATTGGAGCATCTCCAAGTGTTTGGGTCTGAATTCGAGTAGGATAGATTAAACTCACTCCAGCAATTAGAACCACAACCGCAGACTTGGCTAGGGATGAAATTTTGCTCATACAAGTCGGATATTAAAAACGTGACTATAATACAGCAATTTGACAAAAAAATCCAGTGAAGTTTAAAGTTTTTTAAACAGCGAAAAATAAAATGAGTAATGAACAGGAGTCAGGAGTCAATTAATCGTAGGGGCTCTCGCCCCTACAATCCTGGTACTCTTGATCAAAAACCTTTACCCAGTAAAAATTCAAACTCTTCCTGCAACCCTTGAATGTCAGCAACTCTTGACACCAACAGATTTTCCTTACCAGCATCCGTTAGTCGAGATTGCCAATAACGAATGTTGTCCGAGTGATTGAGCCAAAAGTTAAGCACTGTGTTCGCGATTTCATCAAAATTCCAACCGCGCTTTGGGGTAACACGCTCGATGTTATCAAGGAAAGCATCAAGGGTGCATTTATAAGTTCCTATGTATTCTACGCTAGGCTGGGGATTTTTCTGAATAATTTCTTGTTGTTGATTGAAGAAGTAGAGAACAGGAGAAACTCCTAAGATGTCAAAGGTGTATTCCATAGCAAGCGCCTAAATAATTTATCTCTTCTCTTGAAATACCAAATTTTATGACTTAGTATAGTTACATAGTTTACATTTTCATCTCGATCGACGACATGAGGCAGAGCCTCAAAGGCTTCGTTCCAGGCCAAGGCCTTGTCCTTAACCAGATTTCTAGCTTCGTTTCAATCCCGCCAGCGATTCAAATCGCGCAGCTTAAGCTTAAGTCGGTTAAAACCGACTAATTATTTTTAAGTAGCTTTCAGTCCGTTTTAACGGACTTTGGCTATTAGCCTCCGGTTTGAACCGGAGGCGGGCTGATGGATGAGCGATAAATGTGGGTAAGGACAAGGGCCAAGGCTGGGAACGAGAAACGAGAACACACGCAAAAACACCTTGACAGGGCTAGGTTGTCACCGAATTCAACTAAGGTCGCTTTAGTGCTAAAGTGAGTCCATCGGCGATCGGAACCATGCTGAGTGACACCCGTTCGTCGTGGTGCAACTTCTCATTGAACGCTCGGATCGCTTGGGTACTATGATCTTGCACTTGAGGGTTGGCAACCTGTCCAGACCAGAGAACGTTATCAATGGCAATCAAACCGCCGGGACGAATGAGTTCGAGAGCTTTTTCATAATACGCTAGATAATTATACTTATCCGCATCAATAAAAGCAAAGTCAAATGTTCCTGCTTGCCCAGTAGCCAAAAGCTGATCTAAAGTCGTGAGTGCTGGTGCTATACGCAAATCAATTTTGTCTGCTACCCCAGCCGCCTGCCAATAGCGACGAGCGATCGAGGTATATTCTTCACTAACATCGCAAGCGATAATTTTACCATTTGGGGGAAGGGCTAAAGCTACCGACAGAGAGCTATAACCAGTAAACACACCAATTTCCAGGGTTTTGGTAGCCCCTAGCAATTGGATGAGCAGTGCCATAAACTGCCCTTGTTCTGGTGAAATCTGCATGATCCCATGAGGATGACGGGCGGTTTCTTCCCGCAGTTGCCGGAGTTGATCCGGTTCGCGTAAAGATACAGATAATAGATAATCGTGGACTTGCTGCTCAAGACCTAGTGTGTTTTTGGACATAGTTTTGGAAAATCAAAGAAAGCCTATTCTAAAACTGGCGAGATAAACAGCGGGGATAAGATCTATGATAAGGCTAATTTTGACAGTAATGCTGATTTGGTTTTTGACGGGCTGCTCTGGTGTAGCGCCACCGAGCAGTCAACTGGTGGAGAAAGCTCTAGCACTCCAGCTCAATTTAGCCCACCAGCAGTTTAGCCAGCATCTCGGCTCACCACCTGCTTTCTTTGAAGTCAAGCACCTACAAATTACCGACACCGAACCATTAAAAATAGAAGATTTACCCAGCTACCACATCCAGGGGAATTACAACGTTACTGTCAAGCTACCAAAGCATCAGGTGAGTCAAAGGCAAAACTTTGATGTTTATTTACAACGTCAGATAGAGGGCAAAACCTGGCGTTTGGCTCGACGGCAAGCTAGTCACAAAGAACCGGGTTTATTTTGGTTTACCTACTTGATTGAGTAGGGGTTTAGGGCTAAAGCCCTCACTACGAACCTGACAGGGCTAAAGCCCTCACTACGAACCTGACAGGGCTAAAGCCCTCACTACGAACCTGTAAATAAGAAAAATTTGAGATTATTCATAATGATTAGATTCAAACAACACTATATTATAGATGAAAACGGAAACCAGATCGGAGTATTCCTGAATATAGAAGATTACCACAAAATCCTTGAAGAACTCGAAGAGTTGGCATCCATACGTGCTTATGATGATGCTAAGGAATCTGGCGATGAAGCTATTCCCTTCGAGCAGGCAGTAGCTGAAATTGAGCAGGAGCATTGATGAGTTATACTCTCTTAATTGTGCGACGCGCTCAAAAAGAATTGGCTCTACTGCCTGTTGAGGCTTATACACAAGTCCGTCAGGCTATTTTTGAGCTTGCCGAAATTCCTAGACCTCAGGGCTGTATTAAATTAACTAATCGCGAAGGGTGGCGCATTCGCGTCGGGAGTTACCGGGTACTCTATGACATTGACGATCGGCAACAAGTCGTAACTGTATTTCATGTTGGTCATAGACGTAATGTTTATCGCAATTAAGAGCGCTCCTATCAGCTCAAATTCAACGGATCTACATCAATCGTTAAACTTACTGAATCTGGGCATAGTGTACGCAAATAAGCTAAATCCGGTAACTCTACAGCAACATCCGGGGGAAACTTGAGCAAAATCTGCCACCGATATTTATTAGCTATCCGCATAATATTAGCTGGTGCTGGTCCCAGGATCTCATAACTGGATTTAACAGTTTCGTCTGACTCAGTTTGGCGTAATTCCGCTCCTAATATTTCGGCAGCTTCCTCAACAGCTCTTTCATCTACACTGCTCAGTCGATACAAAATTAGACGCCCATAAGGGGGATAGTTGAGTGCTGCACGTTGTTGTAATTCTGCCTCAATAAAAGATTGATACTCGTGACGACGCACTGCTTGAATAACAGCGTGTTCGGGGGTGTAAGTTTGGATAATCACTTTACCAGGATCGTTACCACGCCCAGAGCGCCCAGCAACTTGAGTTAGAGTTTGAAAGGCTCTCTCTGATGCTCGGTAGTCGCCTAGATATAACAGCCCATCTGCCGCCACCACGCCCACTACCGTCACCTGGGGTAAATCCAGCCCTTTAGTCAGCATTTGAGTACCAATTAATAAATCGGCTTCTCGATTAGTAAAGCGCGTCAGCAGGCTACGGTGAGCGCCTTTGGTACGGGTAGTATCGCTATCAAACCGGATGCAACTCAACTGGGGGAACTGCCGCGCTATTTCTTGTTCTATGCGTTGGGTGCCACTGCCAAAGAATTTTAAGTAAGGGGAACCGCATTCTGGGCAATTTTGAGGGTGCGATCGCACAAAATTACAGTAATGACACCGCAATAGCTCAACTGCTCCCTCTTGGCTGTGGTGATATGCCAAAGAAACATCACAATTAGGACATTCTATCACATAACCACAACTGCGACAAGATACAAAAGTACTATATCCTCGGCGGTGGATAAACAAAATTCCCTGTTGTTGGCGTTCGTGTAGCTGCTGCAAGGATTCCTGAAGAGAGCGACTGAAAATCGATCGATTGCCATCTCGCAACTCTTGGCGCATATCTATCACTTCTACAGGCGGCAGGGGGCGCGAGTAGACACGTTCTGGCAGGGATAGGTAATGAGTGGAATTTTCCTGTGCTGCTGTCCCTTGCTGGTTAATGTTCACCCAAGTTTCTAGAGAGGGGGTAGCGGAACCTAAGACAAGTGGGCAGTTTTCTAGTTCGGAACGCCAAGTAGCAACGGTACGAGCGTGGTAGGTGGGTGATTTTTGCTCTTGTTTAAAGCTGGAGTCGTGTTCTTCATCTAAAAAGATTAAGCCCAACTTGGGCAGAGGGGCAAACACGGCTGAGCGAGTACCAATTACCACCTGTGGTTCGCCCGTGAGCATTTGACGCCAGGTGTCGTAGCGTTCGCCATCGGATAGGGCACTGTGATAGACGCAAACTTTGTTACCGAAACGAGCAGTAAATCTGTCTGTGAGCTGAGGAGTTAAGCCAATTTCTGGCACTAGGACGAGGGCTGATTGTCCGCATTCTAAGACGGGTGCGATCGCTTGTAAATATACCTCCGTTTTTCCAGAGCCAGTGACGCCGTGCAACAGCACAGTTGCTGTTCCAGACAACTGAGTAATAGTTGCCAACGCTTGAGCCTGGGCATCGGTTAAAGATTTGGCTTCCTCACTTGCCACCAATGGTGTATAATCTTTCCGCAACACTTCCCGCTGTTCGATGGTAATGTAGCCTTTCTGTTCCAATGCCTTGAGAGTTGAGGAACTGGTGCTACAAATTTGTAACAACTCACTCAGCCACAAATCCCCACCCCGACGGCGCAGCACTTCTAAAACTTCCCTTTGGCGGGGAGTGAGGTCGCTGGGAAATGCGTCAATCACCAGCGTAACTGCTTTTTGCAGCTTTGGTCGTGTTGGTTTTGGTGCTTCAAAGTAACTTTCCACCCAACGCCTGCGTAACAACTCTCTTAGTCCCTGGTGAGCGTTTCTCACTTTGCCCTGGAGGTGCTTCCAACTGTAGTCCCCATCTGGTTGCGCTCTTAATAGTCCCAGAATTTGACGGGCTGCCGGACTAAGGAAGGCATCAGCGCTAGTACTACCCCCACTCTTGTCTGCGTTAAGGCGAATGCGACGAGACGATCGCGCCAACAACCCAGGCGGCAGTGCGACCTTAATCACTTGCATTAGGGGCGTGTAATAATATTGTGCTACTCGCTCAATTAGCTCCCAATAGGAAAAGGGGAAAAACCCAGAACAAACTACATCCTCGATATAGCGAATTTTTTCAGATGTTAAATCGGGTGGCAACTGAGATAGGAGACGAATGGCAATTGATCCCACCTGCTGCGCTCCAAACGGCACACTCAAAATATCCCCTGGCTGCACTGTCAAATCTGCTGGCAACCGATAGGTATACAATTTCTGTGTTTCCGGTGCCCCTGGAAAATCAACCAGCACTTCTATAAACCGCTCACCAGGAGCACTAGCATCATAAGATGCCTTAGGCTCAGCCATCACAGCAGAAAACTGTTTAGAATTTGACATACAACCGACCTGTACCAGAGAGGGACTTGCACGCGATGCCTAGATCGCCAGTTTTAGCTAATTTTACGTTATTCTGGAACTGGATAAGTTTAGATGGCGATCGGGCACCGTAGCATACCGCCATCCGCCAAGTGGTTGAAGTTTTGACTATCAAACTTCATATTTACTAGCAACACTACTACGCAGGGAAGATGTCTTTTTTTCTCACCATTGGTAGAGAGGAATTACTTTATTATATGAGATCCTGTAATCGTAACAGACAATACTTAAAAAAATTTAAGTTCTGATTTGTCACTCAGCGCTCTCAAGGTTTTTCCAGTTTATGGTTGATGTTGTTATCAACGCAGATATAGCAACCTGACTTACAAATTCACTTTATCTTGTCCTGAATTAGAGCAAACTTATGAATATTTCTGAATTAAGCCAAATGAACCTGCTGGAATCTGAAGACAATAAAATTTTTTACAATATGGCTGAGCCTGATTTACAGGAACCAGGCATAAGCCTTGTTGAGGTTGAATTGTCGGGGTCCTCAGCAGATGAATTAGTAGGGATAGAGCGGGTAGACTCACGCCGCAGAACACTCTCCGATGACACAGTAGGCACATTCTTCAAGGAGATGGCACGCTATCCACTCCTCAAGCCAGAAGAAGAAGTTGTCTTAGCCCATGACGTTCAATTCATGGTGAAAATCGACGAGATTCAAAAAGACCTGCGCTGTCAACTGCGACGCGAACCAACCAAAGCAGAAGTAGCTTTAGGCTTGGAGTTGACAGAAAAGCAACTGGATAATCAACTTTATCGCGGTCGGGTGGCGAAACGCAAGATGATTCGCTCGAACCTGCGGTTAGTCGTCTCTATTGCCAAGCGCTATTTGAACCGGGGTGTTGCGTTTTTAGATTTAATTCAGGAAGGCGCTCTAGGTTTGAACCGCGCCACTGAAAAGTTCGATCCCGACAAAGGTTATAAGTTTTCCACCTATGCCTACTGGTGGATTCGTCAAGCTATCACCCGCACAATTGCCAACGATGCCCGTACAATTCGCTTGCCCATCCACATCGTTGAGAAGCTGAACAAACTGAAAAAAGCCCAGCGCGTTCTCAAGCAACAACTACAACGGAATCCAACTGAAGTAGAACTGGCGGAATCAATGGAGATTACCCCAGAGCATCTGCGTCATCTGTTACAATTGCGACGGCGATCGCTTTCTCTGAACCATCGAGTTGGCAAGGGAGAAGAAACCGAACTGGTGGATTTGCTAGAAGACACAGATAACCAGTCTCCTGAGTCTAAGATGAACGAAACCATGATGCGCCAGGAAATTGAAGAAGTGTTGAGCGAAGTCTTGACAGAGCGGGAAAAAGATGTTATATCTCTACGCTATGGTTTAAGCAGCACCGAACCCTACACCTTAGAAGAAGTAGGCGGCTTGTTTAACCTCTCCCGGGAGCGAGTGCGTCAGATTCAGAGCAAAGCCATGCGGAAACTGCGTCGTCCTCAGGTTGCCCGACGCCTAAAAGGTTGGTTAAGCTAAAAGGGAGAGAGAGAGGGCTCACGAAAAGCTGCGGCTCAAGCCCTCAGCCCCCTTTGCGAACTCTGCGTAACCCTCTGCGCCGCAATGCGATTAAAAATATTTAATTCAAATGCCAAAGGACAAATCACCAATGACTACTGAGTTAATAGTGCGTCCCGCCGCTCCAGAAGATGTACCGATATTATCTAAAAGAATACGGTTCGCCTCAAAACCACCGTCTTTTAAGCGGTGGATGTAGAGCGACACGGCAATTTTAATTGCCGTAAGTCTTGACAATCTATAGATAATGACCTACTATAGAATAAGTCGAGCAGAAGGATTATGTCGTCAACAACCGTCATAGAATTTAAAGTCAAGGGCAAAAAAGAGCAGTTCGTCGCCATAGAAGAGGCGATACGAACTGCTCTTTTTATTAGAAATAAATGCCTTAGACTCTGGATGGACGGTAAAAACGTTAGTCAATACGACTTGAATAAATACTGCAAAGTCTTAGCCGCTGAATATAAATTTGCTGATGAGCTAAACTCAATGGCGCGTCAAGCAGCAGCGGAACGAGCCTGGTCTGCGATTAAGAGGTTCTTTGACAATTGCAAAGCTACCCACCCCAGGGGTGGGTTGGGTTATCCCCAATTCAGGAAGCATGGCAGGTCAGTTGAATATAAAACAAGTGGCTGGAAGTTATCTGAGAACAGAAAAGCAATAACCATTACCGACAAAAAAGGTATTGGTAAATTAAAACTTATTGGCACATACGATCTGAACTATTACCAGATCGATCGGATTAAGCGAGTTCGCTTAGTCAAACGTGCCGATGGGTATTATTGCCAATTTGTGATTCAGATAGAACCGCCCAAGGTTGAAACGGAACCGACAAATCGAGCTGTTGGGTTAGATGTTGGACTCGCAGCGTTTTACACTGATTCGACTGGGTATGCAGAACCAAATCCAAAGTTTTATCGCGAAGGGGAGAAAAGGTTAAAGAAGCTGCAACGCCGTCTTTCCCGAAAATACAGTAAAGAAAGGAAGCTTCATAAGCAGCCACAGTCTAGCAATTATCACAAAGCTAGAAATCGAGTAGCAAGACAGCACCTCAAAATAAGTAGGCAACGTGAAGAACACGCCAAGAGAGTGGCGCGTTGCGTAATCCAGTCTAACGATTTGGTAGCCTATGAAGACTTGAAGGTACGGAATTTAGTTAAAAACCACTGCCTTGCTAAATCGATAAATGATGCTGGTTGGTATCAGTTTCGACAATGGGTAGAACGATTTGGGCAGAAAATGGGGAAAGTAACAATTGCTGTGCCACCTCACTATACGTCGCAAGAATGTTCAAAATGTGGAACCATTGTCAAGAAATCTCTAAGTACTCGCACCCATAAATGTGCTTGTGGATGTGAACTAGATCGAGATTTTAATGCTGCTATCAACATATTAAGGCGTGGATTGAGTACCGTAGGGCATACGGGAACTTTGTGGGATGACCCATTAAACGCTTGGGGAGAGGGAACCGCTACTTTTGCAGGAGAAATCCTGTATGAGCAAGTTCGCTCTGCGAACCAAGAATCCCCGTCTATGACGAGCGGGGAGTGTCAATTCAATTAATTCAGGCATTGGCAGAGTACGAAAAACTCTCCCATGCTGTGACTGGTAATCCTGAAGCCCTCAAGGAACATCTGTTTGGCAATCGACCTTATGCAGAGGCTATTGTGGGAGAGTATGAGGGGCAAGTAGTTGGATTCGCCGTCTTTTTTTATAAATATTCCACCTTTCTCACTAAGCCAGGTATTTATCTAGAAGATATATTTGTTTTGCCAGAATACCAACGTCAGGGAATAGGTAAGGCTTTATTTAGCCACTTATCAAAATTAGCTGTGGCGCGGGGTTGTGGGCGCTTAGAGTGGAGCGTTTTGGATTGGAATCAGCCTGCTCGCACTTTTTATGAAAGCATGGGAGCTGTAATTTTAGAGGATTGGCGCATCTGCCGCCTTACCAGTGAAAAAAAATGATTATTTGGGTAAACGAACAGATCGATCCTTCTGGACTTCTATATTCTTGTATTGCCTCTTGCGATGAGGAATTAGCAAAGGATTGCCACGAATCTTTTCAGCAGAATTTGTCCGATAAGCAAAAAGAACAGGGCTGGGTAGCTAGCTTGCGGACTGTTAATTCTTGGGATCAAGTCCCAGTCAATGCGTTGAAGTTAGATTAGGTATGCTTAGGTGGTCGCGGAAATTGGGAAGGGTTTGGTTCTAAAATACGGTTTAGTATGCGCAGTTGCTCAGCCGTGCCCATGCAGATAAGTAAATCTCCTGGTAATAATTGCGTGTCACCCGTCGGTCCCCCAATCAGGTTCCCATCAGCGCGGCGAATGGCTAGAACCAGTGCCCCGGATTGCGATCGCAACCGTGCTTCTCTCAAGTTTTGCCCAACAACGGGACAGCTTTGGGGATCGATCAAGAATTCTTCCATATAGAAAGCCCGATCGGTTCCAGTGAGAATCCCATCCACAAAATCCATCACTTGAGGTCTGAGTGCGGCAGCCGCCATGCGTCTACCACCAGTGATGTAGGGAGAGACAACAGCATCTGCACCCGCCCGCCGTAGCTTTTTTAAGGCTTCTTCGTTACTAGCACGAGCGATCGCTCGGATTTGAGGGTTGAGAGTTTTCGCAGACAGCACGGTGTAGAGATTTTCGGCATCAGAGGGTAGGGCCGCTACTAAACAAATAGCTCGATCGATCCCCACCTTCAGCAAAGTTTCATCTAGAGTAGCATCACCTTGCACAGCGATGTAACCCTCAGCCTGGGCTGTCTGTACCTGCTCCAAGTCAGAGTCTAGGGTGAGAAAAGATATGCCTTCGGCCTCAAATTCCAAGGCGACCTGACGCCCTGTGCGTCCAAATCCACAAATGATATAATGTCGAGTTAACGAGTCCATTAAGCGTCGCTGTTGTCGCAGGAGTCTTCCTTCTTGAAAATAACCTTGAATTAGGGCTTCTGTAAATCGATTGGCAATATAGCCGATGCTCACTACTCCCATGAAAATTAGGGAGATAGTAAACATCCGGCCGCGATCGCCTAGGTGATGAATTTCTCCAAACCCAACGGTAGACAGGGTGATCGCCGTCATGTAAACGGCGTCTATCCAACCCCACCCCTCGATCAGCCTATACCATAGAGTGCCCATCAAGAAAACACAGCCGAGAGCTAGAGCGCCTGCAATCAGCTCTTTTTGGATGCGTCGGTATTTTTTTTCTAGCGTCGAGTACACCAATTTCGGTCACCTCTGGCGCGACTATAATTGTTCTTTGGTAAAAATAACCACCAATAAGCTAAGAATATCAAGCTATGATTTTTGAAACTAAGATGCGATCGATAATAACAAATTAATCAGGAGCAGCCACAAGTGAGCATAGAAACTCTCATTGAGAATCCTTCCATACCACTAAAGTCAGCACCAGTTCATAACAGCGAGTTTAGCCAAGATCGCTTTGACGACAGTGTAATGGCAACCTACGGGCGCTTTCCCCTTGCCCTAGAGCGAGGTGAAGGTTGCCGCGTTTGGGATACCCAAGGGCGAGAATATTTGGATTTTGTGGCGGGAATTGCCACTTGTACTCTAGGACACGCCCACCCCGCCCTGATAGAAGCGGTAACGCGCCAAATCAAAAAGCTACACCATGTTTCTAACTTGTATTACATCCCCTTGCAGGGAGAGTTAGCGAAATGGCTGATAGAACATTCCTGTGCCGATAGGGTGTTTTTCTGTAACTCTGGGGCGGAAGCCAACGAAGGGGCAATTAAACTAGCTCGAAAGTACGCCCACACAGTGTTAAACATCAAGAACCCAGTAATTTTGACAGCACACGCTAGTTTCCACGGGCGGACATTAGCGACAATTACAGCTACCGGGCAACCGAAGTACCAGCAGAATTTCGATCCTTTGATGCCGGGGTTTGAGTATGTGCCTTACAACGATATTCAGGCATTGGAAGAAACAATAACTCGACTAGACGCTCAAGAGAGCCAGGTAGCTGCAATTCTCCTAGAAGCTTTACAGGGTGAAGGTGGCGTCCGCCCAGGAAATGTGGAATACTTCCAGCGGATTCGGGAGATTTGTACTGAGAAAGGTATTCTGTTGATTCTGGATGAAGTGCAGGTGGGCATGGGGCGCACAGGGCACTTTTGGGGGTACGAGAATCTGGGAATTGAGCCGGATATTTTCACCAGTGCTAAAGGATTGGGTGGTGGCATCCCCATCGGTGCTACGATGTGCAAGCAGTTCTGCGATGTCTTCAAGCCGGGGGATCATGCTAGCACGTTTGGCGGTAATCCTTTTGCCTGTGCCGCTGCCCTGAGTGTTTGTCAGACTTTGGAACGGGAAAACCTGCTGGCAAATGTACAGCAACGAGGCGAACAATTGCGGACAGGGTTAAGAGGTCTTGCTTCTAAGTATCCCGATTTGATTGCCGAAGTGCGTGGCTGGGGTTTAATCAACGGCATGGAGTTGAAAGCAGACACCCAAGTTACCTCAACTGATATTGTTAAGGCGGCTATTGCTGAGGGTTTACTGTTAGTTCCCGCTGGTCCCAAGGTAATTCGCTTTGTCCCGCCGCTGATTGTTTCTGCCGAGGAGATAGATAAGGGGTTACAAGTATTGGAGAAAGCGATCGCCGCAGTGATACCATAAGATATTAATTGTAGGGGCACCCCCTACCCCCGTGGTTGCCCCTAGGTTCATGGTAGGGGCACCCCCTACCCCCGTGGTTGCCCCTACTGGAAGAATATATGGATATAGTACAACATTAAATTAACCGTAACTCCATGATTGACTTTAGAGATATTCAGTCGTTTACCGACTTTGAGCGCAACGCCAAGCAGTAGTGGATTAGCCAGAATTCGCCGCCCCAGTTGGCACGCTTGCGTGCTTTCTCGTTGCTTTCGCGTTCCTAGTTATTGTAGGTTGGGTTGAGCGATAGCGAAACCCAACATTACCATTGGAAGAGAGTTTTCTCGTTGCTTTCGCGTTCCTAGTTATTGTAGTTATTGTAGGTTGGGTTGAGCGATAGCGAAACCCAACATTACCATTGGAAGAGAGTTTTCTCGTTGCTTTCTCGTTCCCAGGCGGAGCCTAGGAACGAAACCTTTGAGAGCAGCCTAAGATAAGACAGGACTTACGCACTGCCTCTACATATAGCGGTTGGTAGGGGCAATCAAGAGCCGATCGTTGCCCCTATATATGCCCAGTCTGCGTAAGTCCTGGAAGTATCAGGCTAGTGCGTGAAATTGGGAGGCAGAGCCTCCTTTCCAGCATTCCCAGGCTCTGCCTGGGAACGAGAAATAACACCTTGACAGGGCTAGGTGGGCATTGTCCACCAATTCTCTACCATAATCAAAAGAGCAATACATATTTTTAATTCTATGCCTCTACTTGACCCCAATCGTACTTACTCTTTCAGTGAAATTGCTAAAATGAAGGCTCCAACTGATGAAATGTTGGCGGAATATGGCTATTCACTGGAACGTACCCTACTCGATTTACCTCAATATCAGGGTGAGTTAGATCGATCGCTCGATCGGCGATCGCGCATTGAAGAAGTGCTACCTTATATAGATTTCACCAACGAGCAATCCCGTCGAGAAATGCTAATTGCACCGTTAATGGAAGATTTAATTCATTACACGCGAGCGCAGTTGCGGATTGAGTATATATTAAAAGTGAGCGATCGGCTTCAAGGCGAGTTAGATTATTTGCTCAGAACAAAAAATAACCTGTTAGTAGTGGAAGCAAAGCAGGAGGATTTGACCAATGGCTTCACCCAGATGGCAGTTGAACTGATTGCGCTCGATCAGTGGGAAAAATCAACATCAGTAGAGCAACAGCCTTCTTTAGTTGGAGCAGTTTCAACAGGTACGATTTGGCAGTTTGGAGTCCTGCATCGTCAGAGCAAAATAGTCACCCAAGAATTAACCCTGTATCGAGTACCAACTGATTTAGAACAATTGATGAGGATTCTGGTTGCAGCCCTAAGCGGGAGTGCGATCGCTCTTCTTTTGTAGGTTGGGTTGAGGAACGAAACCCAACTTCATAGTGCGATCGCTCTTCTCTTGTAGGGTTGAGGAACGAAATCCAACTTCATAGTGCGATCGCTCTTCGCTCGATCGCTATGGCGAGAATTTTAGCGACAAACTATGGCTATTTACCTGAAAATCACGCTCCACATCAGGGTAAAATCCTTTTTACATAAGAATAGGCCAGGATTTTTTCATCTACACTCACCAAAAAAACATCATACATTCTTGCTGTGGAAACGATAAGTCTATCGGCTGGTTCTTTATGAAAATTGCCTGGTAGTGAGTAGCAATCAATGGCAATTTGGCGAGTGATTGACAGAAGAAGTACCCCCTCTTGTGTCAAAGCAATATTAAACCATTCTTGAACCGGACAGGGAAGAATTAGCTTATTTTGGGTAACAAGTCTGCTAATCTCTAACAAACTTATGGAGCAAATACCTAAACCATGAGGTCTTTCCCGATTTATTGCCTCATGGTGGGTAGGGGTCAACCGGGAATCATTGTGATTCCACCAAACCCAAATATGAGTATCAAGAACGATCACAAATCATTCACCTCATTCTGATTCATTTCCCAATCATCAGGAGAAATCACTGGTTCATTAGGATCTGCTAAATAAGCATAGGGTTGCATTTCCCTCAGAGGATTAACGGCGAATTGGCTTTGAATTGACCTTGAATTGCTAATTTCCCCAAACTTATTTTGGAGACTTTCCCTCAATATATAAGAAGCTAGTTTTTCAACAGACATTTGTTGTAAAGCGGCTGCTTTAATTAGACATTCTTGAGTTTCTTGACTGATGTAAATATTAGTACCAATCATGGTTAAGGCTTTCTACTTTTTTACATTATACCTCCTGGACGAATGGTGCGTAATTTTTGGGCGCGATAGCGCAAGGCAAGCGCGACAACTCTCGTCGTTCGCTACCCAAAGATAGCACTCTTTCAGCGAAATTGCCAAAATTAAGGCTCCCCCTTTAGCACATCTTGTCACTCTTTTTCTTGCGCTTACCCTGATACAATTTTTACGCTCTACACAGTGGCATCGTTCTGGCTTTTCTTCTCATTTGGCGGTCGTCCAAATCTGAATTTATTACCCGATCTAATTTTGCATGCGTTCGACGCGCTGGTGGTGATGGTAGGCTCTATGTGGCTTTATAGAACCTAGCTCTGTTAGCCCTGTCAAGGTGACTCTCGTAACCTTTCTTCTCGTTCCATCGCTAAAGGAGGGAATGAGTTTGAACACCGATTGCTCCCGCAGTGGTGTTCCCGAGTGGTGTCGGCTCTGCCTCCTTTCCAGCATTCCCAGGCAGAGCCTGGGAACGAGAAAGAACACCGATTGCAGGGCTAGCATATATAGGGGCAACCACAGGGGGATTGCCCCTACGAATCGCTATATATAGGGGCAACCACAGGGGATTGCCCCTACGAACCGCTATATATAGGGGCAACCACAGGGGGATTGCCCTACGAACCGCTATATATAGGGGCAGTGCTACAGTACTGTAAGAGTTTTTCGCGCCGTTTTGGTCTTGCGGCTTGGAGTTGTTTTTATACCTGGGTTCTGCCTGGAGCAGATATAATTATATAAATAGCCAAGCTTTTAGTCCAGTTCTCTAGGAAAATAAAACATGGTTCAAACCCGCCCCATTTCCAAAACTATTAAAACTCTTGATGACCTAGAAGAAACATTTAACCTGCGCCCTACAGACAATGAACTTTTTTTTCCAGAATGGCAGCAAGATTTACCCCAACTTACTGAGTCCGAAATTGCTATTTTAAACCAAATTAAAACCAGATTTTATCGGCATCGAAAACGCGGTTATCTGGCAGAAGGCACAATTAATCAATTGCTAATTTCCCCTTTGTTAACTCTTGCTGGTTTATACGATGAACCTTTTTTTGTGACGACTGAACCAGAAGTAGAAGTGGTTGTAGAAGATAAAGATGAAATTTTAAGAGGTCGCATTGACATATTGATTATTCAACAACTCTGGGTATTAGTGGTTGAATCCAAAGCAACTATTACATTTTCGATCGCGCTCCCCCAAGCACTAACCTATATGTTAGCCAATCCTAATCCCGAATGTCCGGTTTATGGACTAATTACCAATGGCGATGAATTTCAGTTTATTAAACTATTGATTCAGTCCACCCCAGAATATGACTTATCAAATGTTTTCTCTCTGCTAATTCCCCGCCGTAATCAGTTATATGATATAATGCGTATCCTCAAAGAAATTAGACAAATTATGTTACAAACTAATTGATGGTCAGGCAGGCAAGTATTTTAGATTTTAGATTTGCTTAGTGCGATCGCATTTTGATTAAAAGGGGATTGCCCCTACGAACCGCTATATGTAGAGGCAGTGCTACAGTAATGAATGTGATACTAACAACCAACAACCAACAACTTATAGCACAAGGAAAGCTCTGAGATGGGACGGATATTTATTGCAGCTGGGCATGGTAGTTCTGAAGTCAACGGTAGCGACTCAGGGATAGTGGCGGGGGGTACGACGGAAGCACAGGAAATGATCCTGCTGCGGGATCAGATAGTACCGGAAGTGCGATCGCGCAGTATTGAAGTTTTTTCTGTACCCGATGACCTGACTTTACCGCAGACAATTAACTGGATCAATAGCCGCGCTCGTAACGGTGACACCGCCATCCAAATCCGTGCCGATGCCTACGGCAACCCAGATGTTCGTGGTGCCACTATCTATTACATTACCAACAACCCAGAGCGCAAAACTCAAGCCGAACAAATTCTGCTTGCCTTGCTGCGTCGTGTTCCCCAACTGCCGACGCGGGGTGCCAAGCCAGACACAACTACCAGTGTGGGACGTCTAGCTTTCTGTCGCGATATCATTATTTCCTCAATGGTACTGGAAGTTGGGTTTCTCACCAATCCAGACGATCGGCAGTTAATTCAGACTCGACGCCGTGATATGGCACTGGGAATAGCAGACGCAATAGCATCTTGGCTCCAAGGTGGTGGTACGGGAGGTAGCACAGGAGGTAGCACGGGTGGTGGCACGACCCCGGAAACCACTTATAGCCCGATTAATATTAGTATTAACAACCAGGTTTACGGAGAAAAAGGTCTCCTGATTAATAACAACGCCTACATCCCGATCGATCTAGTAGATCGACTGGGAGTTAAATTGAGTAATGCCACCAATATCCGTCGCGTTTCCTACCGAGGTGTAGTGTATGTAAAAGCTATTGAACTGCGAGACTTTAATGTTTCTGTAAGTTGGGATAGTGCCACCCAAACCGTAATTTTGCGCTCAATTTTACAAATCTGCGCTGGTGACATAGACCAACTCATGGGACGTGGCAATACCTCCGAGGTACAGCTAATGATGTTTCTCAAAGCTAATAACGAGAATGCACTGTCTCAGTTTCCTGACTTACCCAAGCTGTACCGAGAAGAAGCTACTATTGAGGGCGTTAACTATGATATTGCCTTCGGCCAAATGTGTTTAGAAACTGGCTTTCTGCGCTTTGGAGGTGATGTTAAAATCAGTCAAAATAATTTTGCTGGCTTAGGCTCGATCGGTGGCGAAACTGAGAGCGGAACGTTTCCCAGTGCTAGAATCGGCGTTCGGGCTCAAATTCAACACCTAAAAGCCTACGCTTCTCAGGAGCCAATAGTGCAGGAATTAGTCGATCCCCGATTTCGCTTTGTGACGCGGGGCATTGCACCTCTAGTCGAGCAACTCAGCGGTCGTTGGTCAGCAGATTTGGGGTATGGTACTAAAATTAAATCGATTGTGAGACGTCTTTATGAGTCAGCTTCGTTACTTTAGAAGGTTGATCGGTGACAACTAATCTTCAAATGGGTTCAAAATTGCCCGATCGCGTCCTTGAGCTTTTGCCTGATACAGAGCTATATCAGCTGCCGCAATCAGTGTTGAAGGTGGCATTTTAGTGTGAGGAAACGTGCTGGATACGCCTAAACTGATAGTGACATAGGGGCTAATCTGGCTGCCTCTATGCTCAATCTTCAATCCTATAATATTCTGACGAATTTTCTCTGCTAGTTCCAGGGCACCTGTACTGGGGGTATAAGGCAAAACCACAGCAAATTCTTCGCCCCCGTAACGAGCTAATAAATCCCCTGGTCGGTTAGCGGTATGGCCGATCGCATTAGCAACCTGTTGCAAACAAAAGTCTCCCGCTAAATGACCATAAGTATCGTTATAGGCTTTGAAAAAGTCAATGTCGCATAGAATCAGAGACAGGGGCAATACTTCTCTTGCCATCCGTCGCCACTCTAGGTCAAAATATTCATCAAATCGGCGTCGGTTGGCAATGTTTGTTAAAGCATCAGATGTCGCTAGTTGCTGCAATTCCTTGTTGGCAATTTCTAGTTGTTCCATCAGTGATATTTGTTTGAGCAAACGTCGCACGCGCTGGAGAAGTACTGGCCAGTGAATTGGCTTAGTAACATAATCGCTAGCTCCAGCTTCAAAAGCCCGATCGACTGAGAGTTTGTCCTCTAGTCCTGTAATCATTAACACTGGCGTGCGATCGCCCCCTGGCAGCGCTTGCAAACGGGTACAGCAATTAAAGCCATCCATCACTGGCATTACGCCATCAAGCAAAATAATATGCGGTTTTACGCGGGGGTAAGCCGCCAAACACTCTTCTCCATTGCTGGCTTCTACCACCTGGTAACCTTCCTTTTCCATTGCTCGGCGCAATAGTTGCCGGGTCATCTTGTCATCGTCTACGACGAGGATGACAGGTGGTTCTTTTAATAAATAGGGTGTATTCATTCCTGATTACCAAGAGGGATGGGGTACGAGCAGTTTCCTTGGCTGTTGCAAAGCGCATCCCTCCATCACCAAAGCGCCGCTGGCTTTTTTGGTGCTAGTGCTGGTGCTGTCGGTTCTATGGCTCATTAAAGCCAGGACATCTAGGAGGTTGCTCTGGGGTCTTACGATTAAAGGATGTCTGTTAATTGCCTGCTCCAAGGCAGGATATCGGCTGGGCTGCATATAATCTAGTAGTTTTAACCAGCT
>CASBRB010000228.1 GCA_949127975.1 Oscillatoriales cyanobacterium PMM_0019 | reverse complement strand
GACGTTGACTGGACAAGCATTCAAGAACAAAGATTTCGAGAGGCAAAACTCAAAAGATTAGATAGAAATAGTTCTGGCAACACTATTAATACTAACCGAACGACTTACTACCATCCAACGGAAGACCGTTATTTAACGGCTAGAGAAGCAGCAGCTATTCAATCCTTCCCACCTAATTACATTTTTCACGGAAGTTTAACTCAGCAGTGGAGACAGATTGGAAATGCAGTTCCTCCGCTTCTAGCTAAAGCTATTGGCGAATCAATTCTTAGACTAGATTCTGTTAGGGAATCCATCACACAAGCAAGTTCTCTACAAGACATTGAATCAGTTAGAGCTAAAGCATTTTCTTATAAAATTCAAAATGATGATGAGCCTAAATTTGTTCAGCTTTCATTACCTTTGTGGTAAGATAATTAAGGATGTAATGGTGGGAACAATTGGCCTACCTCTTCTTCAATATCATAAATAGACATCTCAGGTAAACTAGCTGGTTTTAATACTGCGTAAAAACCATAATTATAGATGCGATCGCTATGTATTGTTTTCGCTCTTAGTCTCAATTTCATTTGACAATTGAATTGAGAAGTTCCCAAATTTAAAATATCTTTTTCTAAATGATAAAATCCATAGCCACCAATTTGGATGTAAAAACAATTTTTTTCGCTGTAATAGGAATACAAAGCACTTATTGGTATATCAACCAAATCTTTAAAAATGCTTCGATCGCTTTGTTTATGCTGAATTGAAATTGTCTCTTGGGGAAGGCTATATCTATAAGGGATAATATTTTTATCATTAATATATTTTAAAATACCGATAGTTTGTACCGTTAATTCTTTAAAGATTTATTATGATTATAATCTTATAGTCTAATACCTTATAAGTTTAGCTGTTTTCTCAGTTCCTCAATATTCCGAACTTGCGACCAATCTACATTAGAAGCTTGTAACAACTCAATTGCTACGCTAATCAAGTGCTGGGGATAAACACGTTCACCCGGAGGCACTGCCTCTAAATTGTTCTCTCTAGCTTGACTCGCAGTTTCCGCTAACCAGTTTCTTTGGCTTCTAGTAATTTTAATATTTACTACAACTAGCTTTTCCTTAGATTGTTGAAAATCGGACATTTTTGGCTCTCCCGTACTTAGTCTGATAAATTTTATTAATCAATTGGCTCTCCGCTTGAACAGAGGGAAACTCAAGGCTTTCAAACCTTAATGTTGGGTTTCGTTCCTCAACCCAACCTACAACGCTATCACAGGTTTTAGAAGAAATGTCAGCAGGAGTCATAAAAACAAGAAGTTAGTCGAAAAGTATGGAAAGACTACGCTCGAACCGTAAGTAAAACTGCTCGACTTGCGTCCATGTCAGGATTTGTCATGGTTTTGAGGGAGAGGGAAAGGGACTGGGTAGGTTAAGAATTCACCCAATCCCAGTCCCTTACCCTTACCCTATGGTTGCCCCTACGAACCCGCTATATATAGAGGCAGTGCGTAAGTCCTGTTAATGTTCTAACTGCATATGTAATCGCTTGCTGCTATACATGGCTATTTGGTTGTTAGGGTTCAATTTAATTGCCGAATGGTATGATTCGATCGCATCCTGGTACTGGTGCATTTGCTCTAATACCAAGCCTCGGTTGTTCCAATATTCTGAGTCGCCGCCATTGAGAGCGATCGCTTTATCATAAGAAGCTAGAGCCTCTTTGTACTGATTCAATGCCACTAATGCTGCACCTCGGCTACTCCAAGCTTCATCATAGTCTGGCTGGAATTTAATTGCCTTATCATAAGAGTCAATAGCAACTTGATACTGTTGCAAATTAAATAGGGTATTGCCTCTACCATACCAGGCTTCAGCATAGTTTTGGTTGAATTGAATTGCTTTGTCATAAGAGGCTAAAGCGTCTTTGTATAATTTAAAGTTAAACAGCGCATTGCCGCGACCATACCAAGCTTTCGGGTAGTCTGGTTGTAGTTCAATTGCTTTGTCATAAGAGGAAACAGCTTCTGTATCTCGTTGCAAATGATCTAGCGCCAAGCCTCGGTTAGCCCACACTTCTGAGTTTGTGGGCTGGAGTTGAATTGCTTTGTCAAACGAAATTAGCGCTTCGTAGTACTGTTTTAACTTATCTAAGGCAGATCCTCGGTTATTCCAAGCTTCTGGGTAGTCTGGCTGGAATTGCAGCGCTTTGTCAAAAGAAGCTAGAGCATCTTCATATCGTTTCAACCCTTCTAGAGCATAGCCGCGCCCAGTCCAAACTTCTGGGGAATCTGGCTTCAGTTTAATTGCTTTGTCAAAAGATGCTAGAGCATCTTCGTATTGTGACAAACTATCTAGTGCTAAACCTCGATTAGACCAAGCTACTACAGATTCCGGCTTTATAGCAACCGCTTTGTCATAAGAAACAACAGCTTCTTGGTACTTTTTCAACTCTAGCTGTATAGCGCCTTTGTAAAGCAATGCTATGACATAATCGGGCTTAATTTCTAGGGCTTTATCATCAGCATTTATAGCTTCTTGTAAGCGTTTGGAAACATATAAGTCATTGCCGAGCTTTACCCACTCTTCTGCCGTTTTGGGTGTAATAGAGTTAGCAACACCGTCAGGATGATTTTTGTCAACACTTGCTCGATAAATATCGATTGGGATGCCCCACTTGAAAGTACCTGAATTGGCAGTTTCTTTAGTCAGTTGTTGTTCTGGCGGTAGCTTTCCGCCTTTGAGTCCGGTTAGTCGCACCATTGCTACATCGTCAAGACCATTAACTGCTATTACTTCGCCCACTGCATTCGCTACTGGTCCCCCAACCATACCCTCAGATGCTGTAGTTTGGTAGGAAATGGCATAACCGTCTGGTAAACTTGCCATCGCCGTCACCTCACCAGAGGAAACCTGCGGCATGGGGCGACTGTTACTTACTGCTGAAGAAAAACCAAAGATATCGATCGGATCTCCTACTTTCACTGCGTCGGACTTGCCGAACTTTACAGCTTTGTATGGGCAATTATCTTGGCTCGGATTAAACATCACTAAGGCTAAATCCTGGTTATGAAACCGTTGGATATTAGTAGCTTGCCAAACTTTTTGGTCAGAGGTTTGCAGCTTTAAATTACCACTTGCAGGCAGAACATGACGCACAGTGAGTATGGTGCAGGCTTTTTCTGCCCCAGAGATGAAAAATCCGCTAGCATTTCCCGGCTCGTCTTCGTAGGAAATTAAAACTACATCGCCTTCTACTTGCTTACCTATATGGGCAGTTGATCGATCGCCCGCACAACTGCTGAGTAATAAAGTGATGCCAGAAGCAATAAAAGAGCGCCAAACATTCATTCCTAATCCCTATTTACCAATACAAAACCGACTAAAAATTCTATCTAACACTGATTCGGTAACATCTTCTCCAGTAATTTCTCCTAAAGCTTGAATAGCACCCCGGAGATCTATTGTCCAGAAGTCTAAAGGTAGATTATTGGCAATAGTGGCTTGTACCTGCTCTAAAGATATTTTAGCCCTGGTCAAAGCCGCAGCTTGCCTTTGGTTAATAGCAATATCCAGGTTAGACGCCTGTAGGTGGTTTTGGTGTACGGCGTCCAGAATAGCATCTTCCAGGGCGTCAATGCCTTGGTTGTGGGCGGCAGCAGTGCGGACAGCTTGGTAAATCGTATTTGGCAGGGGGAATTGATGATTTGCTGCTACCAAATCTATTTTGTTAATCAATAAAATTACAGGGCGGTGTTGCACCTGTTGGTAAATTTCCCTATCGCCCTCTGTCCAACCTGCTTGGGCGTCTATGGTAAGCAGCACCAAGTCAGCCGCCTCAGCCGCCGCCCGCGATCGCGCTACCCCAATTTTCTCAACTACATCAGCAGTTTCTCTGATACCCGCTGTATCCAGCACTTGTACCGGAATGCCCTTAACCACCAGTTGTGATTCTACAACGTCGCGGGTAGTACCAGGCAGCTCGGTAACAATGGCGCGATCGCTCCGACTCCAAGCATTCAACAAACTGGATTTACCCACATTGGGACGCCCCACTATTGCCACTTTCAAACCGCTACGCAATAGCTCCCCTCGATCGGCTGTTGATAAAATATGATTTACTTCTTTTAGTAGTTGCTGGATTTGCTGTTTTACCGCATCCTCGTCCAAAGGTGGTAAATCTTCTTCAAAATCAATCCGGGCTTCAATTTCTGCCAGTATATCTAAAGCGGTGGCGCGTAACTGCCGAATCGGCGCGGCTAACTTGCCCTGTAAACCTGCTAGGGCAAGTTGGGATGCTGCTGGAGAGCGTGCCCCTACCAACTCAGCAATACTTTCTGCCTGTGTTAAGTCTAGACGCCCGTTGAGAAATGCTCGCAGGGTAAACTCTCCTGCTGTTGCTAGTCTAGCTCCTGACTCTAGGCATAGCTGTAACACCTGCTGCACGGGCATAATCCCACCATGACAGTGGAACTCGACAACATCTTCACGGGTATAGGAGCGAGGTGTTTGCATAATTAGCAACAGTGCCTCATCTACTATTTGCCCTGTCTGTGGATGACGGACATAGCCGTAGAGAATCCGATGGCTTTCCCAAGATTGTTGTCCTGGGGCATGAAATATGGTGCGGGCGATCGCCAGAGCGTCTTTACCTGACACCCGCACTATCCCCACACTACCCTGTTCTGGTACAATAGCAGTAGCAATGGCAGCGATCGTTTCACCTTGCACCAAAGTTTCAGACATAACCTGCATCTTCCTAATGGCATAAAGTGGCATTCTATGTAACTAATCCTATAGTTCAGAAAATTTTATCATCAAGCTATTTTATTGTCCCTAACCCGCATCAGTAAAGCATTTCCACCCATTATGCGCCTACAGCTTGATTGCTAAGTTCTACATATTTTTGTTAAAAAGTATTAAGAACGCGAAAGGACGCAACAAAAGTATGTTTGGTGGCCTCACAGGTTCTAAAGACGGTCAAGGCACGGATTGGGGAGAGCGTATCCTCAATACAGTTGCTAGTAAGACTATTCGCCACCTCTTTACCCAGAGCGAGTCGGTGGATGTTGCCATACGCTGCTATCCCTCTAGCAAGTTACTGCAAGGGAGCATTGACAGCTTCAAAATGAACGGTCGTAAGTTAGTGATTCGCCGGGATTTTGGGGTTGAGGAGATGTCATTTGAGACAGATGCCGTCTCGCTTGACTTTGGCTCGGTTTTGAAGGGTCAGCTCAGCCTCAAGCAACCTACTCAAGCAGTAGCTCAGGTAATGCTTTCAGAATCAGATATTAACTTATCCTTCAATGCAGATCTGGTGAAAAAACGCCTCCAAAATCTTACTACACCAGAATTGACGGCGCTTTCAGGTGGTGAGCCAGTTTCCTTTACAGATGTGCAAGTACAGCTACTGCCAAATAACCAACTGCAAATTTCTGCCAATGCGGAGCTACCTAATCCAGGTATCGTACCCATCAGTATGACGGCAACCCTAGCGGTTGAGCGCAGGCGTCGGATTTTGTTTAAAGATCCCAAATTTAAACCGGACGCTGTACCTGAGTCGTTAAGGGATATTTCTGAAACTTTGACAGCAGCACTGGCTCAAATTTTGGATAATATGGTCGATCTCGATCGCTTCGATCTTGATGGTGTGGTGATGCGGATCAACCGTTTGGAAACTCAGGGTAAAATGCTCATTTTCAGCGGCTACGCCCAAATCGATCGGATTCCAGGTAATCCCTGAGCTTTTTACCTAAAAAATCCAGATAAAGCAATCTGAAAACTTATCTGCTTGCGGGTGCGATCGCCAGCAGATAAGATTAAGGAAAGGCGAAATAAATAGAGTGTCTAAATTATTCACTCTACATCAGTCGTGAGAACTATCTGAGAATATAGACAAACCAATCCCCGCGTCAACATCACCACTGGATCTCCCCACGAGCCAAAAGCTCCTCATAATCTTCTAGATTGGACAAATAGCTAGAGAAGTCTGATTCAGCAATTTCCAATGACTCAGCGAACTGCGTCGATGATGCAGCGCTACGACATAACGTTTCTGAACCAGACGAGTTCCTGTGTTTTATTAGTAAAAAGTCTACAAAATCATTTACTTCTTGGACAAGAAAATCTGGCAGTTGGCGAATTTTGGCGATGGTTTCGTCATGCATGGTTATACACCGTAAGGAATCTGGGCATGGTGCTACCGTCAATGCTAGTCTAAACTCCAGTTAATTGCTGCTTCCATAATTTCAGACCATCCTTGGAATTTATTTTCAACCCACTGTTCAAGGTTGGGCATACGTGACACTCCCCACTCTCCTCCTTCATGCTGGGATGCTTTTAGCTACAGGCTTGCCAGCTAACTGCGGCGTCACCGGAATTTGAATCCAGAATGCTGCTCCCAATCCAGGTTGGGATATACACCTGAGAACCCCGCCATGCTTCTCCACTATCTGATGACTAATCGACAGCCCTAGCCCAGTACCTTTACCAACTGGTTTGGTGGTGAAGAAGGGATCGAACAAGCGATGTAGCACGTCTTGTTTGATGCCAGGGCCGTTGTCACTAATTAAAATTACAACGTGGCGAAGATGCTGGCTATCGTCAGTGACGGTTGAATCTAGGTAGGCTGTCGCTTGCTGGGGTGTGTCGAAATTCCTTAGCTTACCATCCACTAATTGAGTGCGAATGGTTACAATCCGGGGTTCTTTGTGATTTTCTAGGGCATCGATCGCATTGGCGATAATATTCATAAACACCTGATTAATCTGGCTGGCGTAGCATTCTACCAAGGGCAATTTTCCGTACTCTTTGATTAATTGAATGCCTGAGTGATAACTGCTATTTTTAATCTTGTTTTGGAGGATAAGCAGGGTGCTTTCGATGCCTTCATGAATATCAACTGGCTTCATATCTGCCTCATCCAGGCGCGAAAAATTGCGCAAGCTCAGGACGATCTTGCGGATGCGGTCTACGCCTATGTGCATGGATTTTAGCAGTTTGTTAAGGTCTTCTATCAAGAAATCAAGATCTATTTCTTCGATCAAATCTTGAATTTCTGGTACTGGATCGCTATAATAGTTTTGGTAGGCTGCCACCAGTTTAAGTAAATCTTGAGTGTATTGCAGGGTATGGGTAAGATTGCCGTTGATGAAATTAACTGGGTTGTTAATTTCGTGGGCGATTCCCGCTACCATTTGCCCCAAGCTGGACATTTTCTCGCTCTGAATCAGTTGCGTCTGGGTTTGTCGCAGTTCGTGCAGGGTTTGCTGTAGTTGCTCGGCTTGGTCTTGGGCGACAAGGGCAGCAGTACGTGTTTGCTCGTATAATTCGGCCTGTTCTAGAGCGATCGCTAATTGATTGACAACTAACTGCAACAGTACCACTTCTTGACCGCTCCAGGTTCTAGGTTCTCGACTGTTAGCACAAATCAATACACCTATTGCCCCGGAGCGGGTTTTTATTGGGAATGCGACTACCGAACTCAAGTCCTGCGCCTGGAAAAACTTGCCCATTTCTGGCTCGATGTAAGTTTTTACTTCATCCACCTTGATAATTCCCTTATCCAGGAGCTTACTGATAAAAACATCAATTTCTGCGCTATAGTAGTAACCGATCGAACTCGACAACTCTGGGGTTCTAGCTTCATGCACCACTTCCCAATTACTTCGATCGGCCTTGCTGCCGTTGAGGTTTATCGGACAAGCTGTATTGATACATAATAAGGCAGGACGCTGCCAACCAAACAAGCAGCGATCGATCTGGAGAAAGTTGCGGAGTTCACTTACCACAGTTTCTAGAATTTTATCGATGTTTAGTGACTGATGGATCTGATTGGTTAACTGAAAGATTAAGTAATTTCGACGATTTTCCTGGAACTCATCTGCGGACGTCATCGCTTTTTCAATCACTGCCGAAGCTTGTACTGCTAACATATTCAGTAGTTTCAATTCTCCGGCAGAATAAGTGATGCTGCTTTCACTGAAAAGAGCGATCGCTCCAATTACCTGCTCTTTTGTATGTAGCGGTACACAAATTAGAGAACTCACAGTTGGGTGCCTATCGACAAAGCCAGGTTCGCCAGAAAAATCGTCAATAATTTCTCCTCTGCCCTTCATGACAATTGTGCCAATTATACCCTCGCCCAACTCCAGGGTTTCTTGGGAACAGCAGACATTACCAAACTCTGAAATAGTCTCTAGCTGATTATTGTCGTGATTGAGTAACCACATACAACCACTGGTGGATTCAATCAGTTTTCCAGCCTCTTCGATTAAAAAATGGGCGACTTCTTTCAATTCCAGAGTGGTATTAATTTGCATAGAAATTTCGTGAAGCAGATCGATTTGCTGATTTTTCTTCAACAATTCATTCTCTTGTATCACTAAATAGGAGAGCAACTCAGCAACAGCATTAGCCTTTGGCTCCCCAAACACCCAGCCAATTACTTTCCCTGAAAGCTGTACCGGATACTTAATTTCTGATTTATCGCTCGCTTTGCCGAGCAATTTTTTGCCTTGAGTATCTTCAATATAGATGGAAATACCAAGAGTACTGACTAGGTTATTAATAACACTGACTACTGTTCTTTTTGTCAGATATTTTTTTAAATTAATTTGAGCCATCAACGCTCTTACCTCAACATTAGGGATGATTATAGTCTTTGAGCAGCGTTTTCGCCCGTCATCGGGTACTTGTACCTAGCAAACATTATCTTATACCACAATATCGCGCTGGGATCAAAAAGTCACTACTGGGGATCGATAATTACAGTACTGTAGCAGACTGGGCATATGTAGGGGCAACCACAGGGGGATTGCCCCTACGAACCCGCTATATGTAAAGGCAGTGCGTAAGCACTGAATTAGATAAATACCATATTTTACTCAATAAATTTTTACAAAATTTAAGATATCTAAATTTATTTTCATTAAATTTTGTTAAGTTTACCTCGTTCTCAGGCAGAGTCTGGGAACCAGAATATTGAAGCTCTACCTCGCAGAAACAGCAGTGAAAATTAAGGGGCAAGAAACCATCAAGTTTAATCTTTGAACCGCCGAGGCACCGAGAACACAGAGAAAATAATTAGAGTTCTTTTAAGATTTTTTCAACGGATTGTTCAAATTTGTCACATTCATCTACTAAATGAATGACTATTTTCTTAAAATAAGCAAAATCAATTAACCGAAATTCAGTATTGTGCATCAGCGAACAAGTTTTTTTACCATCAATATCTTCTATGCACCAAAAACCAATTCTGTAATCAGTATTTTGACAGAGTAGCAGTGTAGATAACCATCCTGGTATTTCATTTTGACTATTAAATTTGACACCGCTGGTTACGGAAAATTCTAATGTAGTATTATGTCGGATTATAAAAATATTTTGGACTTTACCAGAAGGCATGGAAAATCTTATTATAGCACGTCGATCGCTCAGATCATTAATTACCCATCCTATTTGTTTACAAAAACTCTGAATAATTGCGCGAAAGCTCTTAACTGTAACCTTTTCTTCGGCGTAAGCAGTCACCTGATTACGCACTAAGACAATTTCGTTACTACCACAAATATCACATTCAGTAGGTTGAACTGCTGCGACTACTTCATGACTACATTGTTTACACTTATAGGTTGCCATCGCTTTATCCCTTCAGGAGTAATTGTGCAAATTTTACAGTAAATCGGAGTAAGTGGTAGTATAATGGCTGTATGGATCGACTCTCCGCGTCAGTGTTTGCAGGTCGTTATGACAAAACTACTTTTAATCGAGTCCCCTGGAAAATTGAAGAAGTTAAGCCAAATTCTGGGAGCGGGTTGGCTTGTCAAAGCTAGCATGGGACATATCCGCGAACTAGCAGATGACGGAGAAGATTCTTTGGGGTTTGACTTAGATGGAGAAAACGTCCGCTGTCGTTACGAACCGAGAGGCGATCGCGCCAAGAAGGTGATCAAAGAATTACAGCAAGTCGTCAAGCAAGTAACTGAAGTGTACATTGCTACTGACCCCGATCGCGAAGGTGAAACCATTGGCTGGCATATAGCCCAAGAGTTACGCTTAAAGCAGCCCAAGCGCATTACTTATACAGAAATTACTAAACCTGCTGTTACTACAGCAATTGCCCATCCTAAAACTCTCGACCAAAATTTAATCGCCGCAGGTCGTGCCAGAGATTGTTTAGATAAATTAGTCGGTTACAAAGGCAGCAAACATCTAGTTTGGGCGCTGAAAAATGGTGCCAAATCAATGGGCAGAGTGCAGAGTGCCACTCTCCATCTGCTCGTACAGAGAGAGAGAGAAATTCTATCCTTTGTTCCCCAGGATTATTGGTCAGTATGGGTAGAATATACAGAAGGATTCAAAGCTTTCTACCGCCGGACAAATCAAGCACAAGGTAAGGAAAAATCTGAAGAACCTGACGATGCTAGTAATGAAACTAAAACGGCTGAATCAGACCGAGTAACTTCTCAAGAGGAAGCAGATAGATTGGTAGCGATCGCTAAAAGCAATCCGCATTATATAGTTAAAGTTGAGAATAAAACCACGACTCAATCTCCACCTGCTGCCTTTACTACCTCCACCCTACAGCAAGCGGCTGGTGCTAAATTGCGCTTCAGTCCAGAATCGACAATGAAAGTTGCTCAGTCGTTATATGAAGCTGGTTATATTACTTACATGCGGACAGATTCAGTAACACTTTCCGAGCAATTCTGTACTGCTGTCCGTGAGTATTTACAAGAACACGACCCCGATAACGTACCCACTAAAATAGCCAAGCACCGTTCTGCTCAAAACGCCCAAGAAGCTCACGAAGCAATCCGCCCCACAGATGTTAACCTAACCCCCGATCGGTTACAGTCCCAAGTAGGTAGCGATGAAGCAAAACTCTACGAACTAATTTGGAATCGTGCTGTGGCTTCCCAATGCGCTGCTGCTAAATTGGCGAAAACGCGCATTGTTAGCCAGTCAGCTTCCGTCTTCTGGGAAGCCAGAGGACAAATTTTAGTGTTTCCAGGCTACACAAAGTATTGGAACAATATCAGTGACGATTCTCAACTGCCTCCAGTACAGGAAGGACAGCAACTTACCCTCAAAGAATCTCGTGCGGATAAAAAGCAAACTCAGCCACCACCCCGCTATACAGAACCAAAATTGGTGCAGTTAATGGAACGTAAAGGCATAGGTAGACCTAGCACTTATTCTCCTACTATCAAAACTCTGAAAGAGCGTCAGTATGTAGAATTAACCAAAGGGAAATTGCAACCAACTCAACTGGGCATGGAGTTAGATGATTTTTTAGAAAAAGTTTTACCCGATTTAATTATGGCTGAGTTTACGGCTCAAATGGAACTGAAATTAGATGCGATCGCTTCTGGTTCTCTGAACTGGGAGCATTATTTAACCAGTTGGAATCGGGAGTATTTTACCCCAGCACTCAATAAAGCTATTGGCGAAATTAAAAATTTCCAGCCAACGCACACTCCCAATAGTGAAAGCAAAAGTAGAAATCGACCTTCATCAGAAGTAATTGAAAGGCAATGTCCTAACTGCGGGCATCAAATGACAAAGGTTTTCTCCAAATCAACAAAAATGAAAGCCGACCATTTTTTGAGTTGTGACAAGCGCCAATCTGGATGTGGATGCGTGATGTTTTTGAATGCGAAGAGTGGACAATATGAATTACCTTATTCAGAACGCAAAACTGTACCTCAAGCTGAATTGCAAACCAACTATGCTTGCCCAGTGTGTAAGTCTCCCTTAGAACGTCACAATTACACCAAGGAGGGTCAAAATAAAGTAATGTTGCGCTGCTCTAATCCTAAGACTAGACAAAGTAAATGTAAAGAAGTCGCGTTTTTTGAGACTAAAACTGGCAAGTGGTGGTCGCCCAAGTTTGGAGAAATTAAGCCGACTCTTTAATATTAAAACAAGACTTACGCACTGCTACTACATATAGCGGGTGGTAGGGGCAATCCCCCTGTGGTTGCCCCTACATATGCCCAGTCTACTACGGTTCAGGCTAGAGGAATATCGGTGCTACCTGTAGGGTGACGTATTCCTAGAGAGGAATCGTTAGCTAGGGGAAGACAATTGCTATAATGTAATTAAATTATCTCTCCTGAAGCAGAAATCCATGATGAAACCCAAACTAATGGTTGAACCTTCATTCTGGTTAGGCAATGCTATCAACCTGGAAAAAATTAATAATTTTAAATTTTTTAAGTTTAATGATGAACTGCAAGAGCGTTCTGACGAACTTTTAGAACGGAGTAAATCTGGATTAATTACAGCAGATGAAAAAGCAGAATTAGATGGTATATCTGAATTAGCTCAAATCTTAACTTATGTCAACTCTGTCTTAGCTAGCGAACTAAAATGGTATCCAACTACATTCGAGAACTCGTCGCCCAACGAGCAAAATACCTCTGTGAATATTGCCACTCCCCAGAGTTCATAAGTAGCGATCGTTTCACTATAGATCATTGTTTACCAAAGTCGTTGGGCGGCTCAGATGAAGTGGATAATCTTGCTTTAGCTTGTCGTCGTTGTAACGAGCGTCGATATAATACCAAATCCGGGTTAGCTACCCCCTTTTTCTCGTTACCAGGCTCTGCCTGGTAACGCCTTCACTCGGCTGGTGCCTCCCGATTCAAAGCACTAACCTCGGTAGCGAGTGCATACCTCTAACTTGAGGCAGAGCCAACAAGAGTCCGGCTTGATTTTAATGATGAAAGTCATGCTAATGGTTTTATTCAGAAATCACGGCAGTTTTGGATTCAATTGGGCTTTCATCCACCAACATCCGATCGGCGATTAGGTGATTAAGATAAATAATAAAATAATGGTGAAAAAAAAGCATTCAAAAATATCTCTTACTCAGGAGACGAAAGACCTCGGAATTGAGCAATTGTTTTCAAATAAGACCGCAGAACTTTTTTTATATAAGAAAACTCCTCATCCGTTGACAACTTCCCTTGCAAGTAGTAACCCAGTGCTAGTAATTCTTTTTTTTGGTTCTGACTAAGAGAATTTACCTCTGCATGAATGTTAATTCCATCAGACAACAACTTATAGACAGTTTGGAACCAGTCGGGAGTTTCTTTTTGTGATGATTCTGAAGCATCTGTGTTTAAAGTGCTCAACCATTGGTTAAGATACTTCTCTACATCATTTAGTATTATAGTCGTTTTACGTGAGCTACAATTTTCTCTAATCAGTTTCAAAGCTTCAATTAAGCGCTGAAGTTTATGACGATCTTTCTCTTGCAAAGGGTAGATTGCGTTATGCACATCCCAATCATTGCCAGTTAAGCGTTGGGCGATCGATTTTGGGAAGACTGAGGCTAAGGTGCTATCGGGCTGTTGCTTGGCTGATGTGGACTCTGAGGATTGGGAAGGGGTAGAAAGTCTACTGGAGTTGATTACAGAACTGGAGTTGGTGTGAGAATAATTATCAAAATTGTTAGTATAACCACCCGTAGAACCACTAACGCCCCCAGATAGATCTTCAACAGGAAATCTGGTTGGAGAGGCGGCTGCGATTCTGGTTGGAGAGTCGGCTGCGGTTCTGGTTGGAGGGTCGGCTGCGGTTCTGATTGTGTTTTTTTTTCCCAGACATTCCCCTTGTAAACTATCCATTGCTTATCACCCTCCTTTTTAAACTCAGCAACAACCACTACAGGTTCATCACCTTCAGGTAAGGCAGTCTGACTGATTTTCTTTACCAGACTATATAATTGGCTCTCAATATCAATCTTTTTTTTTTGAGTTAACCAAACTGGCTCAGAACTATCAATTTCGCTGAAAGATACTTTTGATAGGAGGCGATCTAAATTTTCGGCAGCATCATCGTATAACTGTTTAATTTGTTGAGCATTAGCTCTAAAGCTGTCATTTCCATCAAAGTCAATAGCACTACGAATTGTGGTAATAAAAGTTGACTCTTTTTCCCAAAAACTCAGCAAGGCACAAGCAGCTAGTTTTCTCAGTTGCTCCTCTATGTCTTCCGAAGCATCCCCTACCCATAAAACAACTTCAGAGATTTTTCGACCCATATTTTTTGAGCGATCTTCTGTCGCATCCAGACCTGTAACCTCTAAAAGTACTTTATTTTCATATCGAGCCAAAATTAGAGACGGTTTAGTATCGTTAATTATAGCATTAACTGTTACCATTTGACCGTCATCTCTAGCAATAACTTGTTTCTCTAATGCAACTGGCTCTTCCTTTGGCTGTTCAGGCTTGCTAATATTGCGCCAATGAATTCCTACTTGTTGACCTAATGAAGAACTTCTAACGTAAATTTCTACTTGACTCATAGTAGCCTCATCTAATTATTTAGGTATTGGTAACCATTTGGCTCTACCCTGTAAAATGGCAAAGCCGCGATCTTGCTTACAATCTACTGCAAATTTATAAATGGCTGTGTTAAAAGCTTGAATCTGAGCTTCTGTAGCATCTGCTCTACCTTTAACTGCATACTTTTTACTTTCTGTTTCCTTGAGATCGGACATTTTTTTCTCATAACTGTTATTAGCTTCACTATAGGGTGTATGAACATCATCAAAAAAGTTGACAATTGATCTAAATGGCAGCCAAAGTTGATTACGCTTATAGACTCGCTGCTCTGCTAAATTCATCCTGCGTCGGGCGCTATCCAGTTGATCGAACTTAGTACCAACTTCTTTTTCAAGTTGAGCAACTTCTTCTCTCGCTCTTTCCAATTCTAGCATCCGACTTTCATTATAAACATTCAATAAAAACCGTAATACATAGCGTAGTGGTTGCTCTCCATCTTTAGGAGCATAAGGCGCATCTAGTGGGACTTTGTAGTAATAGAAACGGGTGTAACCATTAATATTTTCAGCATGAGAGAAGGCAATATGACCAATGGTTTGCACGGGTGCTACTACTACTGCCAATTTGTGAAACTGCTCGTCCTCTTTGAAGAAATCCAGTAATTCCCGATAGCCAATCTTGACGTGATCCAATAGGTCATTGGCATCTTTATCCGTCTTCATATAAGTTTCACATTTTAATGGCGCTAGAATAACCAGCCTAGGTTTTGTTAAACTCTCATAGGCATCTTTTAATAGCTTGGTAATACGATTTGGATCGTTGTTAGATTCATGCCATAACCCAATCTTTGCACTCTTAGTTCTACCGGTTTTCTTTTCCATCAAAGCTGTTGAATCAATAGGAATAATCACCGCATCACATTGATTTAACTGTTGCCTAATATAGTTTTTTTGCTCTGTAGTAGCAGTGGGTTTGAAATATTCTCCTGAAGGATCGGTAAAGCGAATTTTTATAAATTTTTTGCCGCCACTTCCCACTTCAAAAACAAACCCTTCGTCTTCCCAAGGATTGAGTTGGGGTGGAGTTGGTTCAACGAGCTTTTGCAGGCGGTAGTCCATGTTTCGTAGTAGACGTTTACATTCTTCGATCGCATCTAATGTTTTACTATCGCTTATCCATGTGGTTAACCCCGCACTTGCAAAAGTTTTGTTAAACTCTTCGTGCATGGCGGCTAATAAACTGGTCTTGCCAACTCCTCTAGGCGCAACCATGATTATATTTAGTTCTTCCAGGTTATTCATGAAATAAATCCTAACTGAATAATAAGGTTTAGTCTGTGCTAAGTAAGTTTTTAGGAGTAGAATCAGTCAGTCAAAAATTGAATTGTTTCTACACGATTAACCTCTCCCAAGAGCTTTACATTATTTAACCAGTCTTGTTGACGTTGTTGTTCTTGCTCAAGTTTACCAATTTCTTCAGCCCAGACTTTAGCTCTCACTCGCCTGAGAAACTTTTTCCATTCTTTCTGAGCCTCTTTGTGGTAGATGATGTTGTCAATAAACTTCTCAATCCGTGCGTAGGCAGCAGTGCTAGGCTGATAAAGTAGCTCTTCTAGAGCAGCTTTAATTCTAGCAACTGTACGATCGTAGTCAATCTGGAGCGCGTTAAGAATTAAGTCAGCAGTTGTATTTTGTCCAACCTTTAAGGTGACATCTTTAGACTCTTCATCAGCAAGTTGAATGTTGCTAAGATCGACTAAATACTGGTAAATTTGTGGTTCAATTAAGCCACTATATGAAAGTTCAAAACTATCAATAATTTGGAAGCCTTGCTGGAGTCTTTTGAGATCTCGATACTCTTGCTCAAGCAATTCTCTAAAAGCTTTGATAAATTCAGATCCTTCTAGAGAATTGACCAGTACGCCTAATCGACCAACTGTAATTAAAATCTCTGCTACTCGTGTCTTCACTGCTTCGGTCGATGCTTTTAGTCCTTCATCCAAATGGCTGAAGTGATCGGACAGTAGAGTTCGCAACAGATCGCGGTAGTCAGCATAGGCTTTCATTGGATTACTGGCTTGAATTTGCCTTTTAATTTCGACTTCTGGCTCGCTAGTAGTTAAAATACCAGCATTTTCCTTACAAGTTTTGTAAACTTCATCCATACTAGATTCAAGACTTGTAGATGGTAATTGGCAGCGTTTCGCAAAGTCAAATCTCAATTCTTGGAACGCGATCGTAATCTCTCGCCACCATCCATCCTGATCGGTACCAAATAAATCGTCATACTGATCGTCAATGATCCTGGACAATTCACTGTCAACTCCGCTAAAAACTTCCTGAGCAGCCTGTATAATCAGATCGATATCTTCCTGAATTTTGAGCAGTCGCTCTTGACTGTACCGCGCATACTCTTCATCAATTTCTAGAATATGCTCTGCTAGGTAGTTGAGGATGCGATCGAAAACTTTGTTAGCATCTTCAGGGTTTGAACAGTCAGCAATTTCACAACTGACAACTTTCATTTGTAGAGTATCTTTGAGAGCTTTACAGGCATCCAGATTTTGTGTCCGTTGGCTGTAGTTGATCACCATAAATGCTCTGCCTGCAAGATTATTCAACTCTTGAGCAGCAATATCGTAAAGCTCCGTGTCAACTTTGCGCCATTGGTAGCGTTGTGGATCTGGTCTAGTGATAAACAGTACAACATCTACTGCCTTGCCTAGAGTCTCCAGCATAACTGTTTCATCACCTAGCTTAGAGTCTCCTAAACCCGGAATATCAACCAGCCCAATTGTACCGACATCGGGATTCTGGAAAGGACAGAAGATATTAACTTCACGTACAGCCAGGTGTTTGAACGCGATCAATTCTCCTTTCGAGTTTCTTTCTTGCCTGACATATTCAGATACCTCTTCTACAGGTATTACTTGTTCGTGAGGTTCGACTCCCAGAACAATTAGATGCCGATATTGTTCTAGGTTATGAAAATAGTCATCTCGTAGGTGCTTATAAACTGCTTCATCGGTTGCTCCAACGGGCATTTGGGCTGGTAAAGATGCTCTTGCAAATTCATCCAGGGTGCGAGGTTCAGGCTTGATCTTTAGCGATTTATAGTAAGGGTGAATAACTTCTTCCAAAAACGTTTTTTCTGAATGCCGAATGACTCTGACTTCAACGGCACCCTCTTTGTTAAAAACTAAGCTCCGAACAGCCGTACAAGCTGCTCCTTCATGAGCCGGAATTTCCTTGTCAGTGAGACCACTTAGACTCTTCAGCAAGGTACTCTTACCTTGCCCCATCAGCCCTATAACACCAATATTCAGGGTATTTCTCGAAAAGCGGCTCTTCAACTTTGATAATACAAGCAGCTCAGAACGAATGCGTTCTTGAATATCACCAAAATCGAGTACCTTTAAATTAGCTAAAACTTGCGAATTAGAGTTCTCCTGCAATAAGCTTTCTCGATAATTCTCCAAACTGTATAAAGTAGATGAGCGTGCTTGAAGTCCTCTTTCAACTGTTGCTATTTTATTAGGAAGATATCGTGAGCGACGCTCAATTATACTGTTAACTCGCTCGGCTCTGGAATCTGCTTTGGAATACATAAATATATTTTTGTATTTTGTCCTTGTTCGATCGCAATATCAACACCCTAGAATTTCCTAACCGCCTTGGCTGTTTACTATAATATAGTATATTCCCTTTCCCCAGTGCATAACATAAATTTATCAATTCTTAACAAATGAGCAGTAATGTAATCTTAGTTACATATTTTTTGTAGTATTTGTTACATTTTCTCTGAAAAAGTTGTCAAACTCATACGTTGGGTTTCGTTCCTCAACTCAACCTACAACGCTTTTCCTAATTTAAGCAACTTGCAGCCGAGGGAACTCGAAAAATTAATTTTCTCACCTAAAAACCTCCGGGAGTGTGGAAGCCCCTGTGTTTTAACCAGGGGATGAAACACGACACGTCTGAATTTATTCAGAGTCCAGTCTTAAAAACAATAAGCATAACCATCATGAAGATGAATTGCTTTACAGTATTTGTAACTAATTCCTTCTAGGCGCTCATTTTTCGTTGAGATATCAAAGCTTCCTGTAGCCCGACACAAAACACGACCAACATAACTACCAATTCTCTTGCCTTTTGTTACTACTGCTTTAATGATGTCTCCTGTTTGAAACCCTTTATGAATTTGTACTCTTGAACGATGTCTGATTGGGAAACCATGTTTATTAGTTCCACACATCTGACGATTACCGTGTCCAGTTGCTTTAATTAATAATGGCTGGTTCGTCATTATTTCTAAGTTATCAATGTCCCCCACGCAAGCAGCATCAATAGCGTGGGATTTCTGGAGATTTAATCGAATACGATTATACTTCGTTTTTCCTCCACTTCCAGTCTCAACTGGTAATCCTGTTTGTTTCAACGCATTAAATAATGCCCAACGAGTTGAATTTACCGCAGCAGCATCCTTTAATGGTTGTTTAGCTTGAGAGAGGATTTTATTGAGTAGCTCTGTTTTCCCTTTTAAGAAATCTCGAATATCTTGATTTCCCTTGGCTACATTACAGGCATTACAAGCCAATGTCAGATTAGAAACCCTGTCACTTCCTCCTTTAGATTTGGGGTGAATGTGTTCTACTTCAAGAGGTGTGTCTGTCTTTCCACAGTAAATACATTGTCTTCCCCATTTCTCCAAGAGATACTCTCTGACTTCATACCCTGCTAATTCTCCCTGTTGATACTCTACTCCACTTATCGAATTATCCTGCATCAATTGGGTATCAAACCTCACTAATTCCATTGAAATTCCTGCAATTGGAGCTAATTTCATTAATCTCGTTACCCATGTTATTATTGTCAGCACTCTGTGCTTTAGTGATGGAGCTAACCATCCTTTCTTTTTATTCCTGCGATTTAGCCATCTTGACTGACGATATCGTGTATGACGATTTCTTCTACTCCTTCTCGATCCTTTCCTATCACTGAGAGCTTTCTTAATTTGTTGACCCCGATGAGTTAACTCTGCTATCCAAATAACTTGTGCTTCTTGCAATAAGGCAATGCCAGTTATTTTCGATCCTGGATCGAACTTTAACTGCATTGGTTTAGGGGTATCTTCAACAGCTTTATTGAGAATTATCGTGAATGGATAACGACGAAAAACCGCTGCTTTCTTTGCCTTCAATAATGACCTCGCTACTCCTGGTTTACATGGATTTAATGGTTTTTGATTAGTATCGATAACAAAAACGTAGTTTTGGTTAGACATTGTTGCGTCTCTCCTAATTACTTGTTACGTTAGCTTCGTCAATGTTTAGATTCGGTACTTTCCAAAAAGCACTGTCTTACCCCTCGTAAAACTGTTTAGCCTTTTGGTTCTAGAGCTTCAGACTAGCTACGTATCTGAAGGTATGAACTTTAACACTTAATCTAAACGTAGCTTTCGCTTAGACTGGTCAACTACCTAAAGTTAGAGGCACGAAGCCCCGTCACTTTAGTGCGGGGTGCTGACTCGGCTTGCAGGTTGGACGGATCGCTTAGTAAGTATCTTCGCTTTCGTATTCCGGCTGTTTAGTTTTTTCTGGGATATTAACCTTGGGAGCTTTATAGGGTTTAGGCTCCACCTTGTCGTCTTCCCATGCATCTTTTTCTAGTTCGTCGTCTTCATAATCGTCTTCATAGTAGCTGGGTTTCTCGGAGCGACCATAAGATGGTGGCTCGTATGGGCTTTGCCGTGATTTATTCTTGGTCGTATCAGTCCAGCGATCGTCTTCTTCGTCCTCTTCGTAGTAAATCGACTCAGCCTGCCGCTTACGCAGTGGCTGTTGTGGCTCTTCTTCCCAATCGTCCTCACTCCAGGTTTCTTGTAACACAGGTTTAGCGGTGCGGATTGGGGTAGCCGTCGGTGTGCGTAGAGGTAAACCAGATGACAGTTGATTGTCAGGTCGCACTGTCGGCTTTATGTAAGCGTCGTCTTCGTCGCCGCGTTCCCAAGGGGCTCTGCCGATGCCTAGGCGCTCCAGGACCCCAACTGTCAGTTGAATTAGTCGCTCTTCTGCTCCTTCAAACACAATCAAGCGATTCGGACCGCTGCTAATGATTTCCTCGACTGGTAGCTCGTAAGTGCTGAGTACTTGGTCGGGGATTTGCGGATATCCTAGAGAAGCAATAATTAACGAAGACACTTTGCCGTCTTCGGTGTTGAACTTGAAACCGCGCACCCGACCTAACATTTCTCCGGTTTCTGTGATCACTTCGCTGTTGATTAGGGTGCTGTAGGCTTCACCGTCAATATCTTCTATAACGTCGTCATCATCAACTAAGATGACATCGCCCATTTGACGGATGCTGGTTAAGAGCAGATAACGCGGCATCCCAGCGATCGAGATCAGGCTATCTCGCAAACCGAGCGCCACAACTTCCCGCTGGTCGATGTCTACCAATATCTCTTTGACGACTCCCAAGCGCTTACCGGTGTCGCGCGTGATGACGTGGCTGTTTAAAATGTCGGAGCGGTGACGAATTTGTTCAGATGTCATATTGTAGGCAGAATCCTGATCTCGAATCCTCTGTTATTAATACTAATTTCATCATACAGAGGCTTTGGGAGACTGCAAGTTCAGTCCTAGGACTTGGGTGTAGGCTCCTCGCGCCTGGGTAACGCCGATGGTGCGCTCTGCTGACTCAATCATTGGGCGTCTCAGACTCACAACAATAAACTGTGCTTGTTGTGCTTGTTGTTTAATCATTCTAGCTAATCGTTCCACATTTGCCCCATCCAAAAACATATCAACTTCATCAAAAGCGTAAAAAGGTGAGGGGCGGTAGCGTTGCAGGGCAAAGATAAAGCTCAGTGCTGTTAAGGATTTTTCGCCCCCCGACATGGAGGCTAGTCGCTGTACGGGCTTGCCTTTGGGGTGGGCAACCAAGTTGAGCCCACCGTTGAAGGGATCTTGAGGATCGTCGAGTTGTAGGTAGCCGTCACCCTCGGAAAGTTCGGCAAAGATAACCTGAAAGTTTTTGTTAACGGCGTCAAAAGCTTCCTTGAAGGCTCGTAGCCGCAGGGTAGTGAAGTTTTCAATCCGCAATAGCAGTTCGGTGCGTTCTGCTTCTAGTGTGGCTAATTTTTCAGTTAGTTCCTCAAGACGAGTAGAGGTGCGATCGTATTCTTCGAGTGCCAGCATATTTACGGGTTCCATTGCTTGCAGGCGTTTTTGGAGCGATCGAATCTCTACTTGTAAGGTCGCTAAATCCTGTTCTGGCACGGTTGGCAGAGGATCGGGTAATTCAGCTTGTTGAGCTTGTAGCTGAGGCAACAGGGTTGCTAGTTCCTCACGACGAGCTTGTTGGGTTTCCTGAAGTTTCTGCAACTGCCATTCTAGTTGCTGTTGGGCTAGATGACGATCGCGCAATTCCTGCTCTACCCGATCGCGCTTTTGTTTCTCTTCCCCCAATTTTTGCTCCAACTGTGTCAATAACCCTTGATTTTGAACAATTTCTGCGCTAAGTTTTGATACTTGTGCCGAAACGCGCTCTACTGCTTCTCTACCAGAGTTTTGTTGCTGGTTATACTCTTCTAGACGCTTCTGGCATTCCTGGATTTTTTCTGATAAGCGTTGCTGCTGATTTTCCAGATTTTTTAACTCTTGCTCTGCTTTGCGCCAAGCTTGTTCCCGCTGATTTAACTCAGCTTCAAGGCTTTTAATAGTTACCTGCATTTGTTGCCATTCGCTGTGAATGTGGGCTTGTTCTAGTTCTGCTAGAGTTTGCCTAAACTGGGCGAGTTGGGCTTCTCGATCGGGTAATTCCCGATCTAACGACAGCAGGCGAGTTTGGGCGGTTTCTAGTTCCTGGGTGTTTTTAGCGAGGAGCGATCGTACTTGTGACTGCTGAACTGTTATACTCTGAATTTCTTTCTGTAGCTGTTCAAAGTGCAGATCTATTTCCCGCCGATTACTCTTGGCTTCTGCTAGTTCTTGACTCAGTTGTTTTATTCTAACAGAAAGAGTATTAATTAATTCACCACAGCGCTCTAAAATTCTATCTATTTCTTGCAGGCGGTTTTTCAAAGTAATCGCTTCGGCAGATTCACTAGGATCACTAATGCCAAAGCGCAGCCCGGAACGTTGGCTGCTACTGCCCCCAGTCATGGCACCGCTAGTTTCTAGCAGTTCCCCATCTAAAGTAACTATCCGATATTGACTTAAGTAGTTGCGGGCGGTGTCCAAACTTTCAAAGACTACTGTATTACCAAAAACATAGGCGAAAACATCCCGGTAGCGGGAATCGCACTCTATCAAGTTAATCGCGTAGTCAATAAATCCTATACCCCCTTTTATCCCCCCATAACTTCGGGGCGCTTGAATTTTATTCAAAGGTAGGAAAGTTGCTCGCCCAGCCCGTTTTTGTTTCAGTAGTTCAATCGCTGCCGCTGCTATAACGTCATCTTCTACTACCACATTTCCCAGACGTCCACCCCCTGCTATTTCTAAAGCTAGTTGATAGCGAGGTTCCACTCTTCCTAGCTGGGCGACTAAACCACAGACGCCTGGGATTCCTGTTTGCAGGATAATTTTAGTGGCGAAGGTGCCTTGAACTTCTTGTTGGGCTTGAGCTTGGGCTTCTAGTTTATCTAGTTGGCGTTGTTTATCGCGTTGTTCTGAGAGTAGGCGTTTTTGAGTTTCCTGCTGGATTTGCAGATCCTGCTCTGCTGCCGCCGCATACTGGGCTAATAATGGGATTTTTTGGGAGGAAGCTGCTAGTTGCCGCTCAAAATCACCTGTATAAGCTTGTTTTGCCGCTAGTTCTGGTTCTGAAACTTGCAATAGCTGGTTTTGCTCTGCTATTTTCTGAGCTAGCTGGTGATAGCGCTCTCGCAGTTGGGCTTGTTCGGTGCGCTGAGGCTCAAGGGTTTGCAGTAAAGTTTCAATTTGCCGATTCAGGGTAGTTTGTTGCTGTACCCAAGCTTCGGAGGCTGAGGCAATAGCACTAGCTTGTTCCCGGCTTTGTTCTAGGGCTTGCTGGGCTTCGTCTCTTTTGGCTCCTAGAGAGGTTTTTTCAGTTTGAATCGTTTGTTGTTCAGCGGCTAGTTGTGCTAAAGAATGCTGATGTTGTTGAATTTCTTGCTGGGTTTGTTGGATATTTGATATAATTTGAGATTGTTGTGTTTTTAAGTCTCCCTGTTGGTGTTGTAGTTGACGCCGTTCCGCTTCCTGGGTGGCGAGAGTAGATTGGATGGTGAGTAGTTCGTCTTCGCCTAAGGCTTTGACACGAGCGTTGAGTTGGTCAAGTTCTGTGGTAGTTTGGGTGATGTGGGCAGTGATGTCGATCCGTTGTGTACTTAGGGAGCTATGAGTGCGATCGTCGGCTGCGATTTGTTCTGTAAGAAGGCATTGTTGTTGTTGGATCTTGCGGCACTTGAGGACTGCTTCCCAGAGTTCTTTTTGCTGGAGTTCGGCGCGGAGTTTTTGGTATTTTTCGGCTTTGATGCGATCGGCCGAGAGGCGATCGCGCTGTACAATTAGTTCTGCCTCCACAATCCGACACTTATCTTCCCGTTCTTTAACCGCTTCTAAAGTTTCCTTCGCTTGAATTATTTTGCGATCGAATGCTGCCACGCCAGCTAATTCATCAATAATTTCCCGGCGTTCTCGTGGGTTCATGGAAATGATGCTAGTGACATCACCTTGCAACACCACGTTGTAGCCTTCTGGGTAAATCCGCAGCTCGTTAAGCTGTTCGTGGAGTTCAGTCAGGGTACAAGATACACCGTTGATGTAATAATTTGACGTGTAAGTGCCCTGCTTGGTAACTCGCAGCCTACGGGTTACAGACCATGCTACTGAATTGTCGGCAAAGCTTTCCGGTGCATCGGTGAGATCCAAAGTCACGGTAACGCTAGCCTCAGTAGTACCGCGATGAGTTTGATTATGGTTAACCAAATCGGGGAGCCGTTCAGCCCGCATCCCCTTAGAGCTAGCGAGTCCAAGGCAAAACAGCAGGGCATCGAGAATATTTGATTTGCCTGAACCATTTGGTCCCGAAACTACGGTAAACCCTGGCAGCAGGGGAATTTGGCTAGTGCCGCCGAAGGATTTAAAATGCGAGAGTTCCAGGCGCTTAACGTGTACCATAGGCGCTAGGTGTGCTGGGCTTTACGGGGTAGTACAATTGTATCAGCTAAGAATACTCGAATGTTGTAGGGATCGATCTTAATCTAAGATGGCAGCTTGTAGGGACGGGCTGAGGTAAGGATAGCGTGGGAGTGCGCGATCGTCTTTTTCCCTGGAATATCATTGACAGGACTTAATATAGAGGTTCGTAGGGGCAATCCCCCTGTGGTTGCCCCTATATATGCCCAGTGTGCTACAGTCCTGATTGAGTTAGGAATGAGGTTTTAGGTTGATGGACAAATCAAAAACCCCTGTGAGGACATTAGTACTTACTACGAACCTGGAAAAGTTACTACGCTGCGAATTGATTTGCCCTGATGCATTAAGTCGAAAGCCTTGTTTATATCGTCGATCGGCATAATATCAGTAATCAAGTCGTCTATAATAATCTTGCCTTCCATATACCAATCGACAATCATCGGGACATCCCGCCGCCCTTTAGCACCGCCAAACGCAGTTCCTTTCCAGGTGCGTCCCGTGACGAGTTGAAACGGACGAGTAGAAATTTCCTCACCTGCTCCAGCTACACCGATAATCACACAAGTACCCCAGCCCTTATGACAACATTCCAGGGCTTGACGCATCAATTTGACATTGCCGATGCATTCAAAGGCGAAATCTGCCCCACCGTTGGTGAGATTCACAATATAAGGCACTAAATCCCCTTCTACCTCTTTGGGGTTGACAAAATGCGTCATCCCAAGTTTTTCGGCTAGTTCTTTTTTGGCTGGGTTGATATCCACGCCCACAATCATATTGGCTCCAACCAGCCGTGCGGCTTGGATAACATTTAGCCCGATGCCCCCAAGCCCAAATACCACCACATTGTCGCCCACCTGCACTTTGGCTGTGTTAATCACAGCGCCAATCCCGGTTGTGACTCCGCAGCCAATCAAACATACTTTATCAAAAGGTGCATCTTCGCGGATTTTCGCTAGGGCAATTTCTGGTACAACTGTGTAGTTGGCAAAAGTCGAAGTACCCATGTAATGGTGTAACTTTTGACCATCAACAGAAAAGCGACTGGTGCCATCTGGCATCACCCCTCGCCCTTGAGTTTCGCGAATCGCTTGACATAGGTTAGTTTTACCGGAGAGGCAGAACTTACAGTGGCGGCACTCAGGAACGTAAAGCGGGATTACATGGTCTCCTTTCTTTAAGCTGGTGACACCCGATCCTACATCTACCACCACACCAGCCCCTTCATGACCTAGAATAGCTGGAAACAATCCTTCCGGATCTGCCCCTGAAAGAGTATAGGCATCGGTATGGCACACCCCCGTGGCTTTAATCTCCACCAAGACTTCGCCCTCTTTCGGTGCTTCTAGCTCCACCATCTCTATGCTCAAGGGCTGCTTAGGAGTATGGGCAACTGCTGCTTTTACTTTCATAGGGTTTCCTTATATTTTTAGCACGCTTGCGTTATACACAGGACTTACGCACACTGGGCACACTGGGCACACACAGGGGGTTTGCCCCTACGAACCCGCTATATATAGAGGCAGTGCGTAAGTCCTGATACAGAAATAGCTTGTTGGACTATAGGGGTTCGGAAACCCCGCACTGAGAACGAAAAAGGTGGGTTGTTGGTGTGCCATTTGCCCAAAAGACTACTTCCAGCTTACTAATATCAAGGTCAAGTTTAACTTTGGGGCAATGCCGTGGGGACAGTTAAGAAAGTGGTTACATATCACCACACGACCTATTGTATTTCTAATTTACTGGAATTAAGCAAGTAAACACTCTAGTTCCCACCGGTCAAGATTATGAAAAACCAAACCTTATCTCGTAACTCCTTCCAAAATAAAGTCTATCATGCTACTAAACAAATCGCTAGCAAAGTAACTGTACGCGCTTCCTTGTTAAGCGTTCTGCTGCTAGTGTCAGGTGGCTCGATGACGGTAGCGACTTTGGTAAGCAGTCAGCCCTCGAAAGCTATAGCTGCTACTGCTCCTAACAATGCTCAAGTCATTTACGTTAACCCAACCACTGGCGCAGACAGCACCAATGCTGCCAATAATGAAGCTACCCCCTACAAAACCATCTCATTCGCTCTGCAACACGCATCTCCCGGAGCTGTCGTACAACTAGCTCCAGGTACTTATACCGCCAAAACTGGTGAAGTCTTCCCGCTAGTAGTGCCATCTAGCATCATTCTCACAGGTAATGAATCTAGCAAAGGGCAAGGAGTGAGTATTGTTGGCGGCGACTTCTACACCAGCGCGATCGAAGCTACTCAAAATGTTACTATACTGGCATCTCCTGAAAGCGTGATTAGTGGGATTACTATCACCAACCCCAATGTTCGCGGCACTGGTATCTGGGTGGAATCTAACAATGCCACTATCAAAAACAACACCTTTGCCAACAGCAAGCGGGAAGGTATTTTCGTTACCGGCACGGCAACCCCGATGATTACAGACAACGTCTTTACCAAAAATTCTGGTAATGGCATTACTATTGGTCAAACGTCGAAAGGGGAAATCCGCAATAATTTATTTCAGGATACCGGATTTGGCATCTCTCTGAGCGAACAAGCATCACCGCTAATTGCCAACAACCAGATGAACAAAAATCGTGATGGGATTGTGGCAGCATCTAATACTACCCCTGTGTTGCGGGAAAATGACATTGAGAATAACACTGAAGACGGTGTGGTGGTGATTAGTTCGGCTAATCCTGACTTGGGCACGCAAGGCAATCCGGGTAAAAATATTATCAAGAATAATGCTCGCTATGATATCAACAATGCTACGCGAGGCACCTTAATTGCTTATGGGAACGATATCAATCAAAAGGCGATCGTTGGTAACATTGATTTCGGATCGGGTACAATTGCTCAGGTTACTCCGCCGACAACCACGACTAGCGCCTTCAAGGATATTCAAGGCAGTTGGGCACAAGCTTATATTGATGCTCTAGCGAGTAAAAAAATTATTGCTGGGTTCGAGGATGGTACTTTCAAGCCTAATCAACCTGTTACTCGCGCTGAATTCGCGGCGATTATCAATAAGGCTTTTGCTCCAGCAGCTCAACGGCAAGCGGTGAAGTTTGGTGATGTCAACAGTAAGCATTGGGCATATGCGCCGATTACGGCAGCTTATCGGGGTGGCTTTGTTGCTGGTTATCCGGGAAATAAGTTTGCACCGGAGCAGCACATTTCCAAAGTTCAAACTCTGGTTGCTTTAGCTAGTGGGTTGAATTTACGCTCTGATAATACCAGTGTGCTGTCTTTCTACTCTGATGCTAGCACGATTCCTAACTACGCCAAACCTGCTGTTTCTGGTGCGACTCAGAATCAGTTGGTGGTGAATTATCCAACTGTAAGTAAATTCAATCCTAACCAGGAAGCTACCAGGGCTGAAGTTGCGGCTTTTGTCTACCAAGCGCTGGTTAATTCTGGGCGGGCGAGTGCTATTCCTTCTGATTATCTCGTCAAAAATCCGCTCTCTGCTCAAAATTAGTGTCAATAACTAACGGTTGCAAGGCAACCATTAGTGACGTTAGCCTCCACTAAACTTAAGTTTAGTGGAGGCTTTAGATATGTGCTATAATCCTAATAACTCGGATTGGCGACACTGAAGAAGCTTAGGATCGACATCAGCTACTAATTAATGAGCAATCAGCCACGAATCCCAGACCTAGAAACTAGAAAACGCTCTGTAGAAAGGCTACGTGAAGTTTGCCGTCAGTATGATGCCTTGAATATGTTACTCGATCAAGCGATCGCTCAGGCAGAGTCAGATATTCGCAACAGTCCACTGACGGCTTACCGTTTGGGGAAAGCCAAACCACAAGCCGCACATCTGAAGGAATGAGAAGGAATCTAGCGGGGGTCTTCCCGGCAGATAGATAATATAGCACGAGTCTGCGAGTCTGCGAGTCAGGAGTAAAGCCCTTACTGTTGCAACAATAATTTCGGATTTATTACGTTTTACTGACTACTCTTTGCATATTTTGTCCTATTGCTCTTAAATATGCCCCAACAGGGATTTGATAAAACTCAATCACCAACCACAGAACAATTCCCAGATGAGATAACAAGGCTAACACTGCCCAAGCAAAAGGAAACCAAGACAAGGAAGAACCAGGGCTTGGGGGAAAGATGTAAGCGGCTAGCCCAATCAAGATAGTTGGGAATGCTACTAGCGCCACTGCTGCTAGCTTATAACCCCAATTCAAATCTATACCCTGCAAGTGGGCACCTGTCCAGGCTCTACCATTCCAGCGCCAAATTAAGGGTGGCTGCCGATCGGCCAACTGTATTTCCTGCCTGTCTAGGTTTAAAGTGAAAATATGGTTGCAAAAGTGACAAGCCATAGCATCCATCAAGGGCATAGCTTCTATCTGCCCCAAACGACAGACTGGGCAAGGATAAACCCGATCGGAGTTGAACTCGCTAGCTAAAATTTTATGATTAGGCTTAAAAGTGAATTGTGCCATTAGGTAAAATTGCCCCACTTAAATTAGCCCCGGTTAATTTTACCATGAGTTTTTCAATAGTACCTATCTTAGCTCCTCTCAAATCAGCTCCACTCAAATCAGCTCCACTTAAATCGGCTCCAATTAAGTTAGCTTCTTGCAAACAAGCGTTTCTCAGGTTCGCTCGCAGCAAATTTGCTCTGAACAGATTCGCTTTGTAGAGGTTGGCTCCCTGTAAATTAACCTGATGCAGAAAGGCATCGCTCAGATTAGCATTGCTCAGATTGGCGTTGCTGAGGTTTCTTCCTGACAAGTCTTTTTCTTTCAGGTTGGCTCCACTAAAGTCGCACCCACTCAAATCTTGTTGGTGTGTATTTGAGTGAGAGTGGGTGCGGGGTGGCTCTGGGCGCGGACTAGGTTGTGTTGGTTGAGGGTTTCGATTCTTTGGATTTACTTGGGTTGAGCGCAGGCGATCGCGAGCGTGATTAATTTCCTTAAGCTTTTCCTCAGCTTTTTGCTGTAACCGAGGATTTTCTTTAGGTACGCGATCTGGATGCCAAATAAATGCCAAATCCTTATAAGCCTGGGACACCTCTTCGAGTGAAGCTCCAGGCTCAAGTCCAAGCACTCTGTAGCACTGGTCTAGATCGTTCATAATAATATTTCTCTAGCCAACCAGTAAAGTTTTGTTTCTGGGCGTTGGTAGAATTAGGCACTGGCCCTATTTGATAGTGATTCGGCACTGAAGCAGCCAGCGTCACGGGCAGAGTGCGGAGTTCGTCTTGGTGGAAAAGTGTAATATTTATTATATCACCAGCATGGTAATTTTTCAATATTTCCGAAAGTTGCTCTGATGTCGCCCGAATTCCATCAATCGCTAGTAACTCATCCCCGCTATCGACACCCGCAACTTGGGCGGGAGAACCGGATTCGACAAACTTAATCGACTCGCGTCCGTTTTCTGTTTTAGCATTTACGCCCAGGTAAGGCACTGGTTCATCATCCTCTACGCCAACCAGCCGCAAACCAAAGGGTTCCAGGTACTCATTAAATGGTAATTCCTCAGTGCCGTCGATGTAGCGATTAAAGAAGTCGCTTAAATCCATTTCAGCGACAGACTCAATCGTGCTTCGCAGTTGCTCTGGTGTAAAGCCAATTTCTGGTTGCCCGAACTGCTGCCACATTTTGAGCATAACATCATCGAGCGATCGCTTATTTCCATGACGCGCCCGAATTAACAAATCCAGCAACAAGGAAACCAGTTCTCCCTTCAAATAGTAGGAAATCTGAGAATTCCCACTGTTAGCGTCTGGGCGATAAAGCTTAATCCAGGTATCAAAACTCGACTCACTCACCGATTGTACCAACCGTCCGGGAGTTTTCTGGAACCGAGTAATTTCCTTACTCAGGGCATCCAAAAAAGTTTTGGTGTCATAAATCCCCGCTCTTTTAGGAATTACTAAGTCGTAGTAGCTTGTCGTTCCCTCACTAAACCATAGAGATGTTGTATAATTTTCTTGGTCGTAGTCAAACACCTCTAGAGCTTTAGGTCGCATCCGCTTAACATTCCACAGGTGCAAGAATTCGTGCGCCACCAACTGCATGAATCTCTGATACTTATCTTTAGCCCGGAAACCAAAGCGGGGGTAATGTAACGAACAAGCGTTTTTGTGTTCCAACCCACCGCTACTGCTGGAAGTCAGATGCAGGATAAACACGTATCTATCATAAGGCAGACTCCCAAATATTTCAGCTTCTGCCCGAATAATTTTTTCGATGTCTTGGATAATCAGCTCTGGTTTTAAATTTCCCTTTCCCCATATAGCCAGTTGATGGTGTTTGCCTAATACTTCAAATTCATACAGTTGGTGACTACCAATTTCAAACGGACTATCTACCAGCGTATCAAAATCTGGAGCGAAGAAGGTTTTTTGCTCTGGGAATACCAATTCCTCTGCCTCCCCAGCTTTTAAAATAAGGGGCGTTGTCACATGCCAATCTGAGCGTGGTAGTACAATAGTAACGCTGATCGGTGTGCGTTCATATCCCGGAATATAGAAGAATAAAGCAGCGGGGTTGAAATAAGCGTGTGTGCTCGTCAGGTGATTAGTTCGTACCGATAGCTCATTGGCAAAAATGCGGTATTGCACCACTATTTCAGTCACGCCACTGGTTTCCACTTGCCAGTGATTTTTGCTTACTTTGCGCCCAACCAAAGCACGCCGAGGAGCGCCCGTGGTAGCAGAAAAGTTTTGCAGATGTTTAGAGTATTCCCGCACCAAATAAGATCCTGGAGTCCAAACAGGCATTTTTAAATCCAAAACAGGTGCTTGCCAACCCTGTATCCGTAAATTAATTTCAAATAAATG
>CASBRB010000227.1 GCA_949127975.1 Oscillatoriales cyanobacterium PMM_0019 | reverse complement strand
TGTAGACAAGGGGTTTGTTACAAAATTTAATAATATTGACGCAATCATGAATTAGGCGTGCTCACTTCGACCGAGCCAGAAAATACGGGGCTACCACGCTCCCGGTTGTCTTACGGTGTGGCAATCAGTTTCGGTTTGAAGGGAACTTCCTTCTATTGGGAGGTGGCAACCCTGGTCGTTATAATGCTGCTGGGTCACTGGATTGAAATGGTTTCTGTGCAAGGAGCCAGCCGCGCTCTAGAGCATCTGGCAGATTTAGTCCCTTCCGTGGCTCATAAACAGGTGGATGGACGGGCGGAAGATGTCGCTGTCAACACGTTAGTCGAGGGGGATCAAATTCTGATCCGTCCCGGTGAACAAGTGCCGATCGATGGTGCGGTTGTAGAGGGAACTTCCAGCGTCAACGAAGCCTTTTTGACCGGGGAGTCTCGCCCAGTGACCAAAAAAGCCAAGGACGAAGTCGTTGCAGGAGCGGTGAATGGAGAAGGCGCTTTAACCGTCAAGGTTACTCGCACCGGAGAGCAAACAACCTTGAGCCAGATTATGCGTCTGGTGGAAGAAGCGCAGGCATCGAAAAGCAAATATCAGGCATTAGCCGATAAACTTGCCTACTGGCTCACGTTGATTGCGATCGGAGTTGCCACACTGACGTTCGTCGTTTGGCTATCGGTTGGAGATGGGGGTCTTGCACTCGCGATCGAGCGTGCCGTGACCGTGTTAGTGGTTACCTGCCCTCATGCGTTAGGGTTGGCGATTCCCCTGGTGATTATTAACGCAACGTCAATGTCGGCTAAACATGGTATTTTGGTGCGAAACCGAGAAGCGTTTGAACGGGCGAGAAAGATTGAGATGATCGCTTTTGATAAGACAGGAACGCTTACCGAAGGTCGATTTGGAGTCCAGCGGATTTATGTGGAAGGCATGAGTGAGTCAGACGCATTAGTGATCGCAGCCTCGCTAGAATCTCTTTCAGAGCATCCTTTAGGACAATCAATCGTTCTAGAAGCCAATCATCGTCAAAGCCAGCCACTTACAACAAAATGTTTCAAAACTTGGTCTGGGCAACAGGCTATAACGTCATTGGCATTCCGTTAGCGGCTGGAGTGGCTTACCCTCTAGGAATTATGGTCTCCCCTGCGCTTGCAGCCGTATTCATGACTGTTTCTACAGTAGTTGTGTCAATCAACGCGATACTGCTGCGTCGAGTCAAGTTAGATTAGTCTAGGACTAGCCCTTTCAAGGTGTATAGTCTAGGACTTCAGCTCTAGAAGTTGGTTTTTGGCGTTAAATTTTGAGTCATTTTGCTTTTCGTTAAAGCCGCCTGAAGCTTCTAAACTCTGTTTAAAAAAACTTGGACGATGATGAAACGTTGCCACTTCATCAATATGGAACAGTGTGTTCAAATGATGTGCGATGAAGGCTACGGGTCATGATGAGACTCCTGTGCATGAGATATTTTTTTCTGAGTAGAGCGATGACCCCACGGCAAAAAAGCAGGGGTCGTTTCGGCATAACGGGTGTACGCCTCACCAAATTCTGCTAAGGCATCTTGTTCCTCTTGATGTGCTAATCGGATGTACATCGTGACCAAGATCGGGAACATAATCAAAGTTATAAGAGTAGGCCATTCCAGCAAAAAGCCAAACATGATAGTAATGAAGCCGACATACTGCGGATGGCGAATCGTGGCATAGGGTCCTGATATTGCCAAGGTATGGCTCCGTTGAGCTTTGTAGAGAACTTCCCAAGCGCTCCCCAAATAAAACACTCCACCGAGAACCAACACGTTGCTTAGAAGGTGAATCGGATTCCAATGAGGATCACCCTTTGACCCCAGCAGTGTCCACCAAAGATGTCCCGTGTCGTGGGCGAAGATGTTTAGTCCTGGAAAGCGGGTTTGCAGCCACCCTGAGAGTAGGTAAAGCGTTAAGGGAAACCCATACATTTCGGTGAACAACGCCACGATGAACGCTGAGAAAGCTCCGAACGATCGCCAATCTCTAGAATTACGTGGCTTTGTGAAACTGAAGGCAAAGATGATAAAGATCAAAGAATTGATTATTACCAAAAACCAAAGCCCGTAAGAGGGAACGTTACTCATATCTCTCATGATTTGATCTCCTTCAAACAGATTAATTTACCAAGCCTGAGCGGCTGCTTTTAGTGTTGATGATTGCGATCGCCACTGCCATCGTTGCTACCTCCATGTCCCCCCGTGTCCTCCGTGCATAAACAGGTGCATGAATATACAGATAAACAGTAAAGAGAAGGGCAAGAAGCCTGCTACATGTGCCAAATGTTCTGTAATCAGAAAGTACGCGATAATCCCGATCGTCGCATACAGAACCAACTTAATCGGTAAACTGAGACGAGTTTGCCTACGATCGGGCTGGGGCTGATTTGATGAACTATGTTGATGCATAAAGACGAATGGCACGTAAGTTTTGGGTCCTCGAGCTATCCGCAGAATGACGGGGATCGCCATCTAGTAAGGGTTCTGTGCGATTAATTCCTTTCAATAACACCACAAAAACTGTACATACAG
>CASBRB010000226.1 GCA_949127975.1 Oscillatoriales cyanobacterium PMM_0019 | reverse complement strand
GGCACGGGGGCACCGCCCCTACAATGAGGGCACGGGCACCGCCTCTACAATGAGGGGGGCGGGCACGGGGGCACCGCCCCTACAATGAGGGCACGGGCACCGCCAATGCTACTTCAGCTTCTGTTTGATCAAAGTCACCACCTGAGCCAACTGTTTCTTCAAACTGTCAATTTCAGCTTGCATTTTGGCAATTTTGTCATTCAGTTGCTGAATTTCAGGAGAGGTTGTTACTTGGGCCGTTTCGTCTGATTTTTTAGGAGCAGTGGGTTCTGGCTGCGGGGACAGACGGGGTTTTTTAGCTTTAGTCATTGCTGATTTAATGGCAGCAATCAATACCTTTTTATCAAAAGGCTTTTCGATAAATTCAAAATACTCAAATGGTTCCGAAATTTTCTGTGTAACCTCTTCTTTACGACCTGACATTACAACTAGAGGAATTTGTTGAAGTTCCGGCTGCACTTGAATCTGCTGAAAAACTTCCCAGCCACTTACTTTAGGCAAGATGAAATCCAACATAATTAGATTGGGATGTTGCTGGCGGATTAAATTGAGTCCTTCTACACCATCTTTTGCTTCCAGAACTTCAAAGTTACCCGCAGGCAACATATCTTTTACTGTCCGCCGAATCACTCCGCTGTCATCGATTACCAGGATTTTGTTAGTAGCCACGCCTGACTCCTTATGATTAAAAAAAAAGACTAATTAACAAAGAGAAATGAGCTAAAAAAAAGCTCGCTTTAATAGCACCAGTAATTGTTACTTCAGCTTCTGCTTTAGTACAGTTACCAACTGAGCCACCTGTTTCTTCAACAGCTCAATCTCAGCTTGCATTTTGGGAATTTTTTCAATCTCCGCTTGCATTTTAACAATTTGCTGATTCAGTTGCGGAATTTCAGTTGCTACTTTGGCGTCAACAGTAGTCTTGTCAGTACCTCTTTGAGGAGGAGGGATAAATTTGACTTTATCCATAGCCTCTTTTATAGTAAGCATGAGAGACTTCTGATCGAAAGGTTTTTCAATAAATCCAAAATGTTTGAATGGTTCTGGAATTTTCTGTGTAACCTCTTTTTTACTACCTGACATTATAACTAAAGCTATCTTTTCGAGAAAACGTTGAATTAAAATCTGCTGAAACACCTCCGATCCATTCAGTTTAGGCAAAATAAAATCCAAGAGAATCAACTTCGGGTGTTCCTGGCGAATTAATTGGAGCCCTTCAGCGCCGTCTTTTGCTTCCAAAACTTCAAACTTATCCGCAGGTAACATATCTTTTATTGCCCTCCTGATGACAGCGGAGTCATCAATTACCAGGATCTTGTAGCTAGGCACGCCTGACTCCTTAAGTCGTGATTAATATAAAAACTAATTTGGTTTTAAATGACCTCCTCTATCCCTCTGTTGCAATTAAATTTATCTTTTGACAAGCAAGCACCTCTTTGTTTTAACATCAAACTAAAAAGTCAGCATAATGAGTCAAACCATAGACCAATATCGACGCAGATATCCCGGTTAGTACCGTTTTAGCACTAGCCCGAACTTTAGCGCCACTTTTTACCCTCACGAGGCAACGAGCCCTGAGCAGAACGAAAAATCTCCTCATCATACCCTAGGGCTAGTGCTGTCGAAACTACCTATTTATAGATTAATCTGGTCTGGCATGAAAGGGCAAAAAACCAGTTATCTAAAAAAGTCCGGTCAGCCTAGAACCACCGTGATATATCATATGGATGTAGGGCGACACGTCGGAATTAACGCCCACCCGAACACATATGGATTTGTCTACCCAAAGCAAGCAGCATTTGACAACCCAACCATCCGCAGCCGAGTGGCGAAATGAAATTGAGGCGCAGCCTGAGTGGTTGCGACGCCCCTTGGGGAAAGCTAGCGAGATATCGACGGTGCAGCGAATTATTAAGCAGCGTCAAATCCACACGATTTGCGAAGAGGGACGCTGCCCCAACCGGGGGGAGTGCTATGCCCAGAAAACGGCTACCTTTCTGCTGATGGGACCAATTTGTACCCGTGCTTGTGCTTTTTGCCAAGTGGATAAAGGCCACGCGCCGATGCCGCTAGATCCCGAAGAACCGCGTCATGTGGCAGATGCTGTGCGGTTACTGGGCTTGCGCTATGTGGTATTGACATCTGTCGCTAGAGATGATTTGCCCTCTCAAGGTGCTGATTGGTTTGTGGCAACGATGGAGGCGGTGCGGCAGTTGAACCCAGAAACAGAGATTGAGGTGTTGACTGCGGATTTCTGGGGAGGGCTTAGTACAGATGAAAGAACGGCGGTGGAGAGACAACGCCAACGGGTGGAAATGGTGGTTAAGGCTAAACCAGCTTGTTATAACCACAATATTGAAACGGTGCGACGTTTGCAAGGACGGGTGCGACGAGGTGCCCAGTACTCGCGCTCTTTCAATGTGCTGCGTTTTGTCAAAGAAATTGACCCCTCCATCCCGACTAAATCTGGTTTGATGCTGGGGCATGGAGAAACAGAAGCTGAAATAATAGAGGCATTGGCAGATCTGCGGGCTGTGAGTTGCGATCGCATCACCCTAGGGCAGTATCTACGTCCCTCACTGTCACATCTCCCGGTGCAAAAATACTGGACGCCTGAAGAATTCGATCGTTTAGGTGCTATAGCGCGAGAAATGGGCTTTGCCCACGTCCGTTCTGGGCCTCTAGTGCGTAGTTCCTACCACGCTGGGGAGAGTGCTTAAATGTGATGCTGCCATAAAATTTTTCTTAAAGATCGTTGTCGTGTTACCACAATCTTTGGTATTTCTTGGTAAGTAAACAAAATTAGGATTTATCCATAATGACTGCTCAAGCAAAAAAACCTACTGGTTCTGTCCCTCAAACGAGTAAGCCTCCTTACACGTTTCGCACCGCCATTTTTATCTTCCTTTTAGCCATCAACTTCGTGGTAGCAGCGATGTATTTCCACATCATTAACCCGTAGACGGTGGTGGGTAATGGGTGATTGGTGGTGGGTGATGGATGATGGGGAAGATTCACCCCTGTCAGCCAGCAGCCACCCTGCCACCCTGCCCCCTGCTTAACTATTCCTTAATGGGGAAGGGAGTAATTTTAGATTGTCCCCTTGAATAAGCCTTGAGGACGGATGAGCAGCACTAATACCATGATGATTAGGGCAACTGCCAGCTTGTATTGTGAGCCTAGCCAAGGAACGCTTACTTCTTGGGCGATACCAATCACCAAAGCACCTGCTATAGCACCGTAAGGATTGCCAATCCCGCCCAGAATTACTGAGGCAAACATCGGCAAAATCAAAAACCAGCCCATGTTAGGGCGCACTCCTGTAACTAGCCCATACATGGCTCCCCCCACTGCCGTCAATGTGCCAGCAATCACCCAAGTCCAAAGCACTACACGCTCAACGTTAATACCTGAGACTCTAGCCAAGTCAATATCATCCGCCACGGCACGCATAGCTTTACCGACTTTGGTGTTTTGCAACAAAAAATGCAACCCAACGATCGCCAGCACTGCTAAACCCATGACTATTAGCTGATTTTGCGGAACCCTCAGCCCCATGATGTCGAGAGCAGAGACAACTGGCAAAGCGTAAGATTGGTTACTTCCCCCCCAAATCAGGATGATACCGTTGCGGATAAACAAGGAAAGTCCAATAGAAATGATTACCAGAGTTGTGGAGGTGGCGCGACGGTTACGCATTGGTTTCCAGAGCAGTTGTTCGCACAACAGCATTGCCAGCACAGTGCCAACAGCACCCACAACTATTGACAGCCAGATGTTCACACCACTAATATTGGCTAGCCAGGTAACATAAGCTCCCAGTGTCATAAAGTCACCGTGGGCAAAGTTGGACAGCCGCAAAATTCCGTAAATCAGCGTCAGCCCGGCTGCTGCCAGAGCAATAATGCTGCCCACAGCAACCCCATTTACAATCAATTGTCCAGTCTGTAGATCCATATTTTTGGGAGTTGTTTGTCTAATGCCCGAAACTAGCCCATTTTTGGTATTGTAAAACTTTATTAAGTTTATTCTCGTTCCTAGGCTCTGCCTGGGAACGCCTTTAAGAGGCTCCGCCTCCACCGCTCGGCAACGCACCTAGAATTCTCGTTCCTAGGCTCCGCCTGGGAACGCCTTTAAGAGGCTCCGCCTCCACCGAAAGGGACGCCGCCTCGAATCCCTTCAAAGAGGCAGAGTCTCAAAGGCTTCATTCCTAGGCTCCGCCTAGGAATGAGAAGAAAGAATATTATAACATATAATTAAGTAATCGATCGGGCATAATATAATATCATCATCGAGCATGAGCAATCCCCAAACCGAATATGATAGTCCGTGGAAAGACATAATTGAGGATTATTTTGAAGACTTTATCCGGTTTTTTCTCCCAGAAGCGCATTTAGAAATAGACTGGACACGCCCTGTGGAGTTCTTGGATAAAGAACTACAACAAGTAGTACAGGACGCAGCACTGGGAAGACGTTTAGCCGATAAGCTAGTCAAGGTTTGGCTGAAAAATGGTGCAGAAGCGTGGGTATTAATCCATATCGAAGTCCAAAGCCAACATGACTCCGACTTAGCCGAGCGAATGTTTGTCTACCACTACCGAATCTATGACAGATATAGGAAAACAGTAGTGAGTATAGCAGTGCTAGGAGACGAGAGCAAAAGCTGGAGACCAAATCAATTTATCTATCAAAAATGGGGGACTAAAATTGAGTTCAACTTTTCGGTAGTAAAATTGCTAGACTATCAACAAGGGTGGTCAGGACTAGAAAGCAGTCGCAACCCATTTGCCGTCGTGGTGATGGCGCATTTAAAAACCCTAGAGACACAGGACTCGCGCCTAGAGCGAAAGAAATGGAAACTAGCGCTAATCAGACGGCTGTATGAAGAGAATTATTCAAGGACAGATGTCATCAACCTGTTGCATTTTATAGACTGGATGATGAGTCTGCCAGAAGAGTTAGAGCTGGAGTTTTGGCAGTCAATACAAAAATTAGAGGAGGAAAGACGTATGCGATACGTTACCAGTATAGAGAGAATCGGTCGTCAAGACGGTGAGATAAAGGGAATAAAGGTAGGTTTGTTAAAAGGAATTGAACTATGCTTGAAGGAAAAATTTGGTGATGAGGGTTTGGCAGTTCTCCCAGAAATATCTAAAATAGACGATTCTCAAATATTAGAAACAATCCTCTCAGGATTAGTAAGATTGTCACCAGGGAGCAGTTTAGATGAATTGCGTCAACTATATCAGCCGAAATCCGGAGAACAATCGTCCAATTAATAAGCACAATGACACTCTCACGTCAGTGCAGTAACACCAGAGCAATCTTTTCTCATTTTCTCGTTCCTAGGCTCCGCCTGGGAACGCCTTTAAGAGGCTCCGCCTCCAGGAAAGGGAAGCCGCGTAGAATCCCTTCAAAGATAATAGACTAAAAGTAAGAGTTTTTAGGCCGATCGGTTGATATCCTAGCCCGAGAAAGCAATCAATTGCAGGATAAGCGTTGTAGTTGTAGTAGTTGTAGGTTGGGTTGAGGTACGAAACCCAACATGTTTGAGGATAAGCGTTGTAGGTTGGGTTGAGGTACGAAACCCAACATGTTAGTTTGAGAACGTTAGATTTCCCTCTGTTCAAGGCTCGATAGCCAAGTGATTAGTAAAATTTATCACGCCTTTGTACGGGAGAGCCTGATCGATCGCCACTACCAACTCTAACTTAACAAATCTTAACCAAAAAATTGGTGCAAGTTGAGAAAACGACAACAAGGCACACTATCAGAATGTCTGGGTACGAAATAGCTAGAGGCTCTGTCTCGTTTGCCTTAGTCCCCGACTGAGGGCGTTAGCCTCACTACGAGCCACAGAAAAGTCCTTTAGCGGTTCGTAGGGGCAATCCCCAAGTGGGTTACCCCTACATATGCTTTCCCACTTAACAAATCTTAACAAAAAAGCGGCTGTAAAGTGAGTAAAAACATCGCCTTGAGAAAAATATATAAATAGGTGGCACTAATCCCCCGCACCCTCTACCCCCGTAGGGGTTGCCACAGGCTGATACTGGTGCTTGCATCCTTCCACACTCAGAAGGTTAATTTTACATGGCAAGTTCGTAGTAGGCGCTAAAGCGCTTACTACAAACAAGGGTTTCGTTTACAGCATATATAGGGGCAACCCACTTGGGGATTGCCCCTACGAAAGTCCCCGCCATTCGGCTAAAGCCCTCACTACGAGCCAAAGTTACCCTCGTGCCTAGAGGCTCTGTCTTGTTTGCCTGTTATGTGTTTGACAGGGCTAGCATTAGCCCAGCTTACGCTTGAATAGATAAACTTCATCACGCTGATAACTTAGTTTAAATTCTGGTGCATTCTTAAGCCGTTCTAATAAGCTGGTGGCGACAAGCCTAGAGCTACTCCAGCCTGGATGACGCACATCTAACAATACATACTCAAATTCAGTTAATTTAGCAGACTCTGAACCATTAGTAGTTAGCTTGACAATGGTACGGTGGGTTAAATGCGGTGCTACATGAGTCGGAACTAAAACAGCTCCTTTGGTTTGAATCTGGGCAACAGCCTCTCTTGTTGCTTGCCATGTATCGAGTGTTTCCAGATATTTAGATCCGAAATAACCAAATTTAGCTAAAGCAATAAAGGTTACTAACGACCACAAAATTATCCCTCGTCGATTTCGTAGCCAACCACCCCCATTAGCTAGTGTTGAAATTACTGCCAGCAACAGAAAAGGTAAAGCTGGGAGGGAATACTGATGAACTAAGTCTTTTTGCGGTTGGTATTCGGTGACTATGTTCATTACTAGGGTGGGAATAGCACCCACCAGTGGTGCTAGATGTTGGGGTGATAGTCCCCAAATTATGGGTAATAATAACAGGCAGATATATGCCAAATTAGCGATAGTGAAAATTTTTCCTATGGCTAGCCCTGGCTGGAGCAGGAGGTTTTTGATAATTTCCGGTAGGGAGTTTCCTAGATAAGTATAACGACCTACAGCTTCTACACCCTTTGGTCTAAAATAAGGGATGATTACTTGAGTGGCGATCGAGAACCAAGCTACACCAGCAAAAAGTGCGATCGCTCCATAAACCCGCCTCTTTTCAAACACAATTAGCCACAAGCCCATAGCTGCCACAGTCAGAGATAAAACTTCCTTACACCCCAAAATTAAAATTATGGCTAAACAAAACCACCATATTTTATTCAACCTTGCTGCTAAAATCGCTGCCAAGATTAATGGTAGTGCGATCGCTTCTGGATGGAAATCAAACAAATTGATATTAAACACCAGCGGATACAGCAGGTATACTACTGCCATAGCTGTTGCTTGTGACTGCTTTAACCCCGCACGAACAGCCAGGTGCCAAGTAGGTAAAACACCCAAAGATAATGCTACTGCTTGCACGGCGAATAACCAGTACACGCTAGGGTAAATCTTGTATAGTAACGCTAGTATATATAAAATCCAGGCTGCATGGTCGCCTAGAACGGGATAACCCCAGAAAGAAATAATCGGTGTCTGTCCCTGACTGATTAAGTAAATAGCTTGGTCAAAAAAACCTAAATCTAAAGCATTTGATTGAAACAATACGTGTCGTAAACTACTGCACCCAAATAAAATTAGGGCAGCTACGCTCATTAAGATTACATGGTTCAGCTTAATCATAGTAAACTATCCTGTTGGTTAAGTTATATTACAAATCTGATAATACAGTATCTCGATATGCGACACTTATAGAAGGTAAGATAAGCAGCCACATCACTAGGACAGCTTAGAAGCAGTGTTGTAAAGCAAGATAAGTAGATAATGTATATCAATTTTATCAGCATTAATTTGGGAGTTGTATTTTTAGTGCTGCTGGTTTTTGGGGTGCTGCAATGGTTGCACGTACCAGCAGGTAGCTTTATTGACTGGGTGCTGGCAGTGGCGATTTTTGAGTGGTTGCTGGCAATTGTGACAGTGCCGTGGAATATCCACTTTGAAGCTAAGGAAGTTTTAGCCGATGCAGATCAGTCAGTTGAAAAAGGTATTGCGGTTGACGCCAAGGTTGTCGAGTACACTAAAATGGTAGCCAAGCGATCGCTCTTTGTTGCCATTGTTTTGCACATCCTCTCTGCTATTGGACTTTACGCTCTAGCAATTACAGGCATCAGCGCCGTTGGTTATGTTAGTTCTGGCAGCGCTTTATTATTAACCGCTCTGCGTCCTGCTGTACGCACTTACGAATATTTAGCTGCACGGCTGGCTATGATTCGTCAGGAATTCAAGTATCCTCGGGAAGATATTGTAGAACTGCGAAGGCGATTTGATGCTTTGGAAAAAACCGTTAAGCGCTTGGAAGAGCAATTGAACCCGGAAGAGCCTTACTCCTGGGTAGCAACCCAACAGCGCTACTGGGAAGAAACTCGCCAAGAAATTGCCCGTCTTGTGGCGTCTGTTGAAGAACTGCGGGCTAAAAACGATCGGGAACACGAACGACTATCTCGCGAGGCACGAGCTGCTTTAGCTCAATTGACGACTGACGGTCAATTTCTCGAACACGTCCGCGAAATTATCAGGTTTTTCAAAACAACTTAAAGATTAATGTTGAGGTAAATAACTATGATTTTTTTAAGTAAAATGCAAAATAAAATTTTGCTAATGTTAATTTTAGCTACGATAATTCCAGTTTCAATCATTGGTTGGTATGGTACCTTTAATTCAACTACAGCTTTAACTGAATCTGCTTTAAACCAGATTAATTATGGACTAACTTACAATGCTGAAAAAATTGAATATATTTTAGGGAGTATTGATAAGGATGTGTTATTCCTTAGTAAAATGCCACCTTTGCAAACAGTTATTAATGTTAGCGAAAACAATTTATCTTACCAGGAGTCTGTTAACCAGTTAACCAGCATATTCCTGGACCTGATTCAAGTTAAACACCACTATACGCAGCTTAGATATTTGGATGAAAATGGCAAAGAAGTAGCGCGTGTAGATTCAGATGGAGTGCATAGTAAAGTAGTTCCTCCCTCTGAACTACAAAACAAGTCTACTTCCGAGTATTTTATCAAGACAATGCAGCTCAAAGCAGGAGAAGTGTATGTTTCTCCTATCAACCTCAATCGGGAAAAGGGTCAAGTTGAGGTTCCCCATAAGCCAGTGATTCGCTACAGCACACCTATTTATGCAAATGATGGCCAAAACAAAGGTATTGTGGTAGCGAATGTTTTTGCTAAAGTTTTTCTTGAACCAGTAAAAGATTTTAAGCCTTTTGAGGGTAGCAAGACATACTTAGTCAACAGTGATGGATATTATCTTTACCATCCTGATGAAGCCAAAGAATGGGGTTTCGACCTCAAAAATAACAATAAAATAGAACAAGATTATCCAGCCAATGTCGCTAAGGCAATCCTTTCAGGAGATAAAGGAGATATATATGAAGGGCTACCTCAGATTATTGGCTATCAGAAAATTTCTGTTGCTGATAAGTATCCAATTATACTTATATCTGAATCGCCAAAAAGCGTAGTTTTTGCTTCGATTAATTCTTTTAAAATTATCGCAGGGATTATCATTATTCTGTGCATGACAGTGATTTTGTCAGTAGAACTATTCATTGTTAAAAAGCTACTTGGTTTGATGAGGGGATTGGTTCATAGCATCACCTCTTTCTCAAATCAGATAGCTTCTACTATGGCTGAACAAGAACGAATTACGGCACAGCAAGCAGTGTCGGTTAACCAAACTACGACTACGATGGGTGAATTAAATGCCTCATCCCAAAAATCGGCAGAACAGGCGGTAATGGCGGCGTCGCAGGCTCGGCAAGCTTTAGTGCTGGTAGATGGGAGTGTTCAACTCGAGGAATCTTTGCAGGTAGGGGCAACCAGCCTCAAAGATAAAGTTAGACAAATTGCCGACAAAATCAAGCAGTTGAGCGAACATACTAATCAAATTAGCAACATCACTAATCTGGTTAGCGACTTAGCCAATCAAACCAATATGTTGTCACTTAATGCGGCAGTGGAAGCAGTCCGCGCTGGAAGTAATGGTAAGGGCTTTGCGGTGATATCCTCAGAAATTCGTAAGCTTGCAGGGCAAAGCAAAAAGTCGCTTGAGCAAATTAATTCGATTGTTACAGATATCCAGAACGCCACCAAGCTAACTGTAATAGTCACAGAGGAAGGCAGAGAAAGCGTTAATAATATTGTAGGAAGTATTAACAATATTGTTGTTAATAATCAACAAATTTCCCTGACAGCTAACCAGCAAGCGGTTGCAATACAACAGGTGGTAGAGGCGATGAATAAACTCAATGCTGCCGCTAAGGAAACGGCAGCAGGGATTAGTCAAACAAAGCTCGGTACAGAGCAACTTAATCAATCAGCTCTCAATCTCAAAGAATTGGTTCGGTAGATGTTGGCTGTTGACCAATAACAATTGTATAATATGATGTTGCATTATTTGGCGGGCGCGTGATCGATCGTTATACATTGCCCGAAATGGGCGAACTGTGGACTGAAAATTATAAGCTAAAAACTTGGCTCCAGGTGGAAATCGCTGTCTGTGAGGCGCAAGCTGAACTGGGCTATATTCCACAGTCGGCAGTTGAGGAAATTAAGGCGAAGGCTAATTTTGACCTGAAGCGAGTGCTGGAAATTGAGGCAGAAGTTCGCCACGATATGATCGCCTTTCTGACAAATGTCAATGAGTATGTGGGCGATGCGGGGCGCTACATTCACCTGGGGCTGACGAGTTCGGATGTGCTGGATACTGCTTTGGCTTTGCAGTTGGTGGCGACGCTAGAAGTTTTATTGGGACGTTTGGAGGATTTGAGCCAAGCGATTCGTTATCAAGCCCAGCAACATCGCTATACTATAATGATTGGTCGATCGCATGGTGTTCATGCCGAACCGATCGCTTTTGGGTTTAAGCTGGCTGGGTGGTTGGCAGAAGTGTTGCGACAGCGCGATCGCTTGGTTAGCCTCCGCAGTGATATCGCTGTTGGTAAAATATCTGGTGCGGTGGGAACTTATGCTAATATCGATCCACGAGTAGAGGCTAGAGCCTGCGAACTACTGGGACTAAGACCTGATACTGCCTCGACTCAGGTAATTTCGCGCGATCGTCATGCCCACTACGTACAAATTTTTGCCCTGGTTGCAGCTTCAATCGAGCGGTTTGCTGTGGAAATTCGCAACCTGCAAAGAACCGATGTTTTGGAAGTAGAGGAATTTTTTGCCAAGGGGCAAAAAGGCTCCTCCGCTATGCCCCACAAGCGCAATCCCATTCGCTCAGAACGCCTGACGGGTATGGCTCGAATAGTGCGGAGTCATGCAGTTGCCGCCCTAGAAAATGTCGCCCTCTGGCACGAACGGGATATTTCCCACAGTTCCGTTGAACGAGTGATCCTGCCCGATACTTGCATTTTGACACATTTTATGGTAGTCGAAATGACTGACTTGGTGAAGCATCTCCTCGTTTATCCCCAAAATATGGAACGGAACATGAATTGTTACGGCGGGGTTGTTTTCAGCCAGCGGGTGCTGCTAGCCTTGGTAGAAAAAGGGATGAATCGAGAAGAAGCTTATACCGTCGTGCAGGAGCAAGCTCATCAAGCCTGGAACAAACCAGATGGCAACTTTTACGATTTGATTAGAACAGAGCCTCGCGTGATGCAGGTATTATCGCCAGAAGAAATCAAACAGTGTTTCGATCCCCAGCATCATTTGAGGCATTTGGACGATATTTATCAACGGCTGAATATTTAATTTTTCTTCCTGTTCGTTCAACTTACTCGTTTGACGGAGCCATCAGCATACAATTCTAATGGTACAAGCTCGACTTTACCATTAACTTTGGTTTGGGAGTAAACAATTCTCAGTAAAGGAGATTGGTTTTGGTTATACCGACGTGACATAAAAACCACCTGCTCACAAATAACTACTTGGAAAAGTTTTTTAAACAAAAAGATAAGCCTGTTTACTAGGTCAGGTTTATCTTTCATTTATAACTTATCAAGTTAGATTGGAAAAAAAATCAACCTATGGCTAGAAAACTAAATTACCACCACATCTTGCTAGAGAGATACAAAAGCTTCAGTACTGTAGCAGACTGGGCATATATAGCAACCGCTTTGGCGGTTAGTCCGCTGTGGGAAGCACATCAACAATTGCATCTCGTAGACAATTTTTTGCCCTCACCCCCAACCCCTCTCCCAAACTGGGAGAGGGGAGTAAGAGTCGGATTTTCTGCTCTTTCCCCCCTTCTCCCTTGATGGGAGAAGGGGTTGGGGGATGAGGGTGATATTG
>CASBRB010000225.1 GCA_949127975.1 Oscillatoriales cyanobacterium PMM_0019 | reverse complement strand
GGAGAGGGGTTGGGGGTCAGGGCAATAGAGCATAAAAGCGGTGGCCTTTTTAACAAATATCCTATAATGGGAGCAATAAAATCTTACTTAAGTGTCAGCGGAGATTGACGTATGCCAGAATTAACCTGTACTGTTCCCATTCCCAAAACCCTGCAAGAGTTGGAACAAGTAATTGAGCATTACAAAAAAACTGACTTAAAGGGGGATGAACTTGTTTGTGAGTGGCAAGCAATCTGTGAGGCTTCCTTAAAACAGGACTTCACTGAGCTTGATAATGATAAAGTTCCCGGCGAAGACAGCTACTAAGCTATGCCCCTAGTACGCCATCAGCGCAGTTAGAGGCAGCTTCACAAAAGATAATAGGGTAAAAATCATCCGACAGTCCGCCAGGGGTTTAAACCCCTGGCTTATAGCTAAAGTCCTCTTTCAGAGGACTACACAATCTTATCAGCCCGCCAGGGTTGATAATTCCTACGCCTGATATCAAACTATTTCTCCTTAAATTGAGTTGACAAAAAATAATCCTAAATAGGTAGAAATTTATTTAATAAAATTGGTATAAGCCCATTTTAAATACGAATTTCAGTCCATTTTAATGGACTTTAGTTATTAGCCAGGGAATTGATTCCCTGGCGGGCTATGATACAACCAAAAAGCCTAAGAACTATTAATCTCAATCCATTTTTAGCATTTTTATCAAAATACGAGCATACCTAAGTACGGAAGATGCCAATTTATTCAGCGTGTCGCGCTTCTTCCATCTAATAAATTGACATAACTCCCACGATCGTGGATTACTTCAAGTGGGATAATCTGTATCAAAAGTTACAATTAATCGGGAATGATCGCTCCCAGAAGTTTTCGGTATAATGAGGTAAGTCAGTAGAAAAGTTAAAACTTTCCTTAAAATCTGATACCTAAAAGCTTCCCTCGCTAGAGAATGTATTGTATAAGTATTATAGATCATTCTTGAAACAGTCCCTCAGTTAGCTTTGACAAGGCGGAATTTTATACTTGTGATTCTTGCTATAAAAGCATTTCAGCCGTTGTCTAGCGGCTGGTTACACATCTTTTACAATTTTTAGCAGCCCATAAATAATGAACAGCAACAAAGTGCCACAAAAACAGGGTTTATACGATCCACAGTACGAACACGATGCTTGCGGTGTCGGTTTCATTGTACACATCAAGGGGAAAAAGTCGCACGAGATCGTGGAGCAAGGGCTACAGATCCTCTTGAACCTAGATCACCGTGGTGCGTGCGGTTGGGAAACGAATACAGGCGACGGAGCAGGCATATTAATGCAGGTGCCGCACAAGTTCCTTCAGAAGGTAGCCGCAGCGGAAAATATCACGCTCCCAGAAGCAGGTCAGTATGGTGTAGGGATGATCTACACCTCGCCCGATCCCGCCAGCCGCGAAAAGAGCCAGCGGATTTTTGAAAAAATAGTGGCTGAGGAAGGCGCTCTAGTTCTCGGATGGCGCGACGTGCCGACGGATAACTCGTCGATGGGCAACACGGCAAAATCCTCGGAACCTTTCATGCGACAGGTTTTTATCAACCGCTCCCCCAATTTTTCAGACGAGGCTTTCGAGCGGAAGCTCTACGTCATCCGCAAGCGGAGTCACAGCGAAATCCGTGCTACTGAGATAGACCAATTTTGGTATCCCTCCAGCCTGTCGTGCCGCACGATCGTTTACAAAGGAATGCTGATGCCAGCGCAGGTGGGGCAGTATTATCCCGAACTCCACGATCCGGATATGGAGAGCGCCTTAGCTCTAGTACACTCAAGGTTCAGTACCAACACCTTCCCAAGCTGGGAGCGTTCGCACCCATATCGCTACATCGCCCACAACGGGGAAATTAACACCCTGCGGGGCAACATCAACTGGATGCACGCGCGGCAGCCACTCTTCGAGTCGGAATTGTTTGGCGACGACATGAAGAAACTCCAGCCCGCGATAAATATCAACGGCAGCGACTCAACTATTTTTGATAATGCCCTGGAACTGCTGGTGCTGGCAGGCCGATCGCTGCCCCATGCAGTAATGATGTTGATCCCCGAACCGTGGACAGCTCACGAGTCGATGAGCGACGAGAAAAAGGCGTTCTATAAATACCACTCATGTCTGATGGAACCTTGGGACGGTCCAGCATCGATCGCCTTCACAGATGGTACAATGATCGGCGCAGTACTAGACCGAAACGGCTTACGCCCGTCGCGTTACTATGTGACTAAGGACGACAAGGCGATCGTAGCGTCCGAAGCAGGCGTGTTGCCAATACCACCGGAACAGGTAGCGTTCAAAGGCCGCCTAGAGCCCGGTCGGATGTTCCTGGTAAATATGAAAGAAGGTCGCATCGTCGGCGACGAGGAGATCAAACATCAAATCGCCACCGAGCATCCGTATCGCGAGTGGCTCAACCAACACATGGTCGAACTCGCCAAGGTGAAAGACGCGCCGGAGTTGCCAAAAGAAGAGATTCCGCCCCTAATTCAGCGGCAGATAGCCTTTGGTTACACATTCGAGGAACTGCGTCTGCTGCTGACTCCGATGGCAAAAGATGGCGTCGAGGCTGTCGGCTCAATGGGCGCAGATACTCCACTAGCCGTCCTATCCGATCGGCCTAAACTACTTTACGATTACTTCAAGCAACTTTTCGCCCAGGTGACAAACCCACCGATCGATTCCATCCGTGAAGAGATCGTCACCTCTGCCGAGACGACAATCGGCTCCGAGCGCAACTTGCTCAATCCAGTGCCAGAAAGTTGCCATCTCATCGAACTAAAAACGCCGATTCTCAGCAACGAAGAACTGGCGAAGCTCAAGCACATAGCCGAGGGTGAATTCAAGTCGGTAACAATCCCGATTTTGTTTAACCCGCAGGATGGTGTGAATGGTCTGGAAAAGGTGATGGATGAGATTTACGCAGAGGCTCTTCAGGCGATCGCCCTGGGCACGAATATTATTATCCTCTCTGATCGTGGAGTGGACGCAGACAACGCACCAATACCAGCGCTACTGGCAGTTTCCGGTCTGCATCACCACCTGCTCCGCTCTGGAGTGCGCACGCGGGTTGGTCTAGTACTCGAATCGGGCGAACCGCGAGAGGTGCATCATTACGCCATGCTGCTCGGCTACGGCTGCGGTGCCATAAATCCATATCTGGCATTCGAGACGATCGAGGATATGATCCGGCAGGGTTGGCTAGTCAATATCGATTATAAGACTGCGTGTAAGAACTATGTCAAATCCGTGACGAAAGGCACGATCAAGGTCGCGTCAAAGATCGGCATTTCCACGCTTCAGAGCTATCGCGGCGCACAGATCTTCGAGGCGATGGGACTGAACCACTCGGTAGTTGACAAATACTTCACCTGGACAGCTACGCGAATTGAGGGCGCAAACCTCGAAACGATCGCCAAGGAAGCAATCTTGCGGCATAGCCATGCGTTCCCAGACCGCGAAGTTGATGGTCACACCCTTGATGTCGGTGGCGAATACCAATGGCGCAAGGAAGGCGAAGCGCACCTGTTCAGCCCGCAAACAATCCACACCCTGCAAAAGGCAGTGCGCGAAGGCAGTTACGACCTTTACAAACAATATGCGAAGCTAGTGAACGAGCAGAGTCAGCAGCACTACACGCTACGGGGACTGCTGGAGTTCAAAAAGCGTGAGCCTGTGCCAATCTCAGAAGTCGAGCCCCTTGAGGCGATCTTGAAGCGTTTCAAGACAGGCGCGATGAGCTACGGATCGATCTCGAAAGAGGCACACGAAGCACTGGCGATCGCCATGAACCGCATCGGCGGCAAATCGAATACTGGGGAAGGTGGGGAAGACCCCGATCGTTACACCTGGACGAACGAGCGCGGCGACTCGAAGAACAGTGCGATCAAACAGATCGCCTCCGGTCGCTTCGGCGTCACCAGCCTGTATTTGTCCCAGGCGAAGGAACTCCAAATCAAGATGGCTCAGGGCGCAAAACCTGGGGAAGGCGGCCAGTTGCCGGGGGGTAAAGTGTATCCCTGGATCGCTAAGGTACGCTACTCTACCCCAGGCGTCGGTCTGATTTCACCGCCGCCGCACCACGACATCTACTCGATCGAAGACCTCGCCGAGTTGATCCACGACTTGAAGAATGCCAGCCGTGAAGCCCGCATCAACGTGAAGCTGGTGTCCGAAGTCGGTGTGGGGACGATCGCGGCTGGCGTTGCCAAAGCCCACGCGGATGTAGTACTCATTGCTGGCTACGACGGTGGCACGGGCGCGTCACCGCAAACGTCAATCAAACACGCTGGGTTACCTTGGGAACTAGGCTTGGCTGAAACACATCAGACACTGGTTCTTAACAACCTCCGCAGCCGTATTGTCGTCGAAACAGACGGCCAACTCAAGACAGGTCGCGACGTAGCGATCGCCGCTCTACTAGGTGCCGAGGAATTCGGTTTTTCCACCGCGCCCCTAGTAACTCTGGGCTGCATCATGATGCGCGTGTGCCACCTCAACACCTGCCCAGTCGGCGTCGCCACCCAAGACCCGCTCCTGCGCCAGAACTTCACCGGCGATCCTGAACATACAGTGAATTTCATGAAGTTCATCGCTCAGGAAGTCCGCGAAATCATGGCGCAACTCGGTTTCCGCACAATAAATGAAATGGTTGGCCGCACCGACGCGCTAGAGCCGAAAAAGGCTGTCGAGCATTGGAAGGCGAAGGGGCTTGATTTTTCCAAGATCCTCTACCAACCGGAAGTAGGTTCAGAAGTGGGTCGCTACTGCCAGATCCCGCAGGATCATGGACTGGAGAAATCCCTAGATATGACAGTGCTGCTCGACTTGTGCAAACCAGCGATCGAGCGGGGCGAAAAAGTCAAAGCCACCCTGCTACCGATTAAAAACGTCAACCGTGTCGTCGGCACTATTCTCGGCAACGAAATCACCAAGCGACACTGGAATGGCCTACCTGAAGACACAGTGCATCTGCATTTCCAAGGAAGCGCCGGTCAGAGCTTCGGTGCCTTTGTGCCCAAGGGCGTTACGCTAGAAATTGAAGGTGACGCGAACGACTACGTCGGTAAAGGTCTTAGCGGCGGCAAGATTATTATTTATCCGCCAGCGAGTTCAACTTTTCTCCCAGAGGAAAACATCATCATCGGCAACGTCGCCTTCTACGGCGCAACTAGCGGTGAAGCCTATATCCGTGGCGTGGCGGGCGAACGATTCTGCGTGCGTAACTCAGGTGTGAACGCGGTTGTCGAAGCAGTGGGCGATCACGGCTGCGAATACATGACAGGTGGCAAAGTAGTCGTGCTAGGGTCTACTGGGCGCAACTTCGCGGCAGGTATGAGCGGCGGTGTCGCCTACATTCTCGACGAACAGGGCGATTTTGCGACGCGCTGCAATACGTCTATGGTGGGACTGGAAAAACTGGAAGAAGCTGAGGAGATCGATGCTATTTACAAGACGATCGCTAAGCATGCAGAGTACACCAAGAGCCAGAAAGCCCTCAAGGTACTAGCCCACTGGACAGAGATGGTGCCGAAGTTCGTCAAGGTGATGCCGAAGGACTACAAGCGCGTCTTGCAGGCGATCCAAAAAGCGCAGCAGTCTGGCTTGAGCGGCGACGAAGCACTTACCGCTGCTTTTGAAGCAAACGCCCGCGATGTCGCCCGTATAGGTGGCAGCTAGTTTACAGCGCCTTGCTTATTCAAGTGAGGTACGGTAGGCTTTTAGGGCGGGTACACTCGTGCCCGCCCCTACCACTCACAAGGGTAGGTTTTTAATATTTGGGTCTTTCTAAGACAGGACTTACGCAAGAACCATAGCGATGCCTGCGGCGGGCTACGCCTACGCCGGACGCTGATCGCTGTTTAATCAAGTAGTTATCAACAGGACTTACGCACACTGGCATATATAGGGCAACCACAGGGGGTTTGCCCCTACGAACCCGCTATATTATATAGAGGCAGTGCGTAAGTCCTGAAGAAGAAGAATACAGCAACCCAATTTACCAAGAAGCTGCCAAAACATCTGGCAGATGATGGGCGTATTTATGCCAGCTACAACCAAAATGGTGCTGGTACCGCCAATTTTTACGGGTGCGTTAGGTAGTAATACTATCTGGCGAAAGAATCCTCATCTAAACTTGTTTTAGTTGAGGTGTGTTCAAGGAATAAAACGATGCAATACCAGGTCTTTATTCAAAATCAAGCTGAACGACAGTTTATGGCATCGATTGTGGGAATGCCTGCCATTACGGGGGAAGGTACAACGGAGGAAGAAGCTCTCGCCAAAGCTTCTGCTGCATTACAGGCTCAACTGGCTACCGGGAAGTTAGTCACCATTCAGGTTGGGACACCCAATCAACCCAATGAATCAGTTAATCAAGATGACCCCTGGTTAAAACATCAGGGATTATTTGCGGATGACCCAACCTTTGAAGATTTTCTCTTAGAAGTTGCTGCTTATCGCCAACAATTGGATGCAGAGGCAGAGGCAGAGACATGACGTTTTACGTGATGGATACGGATCATCTAAGCCTTTATGAAAGAGGTCATCCGACGCTCCAAAAACGCATTCTGGCAATTCGGCAAAATGCTAGAGATAATCTTGTGATTACAGTAATCAGCGTGGAGGAGCAATGTGCAGGACGACTGGCTCAAATTCGTAAAGCTGCAACTCCTCAAGCTCTCACTTCAGCGTATGAACGTCTTAAAGCGACCTTGATTCTATTCTCTGATTTGGAGGTTTTAGATTATGACATGAAAGCCGATGCTCGCTTTCAGGAATTTAGAAGAACTGGACTTCGCATTGGTACCCAAGATTTGAGAATTGCAGCGATCGTTCTAACTCACAACGGCATTCTGCTCACCCGAAATCTACGAGACTTTGAGAAAGTTTCAG
>CASBRB010000224.1 GCA_949127975.1 Oscillatoriales cyanobacterium PMM_0019 | reverse complement strand
TGAGCCAGGATCAAACTCTCCATTTTGTAAATTAGTTATTTCTAACCTATTTACTTCCTTCGTGTTTGATGTTATCTTTAGATCTATTGAGTTACCTCGAAAGATCTGTAATTTATTTTTTGAGGATTGGTCGCTTTCTTGCTTTCAAACTCTTCAGTTGTCTAGGTTCGGGCGCTCGATTGAGTCTCGCTTTTCAGGTTGTCTCTCTCAGGCACATTTACCAATATATCTTGCCTATTTAGGAATGTCAAGGGGTTTGGCAAAAATTTTTGACTTTTTTTTGAAATTCCTCAAAGCCTCATGGGTACTGGATTTGCGCCAAAATGGATAAGAACGAATCCTTTAGCACCCGAATAAAATATTTTTAATCGCATTGCGTCGCTCTTGTTTACAAGGGAGGTCGCAAAGAAAGCTGCAATAATTCTGATGTCAGCGGAAAAAGGGAGAGGTGCGTGTGAATTTTCAGTCGGTCATTGCTACCTTGCATCAGTTTTGGGGTTCCCGTGGTTGCCTGATTGCTCACCCCTATGATATTGAGAAGGGGGCAGGCACTATGAGCCCTCATACATTTTTAAGAGCTATAGGCCCTGAGCCTTGGGCAGTGGCTTATGTTGAGCCCTGTCGTCGCCCCACCGATGGGCGCTATGGCGAAAACCCCAACCGCTACCAGCACTACTATCAGTATCAAGTGCTGATTAAACCGTCACCAGATAATATTCAGGAAATGTACCTCGACTCGCTGAAAGCTTTGGGCATTCATCCTGAAGACCACGATATTCGCTTTGTGGAAGATAACTGGGAGTCTCCCACCTTAGGTGCTTGGGGAGTCGGCTGGGAAGTTTGGCTAGATGGGATGGAGATTACCCAATTTACTTACTTTCAGCAGTGTGGCGGGATTGATTGTCGTCCTGTATCTATAGAAATTACATACGGACTAGAACGACTAACAATGTTCCTCCAACAGGTAGATGCCTTTACCAAAATTAAGTGGACTGATGGGGTTACTTATGGTGATGTTCACCTTCAGGGAGAAGTTGAGCAGTGTACCTATAACTTTGAGGCGTCCAATCCTGATATGCTGTTTACACTGTTTAGTTTGTACGAGCAGGAGGCAGAGCAACTGAGCCAACGTGGCTTAGTTTTACCCAGCCTTGACTACGTTTTGAAGTGTTCTCACACTTTCAACTTGCTCGATGCCAGAGGCGTAATCTCTGTAACCGAGCGGACGCGCTATATTGGCAGAATTCGCAACCTGGCACGACGAGTAGCACAGCTTTACTTGCAGCAAAGGGAAGCGTTGGGTTTTCCGCTCGATAAATCACAACAGGCAGCATGACTGGACTCGCTTTATCAATTCGAGGTTGAATGAATTCAGCCGGTGGGATTATTTTGTGTTTAGCCTATATTTTAGGCTTACTGTCTACGGCAACTGCCTGGGGCAAGTTTGTGTTGCTAGGATTGGGAGTCGCGGCAGCGCTAATTGTGCCGCGATTTTGGCGAAGTAGCCCCAGAAGAAAATTATGGTTTGCGGCTGGTATTATTGGGTTGTTAGCGTCACTATATTTACAATTACGGATGCCGCAACCAGCAGGGAATGATATTAGTAAGTCTATTCCCACTTCTGATGGCTGCGTGGAGAAGCAATTTGTCATTGTTCAAGGTAAAATTGGCAGTGTACCCCGCCTGACACGCAGTCATCGGGCGCAATTCTGGCTCGAAGCAACTTACTTAAACCAAGAGCAGCCAGGTACTAACACTGATGTTGCTAATGAGAGCCAGAAGGTGAGCGGCAAGTTGTACGTTACTGTGCCTTTACTCCAAGGTAGTGGTTTATATCCCGGAGAGATAGTCGCTGTCACAGGCGTATTATACAAACCAAAGCCAGCCACCAACCCTGGAGGCTTTGATTTTAAAACTTACCTGGCTAAAGAAGGAGCGTTTGCTGGTTTAAGCGGGCATAAAATCGACGTGCCCAATCAGCAAAAACAGCAGTGGGGATGGTGGGCACTGCGGCAAAAAATTATCCGCTCTCAGGTTGATTGGCTGGGCATTCCAGAAGGGGCACTTGTTAGTGCAATGGTTTTAGGGAGCAGGGCAGTAGATTTGCCCTATGATATCAAAGACCAATTTACTGGAGTTGGATTAGCTCATGCGTTGGGTTCGCCTGGATTCAAACTTTCTTTAATTTTGGGCGTGTTATTGGCGCTAACCCAGCGTTTTTCTAGCAAAATCCGGTTCAGCCTGGGGCTAATAATATTGGTGCTTTTTGTTAGCTTAACTGGTATGCAACCTGCGACTATGCGAGCTGCGTTGATGGGTTTGGGTGTGTTAGTCGCCTTGGTAATGCAACGTAAAATTAAGCGCCGGGGATTATTGCTACTTGCTGCCACTATTTTACTACTATTAAATCCACTTTGGCTCTGGGATGTAGGATTTCAACTCAGTTTTATAGCCACGCTGGGATTACAAGTTACAATGCCACCGCTGATGAAGCAATTGGATTGGTTGCCACCTGCGATCGCATCTATTATTGCTATTCCCATTGCCGTATCATTGTGGACATTACCCCTGCAACTATATGTTTTCAGCATTGTTCCTACATACGGCATTCTGGCAAACATTATCGCTTCGCCCTTGATTACCGTCATTCTTGCAGGTGGCATTATCAGTGCCTTGGCAGGAGTATTTTTGCCTGTGGCGGGGAGTGCTTTAGCTTGGTTGCTGTATTACCCTACCCATTTTTTAATTGCCATAGCAGAGTTTTTCTACTCCTTACCAGGAAATTCATACACTATCGGTAAAATTTCATTGCTACAAATGCTGGCACTGTACGGGCTGATAGTCGTCGTTTGGTTCAGCCGTTGGTGGCATCGGCGCTGGTGGTTAGCTGGGGTTATCGCTGTGGCATTGGTAGCAATTCCAGCATGGCAAACTAAGTTAACGCTCTTTAGAGCCACAGCACTAGCAACTACCCAACAGCAAGTTTTGGTGATTCAAGACCAAAATCAGGTATTACTGGTTAATAGTGGAGATGCTGATACAGTAAATTATACTGTGCTGCCTTTTCTAGAACAACAAGGAGTTAATCAAATAGACTGGGCAGTGGCTCTCGATACCAATTTTCGCTTCAAAAGTGGCTGGACTGAGTTATTGACAGCCAAGCAGGTGAAGAATTTCTACATTAATGCTACTGCCAAAGATACTAACTCAGAGCCTGCTCAGGATAACCAGACGATTACTGGCACTGTGGCAGGAAGTAAAGGAACTTTCCAGACTTTGCCAGTTGCTCAAAATGTCTCGCTTGGCTCCACAGTGATTAAGTTAATCAGTGCTGAGCCATCAGTGTTGCAACTGCAGCTTCACGAGCAGAGCTGGTTAGTGCTGGGGGCTATGAAGCCAGATAAACAAAAGCAGGTAGCCAGCAGTCTGCCTCGCGCTCAGGTATTATATTGGTCTGGAGAAGCTTTGGCACCGGAGTTAGTGGAGGCTCTGCAACCAGTAGTAGCGATCGCTTCATCGACTAATATTGATTTAGACACCGTACAACAGCTACAAAAGAGTAAGACCAAAATCTACTGGACTGGTTGCGATGGTGCTATCCAGTGGACACCTGCCAATGGGTTTGAGCCTACCTTGCAGGCAATGGATAATAATACCTCGCAACTATAACTGGGCGATCGGTCCAGATTTCAGTACAATAGAGAGATAGACCCGAACCTCTGGAGAGGTGGCAGAGTGGTTGAATGCGGCAGACTCGAAATCTGTTATGGCGTCAAGTCATCGTGGGTTCAAATCCCACCCTCTCCGTTAACTTACTAGGAGACAACTCCCTACTCCCCCCTTCCCGCTATAAATTCTTCTAGCGGGAAGGGAGTAAGTACTTCCTCATATTTCGTTACCCGATAATTAGCCGTTTCCAAATCTCGCTAACAGCTCTTCTCTGGATAATTGCAGTAAGAGAAAGCTAAATTCCTCTGGTGTTAACTGCACTAACGGCTCGATAGTAGAGCGGAGTTGCTCATCAAGTTCACCAAACCTTGCTTTCAACAAGCTTTCTATCAAATGGTGACGCTCTGTTACAATGCCTTGTTGTAAGCCTTGTTGTAAGCCTTGTTGTAAGCCTTGTTGTAAGCCTTGTTGTAAGCCTTGTTGTAAGCCTTGTTGTAAGCCTTGTTGTATAGCTTCTTCCTGCCATTGAATTAATAAGGGTGACAATTCCATAATTAGTTCTTCCTCTTCTCGATCAAGATTTTGTTTGGCTTGTAAAGTAGCGTTTAAATTAGCTAGTAACAACAGCGAATTTTTGCGGAACGGATGAGTCACTGGTAGTTCCCTTATCTCTTTTAGCGCCTGTTTTTGGACTTTCTTTTTCCCCAATAGTCTGAGCCAAAGGGTATCCGGGGTAACAGGTAACTGATGAATAGCGATAATCGCTGTTCTCAGGTATTTCGGCAAAAAATAGACTCCTGGCAACCAATTAGGTTCATCAGGGGTGGCATGGAAACCTTCTAGCAGTGCTGAAGATGCCGTCGGAGAAAGTATCCACAACCAAGGCAAATTTGATTCTGGCTGTCC
>CASBRB010000223.1 GCA_949127975.1 Oscillatoriales cyanobacterium PMM_0019 | reverse complement strand
TAGGATCGTCATCAATGATTAGGATTTTAAACATGGAGTGTGAAAATTCGAGTAGTTAACAACAATTTTGAGGCGTAAACGCTTCCTATTAGTCCAGCTTAACATTACATTAGAAATTTGGTTGAGTACAAATGCTTAATAAAATTAATCTCCAAGTCGATTCTAGACTGGAAGCAGCAGAGCAAGTTCACGAATGGTTCCAGCAGTTGAATCAGCCAGCTATTCCGGACACAATCATCTGGTTACAGTGTCTCACATTGCTACAGGAAGGCTTTATTAACATTGCTGAACACTCTCACAAAGATCTGCCCCCTGAAACTCCGATTGACATTGAAGCTGTGCGGTTTCATGACCGGATAGAGATGAGAATCTGGTCTCAGGGACCGCCGTTTAACTTGAAGCAGAGATTACAGGAAACACCTGACCTTGAGGATAATTATGACGAAAGGGGACGCGGTTTGAAAATGATGGAGCAATGGGCAGACGATTTGAGTTACGATCGCACAGAAGATAATCGGCACTGCCTGTACATTATGAAACGCTTTTAGTCATTAGTCAATTGACTAATGACTAATGACCAATGACTAATGACTATTCAAATAATCTTGAATGCTGTTGAGAAATTCTTCTAACTGTGATATATACTCAGCAGATCCTTCCAGCTTTTGTTGGTGAATCTGTAGTTCTAGTTTTTGTGCGACTAGCTGCATGGGTGTAGCGCCCACATTGGCACTTGAACCTTTAAGGTGATGGGCTTCCCGCCCAAGCTTGTCGAAGTCCTGATTCTTTATCGCTTCTTTAACCGCATCTATATGCTCTTGGGCATCTGCGACGAACATTTGCAAAAGTTCAGTTTCAAATTCAGGATCGTCGCCAGAAACCTCATGCAAGTGATGCCAATCCAAAGGTAGTAAATCTGATTCTGTGTTAAAATCTGCCTGCTCGGACATGTTTGTCTCCTATTCGTTGAGTATTTTCTGGCTCCAATGCTCTAGCTTAGCTGCTAACTTGTCTTTCGACACTGGTTTACTCATATAATCATTCATTCCAACATCCATACACCTTTGTTGGTCTTCTTTCAACGCATTGGCTGTCATAGCAATTATTACAGGACGGTGCCCGCGTGCAAAAGAGCTTTCAGGACGGCAAAGAATTTCTCCTGTGGCTTGAAACCCATCCATAACTGGCATTTGGCAGTCCATCAGCACTAAATCATAGGGAACCTTTTCCAAGAGCTGCAAAACTTCTTCACCGTTAGCTGCCACATCAGCTTCATAACCCAAGTTTTTCAATTGCTTGAGAGCTACTTTCTGATTCACCAAGTTATCTTCAGCCAGCAGAATCTTGATTTTCGGTCCCTGGGCTGCTAAAGTAGTATCTTTCGTTTCTACAGTTTCAGCCTGCAAAGAAACTAATTTTGGCAAGGGGTACGACACAACACTATCTGTCTCTGATTGAGTTCCTAAGACATTCATAATGGTATCCAGTAGTTTGGATGCTTTAACAGGCTTGACTATATAAGCAGCAAATCCTATCTTTAGCGCTTGTTTCACCTCATCCCGTTGATTGGTAGAGGTGAGCATAATTAACGGTAAATCAGCAAAAATAGGATTAGCCTTAATTTGTTCTCCCAATGTTAAGCCATCTATATCGGGCATTTGCATATCAAGCAAAGCAAAGTCATAGGGCATCTTTTGGTCGTAAGCTGCTTGTAGAGCTTTCAGGGCGGCTTCAGCACTATCAGCCTCACTCACTTCCACCCCCCAAAGGGTAGCTTGATAGCGAACAACTGTCCGATTAGTGGCATTGTCGTCCACCACCAACAACCGCTTACCGACTACAGAAACATCCTTGATAACTGGAGCATAGGGCACCGATTGCTTTGGTAAGGAAATGGTAAACCAGAACTTGGAGCCTTGCCCCAGTTGACTTTCGAGGCAGATTTCTCCTCCCATCAAATTTACTAACTGCTTGCAGATAGCTAGTCCCAAACCTGTGCCGCCATACTTGCGCGTCGTGGAAGCATCCACTTGAGTGAACGGGGCAAAGAGTTTCTTTTGACTTTCAGGAGTCATCCCAATGCCCGTATCCGTTACTGTAAGTCTGATTGTAGCTATATCGGCGGTTTCTGATTGCAAAGATGCCCGGACAACTACCTCTCCAGAGGGGGTGAATTTGATGGCATTGCCAACCAAGTTAGTTAGAATCTGCCGCAGACGGCCGACATCTCCCTTAAGGCGGGTGGGAACATTGCGATAAACCAATGCCGCAAGTTCCAATCCTTTCTTATGAGCTGTAGGAGCCAGCAAGTCCAAAACTTCCTCAATACAGGTAGCCAGGTCAAAATCTAGCACCTCCAGCTCCATCTCCCTAGCCTCTAGTTTGGAGAAATCTAATATCTCATTGATGATGGTTAACAGGGCGTCCCCGCTGATGCGAATCGTTTCCACAAAATCTCGCTGCTCTGGGTTAATGGGAGTTTCTAATAGCAGCCCAGTCATCCCAATAACTGCATTCATGGGAGTGCGGATTTCGTGACTCATATTCGCCAAAAAGCTACTTTTAGTCTGGGAAGCTAATTCGGCTTGGCTACGGGCGACTTCGAGTTCTTGCCGTTGGTGAATTTCTATTTTTAGCAGTTCCGCTTGAGATATGGCAATACTTACTTGGTCAGATATTTGCTTGAGAATATCGATTTCAAAGTTAGACCATTGTCGTGGCTGGCTGCATTGATGAGCAATCAACAAACCCCAAAGGTCTTCTTTTAGAAGCAGGGGCACTACTAAATTCGCCTTAACTCCTAGCTGTTGCAGAAATTCTTTATGGCAAGGTTGAATGTCAGCTTGATCCACGTCGGGAATAACTCTAATTTTTCCCTGGCGGTACATTTGTTTATACTGTTGTGTAAAGCAATTATCGGTGATTTTTTGCTCTGCAAGTAAACTACAGCCAGGAACTACTGCCTCGGTGATGACAGTGCCAAATCCCTCTGCTAAAAGCTGATAAATTAAAACTCGGTCAGATTGAAGTATCTTCTGCACCTCTATAACAGTTGTTTTGAGAACTTCTTCTAATTCCAGAGATTGGCGAATCCTCAGGGTGATGTCTGTAAATACTTGCTCCCTCAAGTTTTGGCGCTGCAACTCTTCCTCAGCCCGTTTGCGCTGGATGAACTGCCCAATCTGGCTGCCAATACCAGCCATCATATTCAGCAACTCTCCATCTGGCTGCTGTACCTCACGGCTGAAGAAAGTCATTACACCCAAAATCTCGCCCTCGGCGACTATTGGGAACCCGTAAGCTGTGTGCAGCCCTAAATAACCTGCCACAGCACCTCGCAGGAAGTTGGCATTTTGAACCACATCAGTCATCCACTCAGGGTTGCCACTAGCCCAAATTTTACCAGGTAGCCCGATGCCTGGGGCAAAGGTGGTTTGGTAGGTAATTTCCTCAAACTCCTCTAAGGGGGAGGGGGGAGTGTGAGGATGCAAATTTTCTCCAGCTTCTTCAACTTCCCCACCTTTTAATTGCCGATGCCAGGTTTGCTCGCAACGCAGCACATTTTCCTGGGGTTCGAGGTGCCAGTGTTCCCCTAGAGTTAAACTCAGGCTATCGCACATCGCTTGCAGAATCTTTGGGAGGGCTATTGCTAGGGTGGCAGAATCTGCCAATACCCGTGTGATGGCGTGTTGTGCCCCTAAACGCCGTTCTGCCCTTTTGCTCTCCGTGCGATCGAGCCCTGTACAAACGATATATTCAATCTTGCCTATATCGTCGCGGAGGATGGTATTTGTCCATGCAATCTGCCGAAGAGTTTTGTTCTTAGTTACCCAACTATTTTCATACTGATTCGATGCTTTGCCAGATACGAGTTCCTGAAAAACTGCTTTGATAGCTTCCATCTCTTCAGGAATTATAAACAAGTTCCAGAAATATCTATCTCTCACTTCATTAAACGAGTAACCTGTTACCTGTTCGCAGGATTGGTTGAAACGAACGATATGCCCTTCACGATCGATCACCATTACTAAGGCACTGCTGGTATCAATCACAGCAGAAATAAAGTTGCGTTCTTGCTTTAGGTGACCCTCTGCAATTTTGCGCTCTGTAAACTCCCGATAAATCAGGTAATAAATTATAGCGAGAATGAAAAAGATCAGTAAAATACCACTTAAAAATAATTGATTTGTTGTTTTAGCGCTCTCTTGGGCTGCCTCTGTTCGCTGGTTCAATAATGAGTTTTCCTCGTTCTGCATATCAGCAATTAGCTGGCGGATCTCATCCATGACTTTTTTGCTTTCCTCAGTCCGAATGAGTTGTAATGCCGACTCAAATCCTTCATTTTTACGCAATTCAATGCTTTGCTGCATCCAGTAAATCTTTCTTCCAACCAAAGGCTCCAACCGTTCTACTCGTTGCTGTTGGCTAGAGTTATCTTTAGTTAACTGCCTGAGATGGTAAATTTCTCGATAAACAGTTTTAACTGATTGAGTATAAGGTAATAGATCGGCATCTTCTCCCGTGAGAAGGTAGCCACGTTGTCCAGTTTCAGCATCCGTTATTTGAGAGAGAACACCGTTGAGATCTTCCAATACTTCGTGGGTGTGAGATACCAGCCGATCGTTATCTATAAGTTTGTCTATACTCTGATATGTAAACCCGCCAACTAAGGCTAGAATTACTGAAGTCAGCCCAAACCCGGCGGCAATCTGCTTGAAGAATTGCCGACGTACTTTGTCTGCCTTTTTGTTTTGAATGATAGCGAGTACCAAATTGGCTAAATTGCGTCGCATTTCCATTTGCTCGATCGCTTGGCGACCTAAACTTTTTAATGCCTCAACCTGTTCGGGGTTAAGGTTGCGTGGTACACGATCGATTACGCACAAAGTTCCTACGGCGTGTCCCTCTGGATTTTTCAGGGGAACACCAGCATAAAACCGGATATCAGGATTGGAGGTTACTAAGGGATTGTTGGCGAACCTAAAGTCAGTTGTGGCATCCGGAACCATCAAAACTTCATCAGGTTTCAGGATGGCATGGCTGCAGAAAGCAATATCCCGGTGAGTTTCTAGTGCATCCAAACCCTGTTTTGACTTAAACCACTGGCGGTTGGCATCAACCAAACTAATTAAGGCAATAGGAGTCCCACAAATAAACGAGGCTAAACGAGTGATATCGTCAAATCCTTCTTCAGGCGGTGTGTCGAGGATCTTATACTGCCGAAGAGCCTCTAGTCTTTCTGCTTCGTTTTCAGGCAAGGGTGCTTTCATTCTAATTCGATCCTCATCCAGTCTTGAAGTAATAACCCAAGGTAAACCATTAGACTTGATTATATAAAAACATATAATAACAAATTTCCAGCAGAAGCATGGTCAAGCCATCACCTGACAGTGTTTCTGCTGGAGATTTAACCAGTTAATTTTTATCTAAAAATTTTAGAAACGTCCGCCACGCGAAAAGCCACCGTTACCATAGCCGCCGCCTGCTCTCCGATTGCCGCCACCGGAAGGTCTTTGTTCGCGAGGCTTGGCTTTGTTGACTTTCAAGTCTCGGCCCATCCATTCAGCCCCATCTAGGGCATCGATAGCTGCCTGTTCTTCAGCGTCTGTTCCCATTTCCACAAACCCAAACCCACGCATCCGACCCGTTTCGCGGTCAACTGGTAGCTGAACCCGCTTCACGGTTCCATATTCTGCAAAAACTTGGGTAAGGTCTTCTTGGGTAACTTCGTAAGATAGGTTACCTACGTAAATTGACATGGAGCATCTCCCTTGAGCACAAAGTTTAGAGACTTTGATTCGGAGAGATGCCTGTAAATAACAAAATACACACTCTTCAGCCGAATTCAATTCCCAAGCATTATTATAGCACAGAACTTAATTATTTTTACCGGATCGCTGTAAGTCTCCACCCTCTTTCTTCGCAGGGTGGAGATGTCAGGCGGGTCGGCTGCCGAGGTCGCAGACCAATCTCTGACTTTAGGTAGAGCATTAAGCATACTCATCTGGTTAGATGCCATACTCTATAAAAGGAGAACTCATGGCGGGCTGGGAGTCTATTTGATCGGGTAGGTGACAAAAATGTCCCTCCTCAGTTCTACTTCTGCAGGAGCTAGAGGTTCATTGGGTGATTTAGATCCACCAAACAGAGGCGAAGAAATGCCTTCCTTCAAGCACAAGGGAAAAATCAGATCGAACAAGCCTGGCTCCGCCACAGATGGAATTTTTTCAAGTTCAACACCCATCGCTGAAGCAAGTGCTTGGGCACGAGTTTTAGCATTGTTTATCGCTGCTGTGTAAGCCGCTGTCTCTAAAGCCTGACAATTTGTCGTTGCGTACTTGACACTGACACTTTTGATGGCAAGCTTGCGACTCTTGTTAGCTGCATTTTTAGCTACGTTTACGATCTGCTGCACTAGCTCACGAGTAGGTTTATCAAGTTTCACCACTACCTGGGCAGGGCTATCGTTAGAGGGGAATGGTATCGGAAATGGGTTTGATTTTGGGGTGTTAATCTTCACCTCGATAGCGTCGGCTGGTACCCCAATACCAACTAAGGCATCAACTATAGGCTTCAAACTCTGCTTTGTTAACACAACGTCGGTTTCCTCAAGCTGGGATGTAGCACCACTTGAGGGCGACTGCGCACGAATTTCGCTCTTGATGTTTAATTCCAGCGTTCCGGTGTCAGCTGGCACAGTTCCCACACCCTGCCCTACTACCATGATCGCCCGCTGGTTACTTACCGGGGGATAAAATAGCTGAGCGTAGAGGTTATGGTTAGTCCGCCTAGAGTTTCTGCTACCTGCTAACTGAGTGTGGGCATCAGCTAAACTTGTAGCTGTGCCCATCCTGGGGGTTACAGTCCATAGTCCAGTTAGTATGGCAGTTGAGACTAAGACCCGAACAGCTATCCAATTCATTTGTGGTATCTCACAGTGCTCTGTTTAATTGCTCAATTATCAACGATTAGCCCTACTTCATATTAAATCTTAATGAAAATTTTATAATTTGAACGGTGTGGAGTATATAATGAGTGTATCCAATTTCTCGATCGCCTG
>CASBRB010000222.1 GCA_949127975.1 Oscillatoriales cyanobacterium PMM_0019 | reverse complement strand
ATATATAGCAAGTCTAAATCATTTATAAAAATACCCTCACCCCCAACCCCTCTCCCAAAGGGGGAGAGGGGAGTAAGAAAATTTTACATCTCAAATGGAATTGCTATATAGCGGGTTAGTAGGGGCAAACCCCCTGTGTGTGCCCAGTGTGCCCAGTGTGCATAAGTCTTGTACATATAGCGGTTAGTAGGGGCAAACCCCCTGTGTGTGCCCAGTGTGCCCAGGCTGCGTAAGACCTATATATGCTAACTGTGGTATTCTAAAATTGAATTCCGGAAAAATTCGATTCTGACCGTACAAATTTATAGTGTACCATCGACAAATATTATGCTGCAAAGAATTGAGCGTATAATACATGACAAAGTTTCCAGATACTTCAGCAGGTATCTGAGCCTTACCCTTGCAGCTACCCTGCTAACTGTCTCACTACCGCTAACCAACTCTGTTGACGCTCGCCCACTGAAAAAAAGTCAACAAGAAGAGGATAACTCCCTGAGTCAAACTTGTACAAACTCCCCAGATAGTTCTTTTCAACTCACAACCTTCGGGAATCAGTTAGTACAGTTTACCAGCTTGGTGGCGCAACCTGAGAAGGGTATAGGTTCACTAATCCAGCTCTTGGGAAAACACCTGGCAGCTTACATGACGCCCAGCAGTTGGCCAGACATAAATGAAAAAGCCCGATCGGCAAAAGTTCCCGTGCTAATGTATCACGATATCCTGCCCAAAAAAGAGGTATTTTTTGATGTTACTGTACTGGAGTTGGAACAACATTTCCAGTATATACAGCAAAACGGTCTAACCCCAATCAGTCTTGACCAGTTGATCGCCCATTTACGAACTGGGTTGCCGTTACCAGAAAAACCCGTATTGCTGACATTTGATGATGGCTACGGCGGTCATTACGAGTTTGTTTACCCGCTGCTTAAAAAGTACGGCTACCCAGCGGTTTTTTCTATTTATACATCTAATATTGGGCAAAATACAGGGAGAACCCACGTCACTTGGGATCAACTGCGGGAAATGGTTGCTAACCCAATGGTTACAATTGCTTCCCATAGCGTAACCCACCCCCCAGATTTGACAGTGTTTCCCGATGACAAGCTAAGGACTGAGGTGATGGAGTCCAAACGGATTCTAGAGAGCAATTTGGGCATCCCCATCCGCTATTTTACTTATCCTGCTGGGAAGTACGACCAGCGAGTTGCACAAATGGTCGCTGAAGCAGGGTATGAGGCAGCGCTGACGATGAATGATGAGGATGAGCGCTTTGCTGGACAGTCAGAGAATTTGTTGGCGATCGGACGTTTTGGTCAGTCGAAGTTGAAAGAAGCGACAGCAGAAGCCTGGGGAGGTCCTCAAATAGGTGGGTGGAATGGGGAATACGACTTTAGTGCCCCGGTGACAATGACGAAAACCAAAATTGACAAGACTCGCTTGATTTTTATCTCTGGCGGCAGACCAATTACCATCCATGCCAAAAGACCTACTCAATTGCCAAAAATTATAGCTGGCTCTAAAGCGATCGCTGCCGTAGATGGGACCTTTTTCGCGATGAAATATATAAACTCAAATGAGCTGGTTGGACCGGTGCTGAGTCAAAGCGAAAATAAATTCATCCCTGGCAATGCATACGACATCTCTAAAATAGCGGGACGCCCCCTGGTACTAATGAATTCCTATTCAGTGAAGTTTATTCCCTTCGACCCAGAAAAGCATAATACCCTTCAAGGCATCCAAGCCGAAATGCCAGATGTCACTGATGCCTTTGTGGCAGGTGGTTGGTTGGTAAAAGATAATCAACCACAGCCTCTGAGTAGCTTTGGTAGTCTTTACAGCGTGAACGAGGCTCGTTATCGAGCCTTTTGGGGCTTTAATCAGTCAGGGCAGCCTACTATTGGCGTATCTGTTGGTAACATTGGCTCAGTAGATTTGGGAGTGAAGCTGGCTAAAGCTGGATTGAGAGACGCTATCATGCTTGACTCCGGTCAGAGTACCTCACTCACTTACTTAGGTAAATCGCTTACAGCTTATAAGCCGCGTGATGTACCTCATGCGATCGCTCTGATTCCTCCGTCTTCTTCGGCTACCGATACTAGCTGTCTAGTCGTATCCCGTTGACTGCTGCTCTAGAAAACTTACCCAAACTTGTCTAAATTGTTTGGTGTTTTTTTTTTTTCTCGTTCCCAGGCTTTGGCCTTGTCCTTACCCACATCTTCTATGGTGGATTTGGACATGTGTAGAGTGAGAAACCTAGCTTCCACAGAACACTAGCAGGGCTTTTTCACCCTCATCCCCCAACCCCTTCTCCCATAAAGGGAGAAGGGGGGAAATCCAAAAAAGTGGGATGAACCAATCCATGAGCTTTTGGAGTGTGGGGGGTGTGGCTGGGAACGAGAAAATATGAGGCAGTGCGTAATTCCTGTTGATATCGCATCAAAGCTCATCAATCAATTTTACATTGTTCAGTTGTTCGTTCCCTGGCTCTACCTGGGCATGGGATTTTGGATTGGTAGAACCATTGTCTGAGACAGAAGGCCACTTCTGGCTTGCCTGATTCCATAGAAGCATTCCCATTAGTCCATCCACCAACCCTGCTCCATTACCATTACCGCTGACAGCAACATCGGGGACAACGCGGACATTGCTATCGCCGACAATTTGCATTAGCTGTAATGCAGTATATCCTTGGGAGCCCAACGCTTCCACCCCGGCTCGGTAGGCATCCGCTTTAGCTTCACCTGTCAGGCGAATTGCTTCCGCTTCACCTGAAGCTTGCTTCACCTTGGCTGTCGCTTGTAATTCTGCTATCTTGACTCCTTGCTCTGCGGTGACGACTTCTTGCTGAATATTAGCTAGCGAGGTTTCACGCACCAGTTCTTGTCGTTGCGTCTGAGCAAGGCGTTGCACTTGATAAGTTTTTTGCTGTTCATCGGCAATTTTGCGATCGGTGAGGGTTAGCATTAACTCTGGTGGTGGCGTAATTAAGCCAATCAGCGTATCTACTGCTTGTACGTCATAAGCACGCAAGGCGGTTTGGACGTACTGTGCTGCCTCTGTCTGTCGTTCGCTACGAGCAATCAGGAAATCTAAAATTGTATATTCCTGAGCTGAGTTACGAAAATAGTTGCCGACAATTGGACGCAATACCTGATCTACCATGTTTTGCATTGAGCCTAAGCGTGAGATTACCTTAGGAGCATCCAGAGCGCCAACGTGAATAATTTGGAAAACTTCTAGGTCAAAATTAAATCCATCACAAGAGAGTAATTTCAGGGCAGTTAGTTTGGAATCATAGCCATGTTCGCCACTGAATCGCGTGGTAAAGTTCAGCACAATATTGGTCGTGGGAACTAATTCCACTTTCATAGTTCTAGTGTTGAGGGGATGAGTGCCGGGATAGAGTGGTGTCACCCAAACACCTTTATCACCAGGATTAACTAAATTCCCATGAGTGAAAGAATCTCCCGTGACATCCTTATCGGAGCTACCCACAAAGGAGATAACTACTCCGACATAACCAATGGGGATTTCAGTTAAGGGTACTTGCTCTACAACGACAAACCAGGGATTAAAGTTCCACGAACCAGACAAAACAACCTGTTCTTGTAAACCGCGACATCCTCCGCGATCGATAAACTTTTGTCCATTCTGAAAATTATCATGTCCGGAGATAGTCGATCCGGCCATTTCACCTTCTGTGATCGGTTGCCCATCTAAAGTAGAAACAATTCCCACCTTATTCGGCACAACTGCATACAACTTAAGTTGCTCTGACTTCATGCCATGCTTGGTAGCAGATGCAGAGGTGATGACTTGAAACAGTCCCGTGTTGATGCGATAAGTACCAGCGGTGAGGATACCAAGTTGCTGCCCCTTTTCACCGCTTCTGGTTAAAAACTTCCGGGCATCCTGAAAATTATCGGATGCAACTACCTTACCCAGAATCCGTTCTGGTGGAATCCCAGCACCATCGTTGGCAATTACTAACCCAATTTCCCCTTGCGGGATAACAACCATTGGCTCTCTGCGAACATTGAACTGCCAAGGCCAATAGCCCCAGTACCAGCCAGGTGCTAGAGTATCAGCTTGTATCCCTGCCTCTTTATCTAAGGCAATCAATCGTCCAGGGGCTAAGCTGCGCCGAGAAAATTTCTTGATGACTACCCCAACTTCTTGCTCGCCGATGGCTACAAGTCCAAACACGAAACCAATGTGGGGAACAAAGATAATTGTTCCTGCCAAAACCACGACTGGAATTATGAAAACTGCTAATGGAAACCCACTACTAGATGGGGTAGGATCGGGGGTAGGCACTTGTGCGATCGACCCCACGGAAATTTCTGGTTTGAGACTACAGAGGTTAGACTGGTGGTTGGCGCGTAACTTCCAGGATTAGCCGTAACTGGAGTGAGGGAAGTAACCCCTAAAGCTGTGGATATGGAAATTGCCACAGGCAAGGTTTTCCGGCAAATTGATAAGCAAGCCTTTCCGAGTTTTTTCATAAATTCGATCGAATGTAAAGTAGTCGTATATATGGATATCAGTTCGATCGGGATAATTTACTGATTTTTGTTACAATTCTTTACATTTATTACGCACTGCCTCTACATATAGCGGTTTGTAGGGGCAATCCCCTGTGGTTGCCCCTCCCCTTAGGCTTCGTTCCCAGGCAGAGCCTGGGAACGAGAAGAATTTTGCCGTATACATGGGCAACACAGGGTTTTGTTCCCTACATAAGCCCATTCCGCGTCTGTTAAAATGGGTATAGGATTCGTATAAAGTTCAGTCGAAAATTGGAAGAGAAGGGTACTTCTGATGCAAGTCGTAATCACATTACCGGATGAAGTTGCTCACGAACTGAAAGCTAAATGGGGCAATTTAGAGCAGAAGCTACTGGAAATTCTGGTCATTGAAGCCTACAGGGAAGGCTCGATTAGTACAGGTAAAGTCAGAGAATTGCTAGGCATGGAGACTCGTTTAGAGGCTGATGCCTTTCTTAAGCAAAGGGGAATCGATCTGAATTACGATAAATCTGATTTTGAGCAAGATTTATTAGCAATACAGAAATGAAGGGAAACTGAAAAGGTAATGATTGTTGTTTCGGATACCTCACCTCTCTGCTATCTGCTACTAATCGATTTAGTTGACCTGATGCCAAGTTTATTTAGTCGGGTCATTATTCCTAGAACAGTTTATAATGAGTTACTGGCTCCCTCAGCACCGGAGGTTATTCGATCGTGGATTTTGCACCCTCCTACATGGCTAGAGGTACAAAGCGTTACAAGTCAAATTGATGCTGGATTGAATCAGTTGGACGTGGGAGAACGAGAGGCAATCGCTCTGGCACAGCAACTGGGAGCCGATTTGATTGTCTTAGACGACAAGGCTGCCAGACAAATCGCTACTGAACGCCAACTTACGGTCATTGGTTTGCTTGGAGTACTCGGTTCTGAGAAGAGAACAAGTTTATTTTTCTCTGTCTGGTCTAGAAAAATTGAGTCCTGAAGGTGAATAGCATACTTGATGTCTTATAGAGGGGAAATTTTGGGCAACAATTTTAACCCACATTCCACACCAGGGCGGTGGTGCGTGGAATTAGTCGGCTCTGCCGACTAACAGCGTTCCCAGGCTCTGCCTGGGAACGAGAAAAAAACCACCCCCGCCCCTCCCAGGAGGGGAGTAAGAGTCGGATGGTTTTCTCTTTCTCCCCTTCTCCCTTGATGGGAGAAGGGGTCGGGGGATGAGGGTGAAAAATCCCTGCTAAACTACTTATGCTGGACGGTGGGTTACGCGCTTGAGCTAACCAAGTCCTGTCCAAATCCTCAATACTAACGCTATTAGATCTTAGCAATTGGAATAATGCTACGATCGAACACGCCGTTATCAGTACCAATGCCATTCATTACCATTCGATCGCTATACACCTCAAACGCAGCAAAACTCAACTTGCTTGCAGAATACGCCGTCCACTCTGAACTTCTCACAGGTCGAGTTTCCGCACCAGCTCCACAACTTACATACGTTGTACCATCAATCGGCTTAGTTCGCTCATAGTGGTGTTCGTGGCCATTAATCCAGAGTTGGACGCCGTACTTTTTAAAAATTGGCGTCAAGATTTTTACAAAGTGTTCGTTCAACCCATAGTAACCGGATGAGTAAATCTGATGGTGACCAAACACTACTTTCCAAGGTGCATCACTACGGCTGAGTTCTTGTTCTAACCAGGCAAGCTGAGCTTTCCAGTCAGCATTATAGTTGGTATCGAGGGCAAAAAACTGCACGCGATCGCGGCGAAATGTGTAATAACGCCCTTGCATATTAAACCCTGGATAGCGAACTTGAGGATCGCCGTTATGGGTGCGGATGTCATGATTCCCCAAACAGGCATGAAATTTTACGTCCTGCTTGAGTAAAGGTTTATAGGGCTGCTCAAAAACTTCGCTTATTTTCTCAATTTCACCATTGTTGTAAATGTTGTCTCCAGCCAAAACTACCAAATCAAAAGGGTTTTCCTGGTGGTAATGGCTCATCGCCTTTGCTACTGCATATTGCTGTTTAGTACCAGTGCCGGTGTCTGCTACAGAAACAAAGCGCAGCAGTAGGGCTTCTTTGTTTGAGGCAACTGGTTTAATATCTTGGGTGTTAGAGGCTTTGGTACTTTCGGGTACTGGAGCGCGGAAGAGATTTTTAACTAAAAAACCTAAACCACCAGCACTTAGGGTTCCTAAAATCAGAAACTGACGGCGTTTAATGCTCATAGTTGATTCAAGTTTGCTTTAGTTGATAAACTGTGCCAAAAGTACGATCGGGATTAATTTCAATTACCATATCTACAAACTCGGAATTGCTCTTCAGGGGTTTGATGAATAACTCTGGATGGAGAGCTTTCCAGAAATAGTTGACAAATTCCTCTATTTCTGCATCGCTCATTCCTGACTTCCCAGAAGCTATCATTTGATGTTCTGCCTGTTGCCGCCATTCCACAGACAGATGATAATCGACTGGGTAGAGTAACATCAACCGATCTAATCTGTCCCAGAGTGGTAAATAATCTTGTAGCGTGGTATTCATATCGCGGGCAAAGATGCGATCGCTTTCTGTGATAATAGGCGGTGGTGCAGAGTCAAAGGCTGCTGGATCGATCGGACGGACGCCGACAAACCACCCTTCAAACAGCACTATATCTACACCTGACACTAGCTCTGGCTCACTTCTGTCACCCTCTCCACCCCAAGCTGACTTGTCAAAGCGGGGTATTTCTATCTGTGTTAGCCCTTGAGGTTGCTGTAGTTGCGAAAGTACCCTTAACCCTAACTCAATATCGTGGGTTCCCGGTGGCCCGCGCTTTTTTAAGCGGGGTTCTCGCTCTCTCAAGGCTTGGCGATCGGTGTATCTTTTATACAGGTCATCTAATGATAGGCACAGGGCATGGTATCCTATATATCTTAAAATCAACTTTAGGATAGATGCCAATGTGCTTTTGCCTGTTCCCTGTCCGCCTAAAATTCCCTGGATAATGGGGCGTTCCCTGTTTGTCCGGTACTGTGCCAAATCTATTGCTAGGGGCAGCCACAGGTTCCATAGAGTTTCCCGAATGTCAGTTTGTCGCTGGAAACCACTTTGAAGGCATAGCTGCAAAACTTCTTCGTAGACAGATGAGAAAAGTTGCTCGCGCACCTATATTATCTCTTCCACGTTTGCCGAGTTCATAGTTTTTTGTAGTATCCTTGTTAATGAATCATAAATTAGATTCGCTCTAGGTAGCAGGAAGTCAGGTAGTAGCTGTGTTTTACGATCCCACTCAGTTTGATTTTGTCTCCTCTCTGGAGTCAAATTGGCAGATCCTCAAGCAGGAGTTAAAACAACTACGTCAAGGTGATTATATCCCTTGGCCAGAAAAATACTTGGATCGAAAAGGGTGGGACACTTTTGGCTTATACGCCTTTGGCATCAAGATAGCCAAAAACTGTGATTTGTGTCCCGAAACCACCAAGCTAATAGAGACTATTCCCGATGTGGCTACGGCAGGCTTCTCTTCTTTGGCGGCAGGCACCCACATTGCGCCCCAGACGGGGTATTCCGATGGTTTACTGCGCTGCCACTTAGGTTTAATGGTGCCTGATGGATGTCACTTCAGAGTCGGAGACACCACAAAAGCTTGGCAAGAAGGCAAGTGTTTGATATTTGATAACGCTACAGAGCATGAAGCCTGGAATAATGGGAATACTACCAGAGTGGTGTTACTGGTTGATTTCAAAGCTCCTGAAGGGATACTGAATGTACCACAACCAGAACGCCGTCAAGGTTCACCCTTGCTAAATTTGTTGAAAAAGCAGAAACAATGATGCAAATGGTATTTTGGATAAGGTCACGATTTCTGCTGATTTCATGGTAATAAGCTGATGAGATTGGGTGTTAATCGCTGGAAAAAGCAAGAATCGCTTTCTGATTGGGCTCTACAGCCTAGACTAGCTTGGAGCTTGTCGATTCTATGGTTGTTGTTAATTGCTTGGCTGGCTTTCTTTTGGCATTTGAGCCGTACCGGGCTGGTAGATGAAACTGAGCCGTTGTTTGCTGAAGCATCTCGACAGATGACGGTAACAGGAGATTGGATTACTCCATACTTCAATGGTGCTACCAGATTTGATAAGCCAATATTGCTTTACTGGTGTCAGGCTCTAGCTTACACTATCTTCGGAGTTCACCCCTTAGCGGTGCGGCTACCTTCGGCAATCAGTGCTCTAGCTATCACTGCCTTAAGCTTTTACACTCTGCGCTATTTTGGCATCCCTAATCCCAGCCTTGTCCAACAAGCAGAAATTAATCAAACTCGTAGAGAACGCCAACTGTGGATATCTGCTGCCTTAGGTGCTACCATGATAGCCTTGAACCCTCTCATCATCGGCTGGGCAAGAACGGGCGTTTCCGATATGCTGCTGACTCTAGGTATGGGAGGGGGTTTATTAGCCTTTTTTCTAGGCTATGCGCAGTCTGAACCTGCATTAAAAGCCCGTTGGTATTTCACTTTATACGTGCTGATTGGCTTAGCTATCCTTACTAAAGGTCCCATAGGGATTTTATTGCCCGCACTGATAATTGGTGCTTTTTTGCTTTACATGGGCAATGGGACTGAAGTTTTGCCAGAAATGGAGTTAATGCGGGGCGTAGTGGTTATTGTGATTATAACTCTGCCCTGGTATTTGCTAGTAACTTTGAAAAATGGCGAGTCCTTTATTAACTCGTTTTTTCTACATCACAATGTAGATCGTTTTACAAGTGCGATCGATAACCAGGGGGGCCCCTGGTATATTTATGTTCCGATCGTACTACTAGGATTTGCTCCCTGGAGCATTTATTTGCCTGTAGCTATAGCGCGGCTACGCTTTTGGCAAATAGGAAACTGGCGCAGTCAACCCCGTTCTGCTCATCTGGGTGTGTTTGCCTTGTTGTGGTTCGTGGTAATCTTGGTTTTCTTCTCAATTGCTGTCACAAAACGACCTAACTATGTCATGCCTTTAATCCCAGCGGCAGGTATAATGATAGCGCTACTGTGGAGCGAACAAATGACCCGTTTTGAGCAGTCAAAACTCAGAGCAGGTCTACTCTGGAGTGGTGTTTTTAACGTAATATTGTTACTAGCCCTAGCCCTGGTAACTTTATACTCTACCAACCTTATAGGAGATGATCCTGCTGCGCCCAACATGATCTCTGTTATTGAACAGTCTGGTTTGCCATTCTGGGGAGGCATTATCTGGGGGTTAACCACTCTTTTCGCAGTGCTGTTTCTACTAAAAAAACAAGCCAGTTGGCTGTGGGGTGTTAATCTGGTAGGATTTTTAGCTTT
>CASBRB010000221.1 GCA_949127975.1 Oscillatoriales cyanobacterium PMM_0019 | reverse complement strand
TTTCTGAAATATGCTAGAACTTTAGAGCAGGTGCCAGAAAAAATGAGGGTAGTACCGGAAATCAATAAAGCATTTGATATAGCCAATCAAGCTAACCTAAATCGGGAAGAATTAGACGATTTAAGCCATCAGGAAATGTTCATAGAGGATCAAAAAAATGCTATCACAAAAGCTACTAAACAAGGTATTGAACAAGGTATTGAACAAGGTATTGAACAAGGTATTGAACAAGGTATTGAACAAGGTATGAAAAAAAGTCAAATTGAAATTGCTAAACGACTTATTGATGTATTAGATGAAGAAAGTATTAGTCAAACTACTGGATTAAGTCTAGAAGAAGTTCACAATCTCAAGTTGGGGGTTCCCAGCGAATAAATTGAATCCAACCATTATTCCTAAATACTTTAGTAATGGCATCAATCCCAGTATCTGTACTCATTCGTTTAACGCAAAGAGCGAAACAGAACCCGACCAAGCATTACTTCATTTTTAATTTTGGCATATACTCGCAGGCAAGCAGAAACTTCCCCGCGAATACCTCCGGTGTCTAATTCTAAGTCATCTTTAGACCAAGTACAGACATCGGCATAGTGTCCCCATAACGGGCGGATTTGCACATTATATTGACGGGCTTTAGCAACCAGCGTGCGCCGACATTCTTGTTGTAGTTTGCCCCACCAAGATGTATCCCGATCGACCGGGGGTAAATATACTAAAGAGTGGATAGCTTCATCTAAATCTATCCTGGCACGCAGAATAACCGCCGGATCTGGATTTTCCTCAGCGGCTTGGGCACGTCGAAAGCGATCGATCAGAGCCGCGATATACTTAGAGCTATCTGGCTCTGAGTTTAAAGGTCTGACGCCAAAAGCATCAACGCTTTTTAAAGCATGGTACAAAGAGGAATCTAGCTCGATGAATTTTATACAAGTAGAGACAACTTTTTGGAGAAAATAGAGATCCCCGTCTAATATTCCCCCCTGAATATCCGAAGCGGGAGGTGACTTTTCAGACAAGCATAACCCAGAAGCTGGGACGGTTCCCTCTAGACCGGGGTAGAGAACTTCGTCGCTGCTGAAAGGAAGTTTGATGAGCGAGTGTTTATCTTCCATCGCGCCAGCCTCAGCCGCCAGCACAGCAGCACGTTGCTGCCAAAAATTAGCCACAGTTGCGGGAACTCGCAGCAGGTTGAGTTGAATTTCATTCCACAAATCGGCATCGTTAGTGCTGTGGAGTTGCAACTCACCTAAATATTCCGACAACTGGGTATCGGTAAGAAAAGCATCGCGCAGGTGAATTAGTTTCAGTTCACCTGTTATGGCGGCATTTTCCTGCTCCGGTACTGGCTCGAACACATCTTCCCAAGGCAACTCTGAGGATAAGACTGTCTCTGGAATTTGATTTTCCTGTCTAGGTGCAGTTGACAACAGGTGATTCAACTCCCTCAGCACTTCCTGACAGACACTAATTCCTGGATCTGAACTTGCTGTTTTGAGAGCTTCCTCTAATTCTGCCCGCAATCCGTGCAAGCCTAACCGCAGTGCCTTGGCTAAATCCGAGTTATTTATGTTTAATAACTTGCTGAGATTCTCCATTTATGTTTAGTTCAGATACGTTATATCAATTCCGTTTACATAGTCATTGTATCAGGACGCAACGCAGCTACACTACATTATGTATGCCCAGTCTGCGTAAGTACTGTGTATGTCATTGCCAAGCGTAGTAATTAGGACTTACGCACCATAACGGTATGGCTCTCCCGTACAAAGACGTGATAAAAAAATCTTATCTATAGTTGGGAATCCTTTGAGAATAAGCATTGTAGGTTGGGTTGAGGTACGAAACCCAACATGTTACTTTGAGAACCTTATATTTTCCTCTGTTCAAGGCTTACGAGCCTTGTGATTAGTAAAATTTATCACCCTAGGTACGGGAGAGCCTGAATGTAGTCCAAATCAAGACCATAGCTGCCACACACATGACACCAAATGTAAAATAGCCCACAATGTTCGACCAGATGTTGTTTGTGAATGAGCCCATAATCTGTGGATTATTGCAGATCCTCATGATGTAGAAGATGCTGGGCGAAACAGTTATCCCATTAACAACGGCAGAAAAAATCAGTGCCTGAACCGCACCAATGCCAGTGAAATTAATTGCCAAACTCAGGATCAGGGAGAGGAAAATCACCCCATAGAACACCTTAGCCTCGTGCAACTTCTTATTTATCCCTCTAGGATATCCGAATGCCTCTGCAGCAATATAACCGCAAGTACCAGCTAGAACAGGAATCGCGATCGATCCAGAAGCTAGAATCCCAATGGCAAAGAGTAAATAGGCAGCATCCCCGGCGATGGGTCGGAGTGCTTCCGCCGCTTGGTCAACAGTATTGATATCTGTGATGCCTCCCGGATAAAGAGTACTGCCACAAGCCCAAACGACGAAAAACATTATGGTGCCAGCAACCCCCATCCCAAACGCATTGTCCTTTTGCATGGTCTTGACTTCTTGCCGGAGATCCGGAAGCACCGCATCCGGGTCTTTGTACAAGTGACCATACTTATGCTCCTGATCGTCCACCTCCATCGAGGACTCCCAGAAAAAGAGATAAGCGGAGATGTTGGTGCCCAGGAAAGCCCCAACAGTCCCTAAGAAGGCAGTATCAAACTGGAAATGGGGCGTGACTAAAGAGCGCAGCAACAGCAACCAATCCTGTTGGACGAAGAAAGGAACAAAAAAATACACTATCAGGACACAAGCAGCCCATTTGAGAACCGACGCCAATTTGTTGTAATTAAACAGGGAAAGCGATGCCAGAACTAGGATGCCTACAATCACAGAGAAAACCTGAGTGGCAACAACAGGGAGCAGCATATGGCAAACAGCTCCCATCGCTAACAGGTCAGACCCCATGTTGATCGCGATTGCAGGAATGGTAATCAGCCCAACCAGCCAGAGCACGTAGGGTGGATACTCTTCCTTGAGGATTGTGATGATGCCCTTGCGAGTTACAAGACCAATGCGAGCACTCATTTCCTGAATGCAGACCATCATGGGAAAGACAAATGGAGCTAGCCACACCAGTTTCAGCCCATATTGGGCTCCCGCTTGGGAAAAAGTAGCAATCCCTGAAGGATCGTCGTCTGCGGCTCCAGTGACGAAACCAGGGCCCAGGAATTTGAAAAACCCTTTGATGTTGTTGACGATTCTGCGATTCGTTGCCACCTGACGACGCTGTTCCGGTCTTCTAGACATGCTCACCCTCGATCCAATTAAAGTTAAATTAGCAAACCTTTGTACGAAAGAGACATATTTAGGACTTAAGCACTACCTCTACATATAGCGGTTCGTAGGGGCAATCCCCAAGTGGGTTGCCCCTATATATGCCCAGTCTGCGTAAGTCCTAATATTAATGTTTTCCCGAAAAAGGATCGCGCTTTTCATCAACCTCATTAGGTTGCACTTCGAGTTCAGTCCAAAAAACACATCCTTGTTGGTGGAGACAGTCGGCTCTATTTGATGTCCAATAGGGTAACTCACCAGCGTGAACCCGCAACATACCTTTATTGTCGAGAGTAACGTAATATTGGCAAGGGTACTCAGTTTTGCCGCCCGGTTGAGGCAATTCGCCAATTAGTTCCCACTGATTAGTTTGTGGGTTACGGAATTTAAAGTAGAAAGTGTGCTTGCCACTTCTGGGAAACGGAGGTAAAGCTGCACTCCTTAACCCAGTTCCTTTAGCACCATTGCTATACTGAAAAACTTGCAAAGAATCCCTATAGTCTTTTCCAGCTTCAAATATTAAGGTATGGTCATCTGTCCTCATTGCCGTGGCACTCTCTAAGACATTAACAGCGATGTCGCAAATTACCTTACCATCACCAATAATTGCTGTGGTTCCTATCGCTTTAAGAGCATCGATCGTCGGGATATCGGCAGCAATAAAATAATGGGGATTTTCCCGGCAGAATAGCAGTTGTAATTGCAGCTTATAGTCAATCTCAAACTGGACTTTAATTTGGTTACGAAAATCAAAATCGTTCATTCCCAGTCGATCTGCTAAAGCTTTACCATTGAAGCTGCCCCAGAGTTGTGGTGTCCTACCTTCAAAATCTTGGCGGTAGATGATAATGGATAATTGCGCTCCGTACCATTGACTGCTACGAACCTTCGCTACTGATTCGTTCTGGTCAATTTGATACAGCTCTTGACCTGCTTTAAAAATAGTAATATCACTATCTTGAGCTTTTAGGTTGAAGGAGCAGGGCAGAAAATAGAATAAATTTTTAACATCAATGTAGAGTTGATTGGCTCCCCTACGCAGCAAATCCTTGGAATTTTCTGGATCGAAAATAAGTCGGCGTAGCTTTTCAGCGTAGCAAGCTCCGGCAGAAGTTGCCAGCTTAGTGTATTCCAGTTCAAAAGTGATGCGTTCCGGATTCCACACGAAATATTTAGATTTGCTAAAATTCTCTTTTATCTGACGCTGAACTAAATCGAAGTTGCAGCTTTTTCCAGATAAAATTAACCAATCAACCCGATCGCAGTTGTCCCCCTGCTTGTGTCCTAATCGGTTTGACATCAGTCCATCGGCGATACCGATCGCTTCAGAGATTACTGGAGTTACAGCTTTTTCAAATTGCTGGTAGTTTAGCGTCACCATCAGACTATTAGGGGCTTTGATTTCAAATTTTATGTCACTTTGGGTAAGCAGTTCAGAAATTTGTTGCTCAGAAAGTGTGAAAGTGGGGGGGCTATCTGCTGGCTGGCGCTTTTGACCTAGTGTTAGTTTGGCTATTTCAGCGTATTCCCAGAGGGTGTAAAAAGTTTGCAGACGTGAGGGAGCGTTTGCCCAGCGTGTGGGTAGTACTTTTTCCGCAGCATCTAGGGCATCTTTGTAGGCAGCAGAGTCGCCTTCAGGATTTTCCCTATCCACACACGCCAACAGGCTACTACTTTGGAATTTGCCCCCATCGAGAAAGCGATCGCTCAACTCACTGAGCCGATTTTCTACGACCTCACATTCCAGGTATCCTGAGGTAACTGCTGCGAGCAAACAATCAGCGATCGCCGCCTTTAGTAGCTGGAATATCCGCAGGGTAATTAACTCGCCACCTAACTGTAAATGCCCTGAAGATCCTAACAGTTTTGGTGTCAATACATAATAGCGTCCACCGTCGCCTCTGTCTTCATTTTTGGCAAACGGATTTATCTCTTTAAGGCTCAGGCTAATTAACGCTAAATCGGTAGTTCCTCCACCAATATCTAAAATTAAAACATTTTGTGACCATTCATCCCCGTGAAGGTGGCAACGAGTTTTAAAAGACTCAATCCCGATATTCAAATTTCCGCCAAATTCTCGCCATAGGAAGAAAATCGCTACAGAAACAGCTTCATCGTAAGCAATCTGAACATCTTGGATACCTAAATCGTGAACCAGATGCTCGATTTCACGTCGCACTACTGGAGGGGCAATTGTGGGATAAGTCACCACAACAGTGTTAAAACGACCTTCAGCAAATTTACCTGGGTTGCGCTGGCGGAATTCTTCAGTTAATTTAATCAAATGAGCCCAGGCAGACTGAATCAGCTTATTGACGGCAATTGCGTCTTCTTTGCCATTTAGGATAACTTTAATGGTGCGTTCTTGACCAAAATAGCGTTTAGGTGAGTGGTGGAACTTCCCTTTAATTTGGTTTAAAGAACTGCTGGCATCGGTCCGAATGGCGTTGTTTCTATCCTGTTTAGCTCGCTCCCCCATAATCACCTGCAAGGGATTGCCTAGATTAACGATTTCTAACTCGCTGGAAATTTCTCTAGCGCGACGTAGGTAGTCAAGTTCAACCTCAATCAGACTCTGCCATTCTAGGGGTGGTACGCGGAACACCTCATGGTATATGCTGTTAAGTCGTTTACTGGCAGCTCGTCGAAACCACTCGCTGCGGTTACTCAGACAAATTTCAATTTGGCGGATAGCTTCTAGCAACTGGGAGCTATTATCACCTGCAAATATTTTGTCACCAATATTAGTGGTGGCAGCTATATCCAAGCTTTTGCAAATTTCACTGATAAACTTTTCCCACTCAAAAGCCCACTCACTTGCATTACCACCCCAGAAAGTTTCGGTAGGTTGCTCATTAAGCCATTTTGCCAATCGGTTGCGCAAACGCCTTTCTTGCTCTTTGGGAAAACCATCTAGTATAGGAACTACACGGGGATCAAAAAGTGTCACTGTAGAGTTAGATGTACCGAAATCGATGGCTAACCAGCCGGGAAAGTCGATTTCTTGGTTTTCTCTGTGGGGGATTAATTCAATAGTGTTCGGATTAGGCACACCTAACCCCTTAGAAATTTCTTCCTTTTCCTCCTTCTTGTAGGAGGGGGGTGTTTGGCTCTCTTCTTCTTGTAAAAGAGGGGTAGGGGGGACTGGTTTAGGCGGCTGGGGTACTGGCTCTGAAACCAAAGGTGTCCACAAACGACACTCTTTTTTGATATTCTTGGTTTCCGACTGATTCGGGTTGCCATTGGGCTCGGAGTCAAAGTAATCCACGCTCACCTGCAAAGTGCAGTTAACATTTCCCGGTAAGGGTTTATCCAGCCTACACTCTGGTTGTTTTAATCGTAATGCTTTATCGAGTTTTTTTAGTGTTCTAGAGCTGAAATTTTTATATACAGATTGAATCTGTTGAGCCAACTCTAGTGGCGTTCCACTGACAGATACAGTCATGCCGGAGATCTGAGGCATGTTGCTTCCTCTGACAACCAATTCGATTATAGGAAGCTCCAAACTGTTATTATCTTTAGTGCGTAGTTGGTAACGCTCGAAAAGCTCTATGTCTAGAGGCATTTGTATTTCCTTCTTAGTTAATTTGGGTAAGAAATTGAGGCAAGCTGGGATAGAGTTTGCAACCAGGCGGGAGTTGCACCCTGCTGTTGCTCTCCAGAGGCGATGTACCTTAACAAGGCTTCTTTTTTGGCAAGTTGTTGTAGACTGGGAATTATGACTTGCAATATATCAATCAGTGTAGAGTTAACTTGCTTAGTTCCTTGGCTCACCAATTCGACAAGGTGTAAGCTAGGGCTGGCAATCATTTCGTCTCGCAGTCGCAGTAATAAAATCTGATGGTTGGCTGCTCTAGGGGTAACAGGGTTTTTCTTTGGTCCCCAGTCAAAATTTTGACCAATTTCGTGTTTTTCGTCCTGACGAGCTAGAGGAAAGATAGTTTCGGGTGCGATGGGTGGTGAAGTATCGTTGTTAACATTAATTTTGGGAAGAATTATCTCCTGCCATTGTTTAGGCTCGTAGGATCTGAGCAGGGTAGTAAGTAGGTTGGCTTCTTTATTACCAAACTTTTGCTGGAGTTGCTGTTGGTTTGGTTCTTGCACGATCGCCCTAATGTTATCGCGTTCTGGAGCCACTTGAGCAGACAATTTACTCAACAAGTCTATCACTGCTTCTCGAATGCGCGATCGAGCGAAACTTTCCAGTTCTTTGACAGTTTTTTGAAATGCCGGATAAAAATCATCACTTTTAGTGGGGATGGGGTCTTCAACATCCTCATCAGCTCCAAAAAATGCTGCTACTGAACTTCTATCTTGAGTTTGTGTAAGGGGTGCGATCGTGCCCTTGCTGATTTTATTAAACAGCACATTCCACTCGCTCCACTCATTCATTATCCTATAGGTTAATTCATCCTTAACTACATCTCCGACATCCAATCCGCGTCGGTCTTGCAGAGGAGTTTTTCCTATATTTTCTTGAAATTCTCTATAGGTTCTCACTAAGTTTTCAATAGCTGCACGCAAGACGATTAAATCAGTGTTTTCTGTAATCGGTATACCTTGCTCTTTGATTTGTTCTACCAAATTTTTCAGATGGTTTTGTTCTCTACGCAAAACGTCGGCAGCGCGACGAGTATCATCATATACTTGCTTAAGACCATGCTCAGCAACGTGTTTCACCATCAATGCTCTCAGCCTACCGATACCGCCATCGGTAGCAAAGTCACTTAACTGTCGGCTGAGTGTGGATTCCACTAGGCGGCTGCTCAATTGCTCCCACTGCTGACGCCTGCGCTTAGACTCCTCCTGGTTGACAAGATTTTCCAGGTTAACCGCAAACTCTGGAGAGCTAACTTGCAACGTACTGGAAAGTTTAGCTAGTTCGGTTAACCCAAATATTTGCGACAGCAGCACAATCCGCTCTTTCTGGGTTGTCAAAGCCTGAGCTAGAGCTATAGTAATTTTGAGAATTTTCAGTTTTTCCAGAACTTCGTCTTCCTTTAACTGTGACATCTGGAACAAATCATCTTCAATTTCTTCGCCGATTAGTTCGTCAATAATTTGTTCGTCTGTGCCACTTAGGGGCAGTTGATTGAAGCGCCCCACGCCTACTAAAATCCGATCTTTGAGATCTTGTCCCTTATGCTGCTCCATCATAGTGTAGATTTCAGCAGCCGTCCCAGCTCCAGGACGTGTACCATTAAGCAGGATCAGGATTGTTTGTACTTCTGCTAGTTCGCGCAAAGATAGGTAGGTATCTCTCACCCCAGAATTAGCAGCCCCTAATCCCGGAAAGTCCAACAACACGAATTTATTGCTACTCTGTAACCCAGAGAGATCCCAGATTTTTTTTGATAATTCAACCTTGATATCTAGGCGGCGAATCAGAGAGAAGGTGTTTTGCAAGTCATTTGCTGAAAGTTGCCCTAGGGGCTCAACCCATTTGCCAGGAGCCGGAGGCAAGTTCTCGAACGTCATGCCTTGAATATCCATCGGTGGGTCTGCTAGTATCAAACCCTCCTTGGCAGTGGTAGCATTAACCTGGTATTGTCTACCGCAGATAGCTGTTCCACAGGAGTTATAGGTGCGAACGAACACTACCAACTCCCGGAGCAAATAGCGTAGTTCTAAGTTTTTGGTAATATTCCATACTTGCTCTATCCAGCGGAGAATTCCGTTACCAACCCCGGCATCTGTAGGGTTCAAACTTTTCAGAGTGGCAATTTGTTCTGCTGTTAATCCTGCTTTGGTTGCCCGTTGTTCAGTTTCTTGGAGCATGAACCGCAGGCAGTCTTTTACTTCTTCGTGATTAAGATAATAAACTGTAAACTGGTTAACTTGTGTGGTATGAAAGCCTTCTTGCTGAACTAGGTGAATAGCGGTGACATTACCTGTGGTGGGGGTTTCACTAACTGGTAAGGCGTCTGCATAGCCGATTAAACTGCCCAACAGCAAGGTTTTTCCGCTACTAAATTCTCCCATAACGCCGATTTTGACTGGAGATGACGCAGTACGGGCGGTTCTTATGGCAGCCTCCCGGATGCGTTCTATACAGTTTGTAAGCTCGGCTGGCACCCAATTTTCTTGCGGTGGCGGGTTTTGGGCTACCGATTCAAGGTTCTGGAGTACCGACTCAGCATACTCTTTAAATTCGCGCAGTTTTTCTAGTACCATAGCACCGCTAACTGGAGATCGATTACAATTATAGTCGATCGCTCATCAAAGTTGAGATTCTGTGTTGTGTCCGCTAAAGCCGTATTTGCTGGATTTCCGCTTGCTAGGCAAGCCATCTGCTACTAAGTATATAATATATAATGGGCACTGCCCACCCTACTAAGTTTAAGCCAGAAGCTTGAGGAAATGAATATTAATCTGAAGCCCGAACAAGAAAAATTTATCCAATCCCAAATAAACTTGGGAAATTTTACCAGTCCAGAGCAGGCTATTGAGTTAGCTTTACAACTATTACAAGTCAAGACTACGAACAGTGGTTAAAAGAAACTCGCGAAAAAGTAGCAGTTGGGCTAGCACAACTCGAACGTGGTGAAAAGATTCCTCTTGAAGTTGCTATAGAACAAATGGAGCAAAAGGTCGCAATTGATTATCGGATAATCTATTTTGCACGACTAATATATCAATTCGTCCTCGCAGAGTTTCTAATTCATCATCATCTTCATCTAAAACAATCTGAATCGATGCTTCAGCACACATTTTAAAAGGAGGATCGTAAAAACCTGCCTTTTCCAATAAAGGAGAACCTAAAAGCATGGTTACCGTACCTTCAGTAAGATCGCCATTAGTTAGATGGTAAAGATATCGGCGTCTAATTAAATCTAGTGATTCTTTCTCTACATCGGTAATCTCTGGTAAATCCTCATACCATTCAGTAAAAAAATCTCGATTTTCTGCCTGTTGAAGATTAAATCGAGTTTGGACATCAGCCAAAGTTTTAATAATATCGGTAACTGCTCTTTGCTGTACCATGTTATAATGAGTCCTAGTGGATAGGTTCATCATCTTCAATTCTAGCACGTACCGCTTTGACACCAGTCCGCCACTGGTTTAAACCAGTCAAAAAGTTTGCATCGGACCGAGGTATTTAGTCAAATAAGGAGAAAAAACTTCATAAATCAGGGTTAAGGGCTTTTTATCATGCCAAAACAAGTAATGACGCCCCCAAAATGGTCCAGGGTATCCAAAAGCTGCCTCCAGAGCTGCTGAGTGACCATAGTAAATTCCTTGGACATCCCTATACAACTCGGTACGCAGGCGAGCCAGACTAGCCCAAATTGGCAAAGTGCGGTTCTGCAAATACTCATCCACATGAGCAACTTCCCACCAGGATGCCGCATAAGCCAGCCGCTGCCCAGAAGCCTTCCGCAGCCAAACCTGACGCCGAATACGTGGTCCAGGCACTGCTTGGATCTGTTTAGGTGCCCCATCCAAGTCCATGCCAATGGGCGACATATCTATGACGTCAACTTCCGTCGGCTCACCAGTCAGAAGTTGCAAGTGACGAGTGGGGGAACCATCCCCCAAAAGTAATATCTGCCAGGTTGGTGCTAACTGCTGGTGAGGTAATCCTTTCTGTACAACTTCTTCCCCTCCCTGCCATAGGGGTTGGAGAGCGTACCAGGCTGTCGGCAGAGTAACGTTGTTGGTGGGTCTGAAAGTTGCAGTCAATTGGCTTTATATAACTTAACAATACTTAAAATAATAGCATTCTCTCAATATCACCCTCATCCCCCAACCCCTTCTCCCATCAAGGGAGAAGGGGGGAAAAAGCAAAGAGATGTTGGGGGTGTTAGCTAAGCGGCACGAAGTGCGGGCAAAAAATTATCTACGAGATGCAATTGTTAATGTGCTTCCCACAGCGGACTAACCACCAAAGCGGTTGCTATATATAGCGGGTTCGTAGGGGCAAACCCCCTGTGGTTGCCCCTATATATGCCAGTGTGCGTAAGTCCTGATCCTATTAATCATCCCAAGGATCGTTCTACCAACGTTTCGATAGCGTGGAGCAGTTGACTTTGCTCCCAACCTTGATAAAGATGGGCGGCAATAGCACTGCCCCCGGCACCTACCCCTTCTTTGACATATCCCTGCTCATAAGCCCGCAACTGGGGATAACGAGAGTGTGCGAAACTCAACAAACTTGCCAACATTGGTACCGATGACACAGCTTGAGCTAATCCAACCGTGTCACCAGTGGGATCTTCTACTACCCAACGAGTCGTGCCGACAACGATTTGTTCCGGGTTCCAGTCTAAGGCATATTCACGAGCGATCGCTTGGATTAGGGCATAGACAGCCAACATCTGTGTGCCACCAGCAAGCAAAACCCCACAAGAACGACTGGCAGCAATTGCCATCCCGGCTACTGCCACTTGCATGGGGTCTCCTACTGCTGCCACCACTTGCAGAGGATCTATCGATGGTGGATTATTGGCAATCCCAGCTTGTTGTAACCCAGTCTGCACCACAGCCCACTTTTGAGCATGGTTACAGCTAGGGTGACTACTATTCACTTTGCCGAACGCTGGGATGCCCAAGCCAGTGAGGACGGCTAGAGCTGTCGTGGTTCCTCCCACCACACACTCACTTAGGATGAGATACCCATCGGCTGCATCTGTTGCCAGCCGTTGTCCCCACAGTAATCCCTGCTCCAGCAGATGTTTTACAGTTGCCAGTGGCATGGCGTCTCCTGATGTGAGACAATTGGCGGCGACGCCTCCTAAATCAATAGTTGGCACTGCTGGTAGATGGGGCAACCCGGCATTGAATAAATGTATAGGAAGGGAGAGGGCCTCAACTACGGCACGGGAGATTAGCACTGGCGAGGCTCCAGCAGTTAAGGGTGGCAATGGATATTGGGGCTTTGGCACAGGGCCATTGTACAAAAATTCAGCATCTGCGATCGCCGTGTAACGTCTGGAACAGACAGTGCGACCGGCAGCAGAAATACCAGCAATCAAAGCGGTGTTAGTAAATCCCAAAACACAGGCGAACACAGGTGGGCGTCCTCGGTATCGGTCTAGCCATCGTTGTCCCTGTGCCACTGCCGTGTAGACATGAATCATATTTTTATGAACTAATTAAGATGCTAGGAAATAGCGTCGCTCGAACCAGAATGCAACGTTCACCAGACTAATCAATACCGGGACTTCTACCAACGGACCGACAACGGCGGCAAACGCTGCACCTGAATTAATCCCAAACACCGCAACGGCAACTGCGATCGCCAGTTCAAAATTATTGCCTGCTGAGGTAAATGCCACACTTGCGGCTATGGAATAATCCGCCTTGATGCGCCATGCCATGTAAAAGCTGACCAAAAACATGATAACAAAGTAGACGATCAGCGGAATGGCAATCCTCACCACATCCAGAGGAATCTGAACGATCAAATTCCCTTTCAGGCTGAACATGACCGCGATTGTAAATAGTAGTGCAATCAGCGTAATCGGGCTAATTTTGGGAACAAATTTCTCGTGATACCAACTTTTACTTTTGGCTTTGACTAAAAAGAAACGAGTGAAAAATCCAGCTAAAAAAGGAATACCGAGGTAGATGAAAACACTTATGGCAATCTCGGCAATGCTCACGTTTACAATACTACCTTTTAACCCAAATAGCGGTGGCAGCACACTAATAAAGAACCACGCATAGAGACTGTAGAAGATAACCTGAAAGATGCTGTTGAATGCAACCAGTCCAGCCGTGTATTCCGTATTGCCTCGCGCCAGATCGCTCCAAACTACAACCATCGCAATACAACGGGCTAATCCGATTAAGATCAGTCCCACCATGTATTGCGGGTAGCCACGCAGGAAGGTAATTGCCAGCAGGAACATCAGAATCGGTCCAACAACCCAATTCTGAAGCAACGACAAAGCTAGAATCTTACCATTGCGAAAAACATCACCTAACTCTTCATAGCGTACCTTTGCCAAGGGTGGATACATCATCAAAATCAAGCCGATCGCGATGGGAATATTCGTCGTACCCACTTGAAATTGATTGATGAAAGCTTCCGCACCTGGGACAAAGTGGCCTAGGCATATCCCAACCATCATCGCCAGGAAAATCCACATGGTCAGGAAGCGATCGAGGAAAGAAAGCTGTTTCGCAGCAGGCTGCTTCATGTCGAACCCATTAGACTACTAACTCTATTATTTCAATAAAACTTGAAATGTCAAGTCCAATGGGCGTTATATTGAGTGCAAAAGGCCCAATAGCTTTCTCAGTAAGGGCTAAAGCCCTCACTACGAACGAAAAAGTTTGTAGTGAGGGCTTTAGCCCTTACTGAGGCATACATACTACATACAGAGTTCTACAGCATTCTACAAAGGGGAGTCTGGACAGCGACGAGTAGGCAGGATTGGGCTAAAACGGCGATATTCTGCTAGGTACTGCTCTAGAACGACAAACTGGGGCAAGTTGAGACTATAGTAGATCCAGCGTCCTTCTTGACGAGCGCGAACTAAACCAGCTTCCTTCAGGATTTTGAGGTGAAAAGACAGCTTAGACGAAGCGGTTCCCAGGCATTCGCATAAGTCACAAACGCACAGCTCTTGAGAACGCAGCAGTTCCAGGACTTGAACCCGCAAGGGGTCGGACAGGGCATGAAAGCTAGCGGCAATGGTATCTGGAGCCAGAGAGTTAGTTGTACGCATCAAATTTTATTGAAATTTTATCTAACATTTAACTATCGTAATCCAGCATAATTTCAATCCAGGCAGGAGGACGGGGGATCGGGTTACCCAAACGGTCTAGCACCAGTAAAGACACCAGATGTACGACAAATACATAAAGAAGATTGTTGAGTAAAATAGCGGTGATAGCGATCGCTTCAATTAAAAACAGATTCGGCTCTTGTAGCCATCCCAGCTTGACAAATATCCACTCTACTACTGTGGTAAAGTCACCGATCAGGTAAGCCCAGAGGTCTTCACCTAGCAGAAGGGAGAGCAGCCAAAACCGAAAAAAGAACCCAAATGCGCCTACCAAGCCACCGATGAAAATGGAAAGTGACCACTTAGCCTGTCGTCTCCACAAAGCTCCCAATTGGACACCCATTAAACCATAGGGGATGAAAAAGAGAATGCTGCGGCTTGGTCCCATCAGTATAGATAACAGCAATCCGGAAACCAATGCTGCCATCCAAGATGCCCGACTGCCCCAGCGCAAATAGATTAGAGCGATCGGTACGGGGAAAAAAACCTGTAGTACAGGTCCTAGGGGAAAATAGTAATTAAACAACCAAATCAGGCTGGCAGCACTGGCAAGAAATGCCGTCTCTACCATAATCAAGGGGGAGATATTTCCAGAGGAATTAAGCAACTCTTCCGGGTGAAGCTGCGGTTGCTGTAAATTGTCGGTTTCTAAAGTCGAAGCTGACTGTTCACTGGAAAGAGGATCTTCAGATGAAGCTGAATGGGCCGTTAGGGGTGGATTTTCCCTTGCGTCTTCGTTGAATTCCTGTTCGTGAGAAGAGTCAGAGTTCATAGGGCGGGTTGGGCGATCGGACCTTAAGCATTTTAACGCTAAAATTAACCTTGCTGAATCACCAACACCGAACAGGGAGCGTGATGCAACACATAATTACTGACACTTCCAAGCATTGCTTCTGCCAACCCAGTGAGCCCTCGGCGTCCCAAAACAATCAAATCTGCATCCCACGATCGCGCCACTGTACACAGGGAGTGCCCAGGATTGCCGACTTGGTAATCAAAGTTTGTCGGTACTCCCTGGCTCGTGGCGGTATCGCAGTAGCTTTGCAGCCAAGTCCGCGCTTCGGTGGTTTTTTGTTGCATGAGGACTTGGTTAGCTTCATAGGCAGCGTTCATCATTTCCGGATAAACACTCATCTCAAAGGACATGGGGACTGGTGGTTCGCCAACCGTTTCACTACTGAGGCAATGAAGCAGCATTAGACTACCTTTATTCATCTGGGCTAATTCCAGCGCCTGAGTAAAGACAGAGTTGCATAATTGAGAGTTGTCGATGCCGACTAGGATTTTTTTAAAACTCATAATCAATTCCTCCAACCTAACCAACGAGAGCATCCAAGGCTGACAAATCGAGAATCCGAAGAATATCTTGTTCGCGCATAATCAGCCCTTTTTTTTCCAGCTTAGTCAGTACCCGTGTTACCGTCTCCCGCGCCAGTCCACTAAGGCTACTCAACTCTCTATGGGGTAGGTTTGGGATCTCAGTTCCTAGTTCTCTAGTTTTCCCTTGTCCCTCTGCTAGAAATAATAAAGTGTCTGCTACGCGCGACATACTATCCGATTCCCGCAAACGTAGGCGACGGTTGACTTGACGCAAGCGTTTAGCCATCAGTTGAGATAAACGGACGCCAGCTAAGGGTTCCGTCTTCAGTAACTTGACAAAATCCTGAGCTGGCATACTACCAATCACTGTAGGTGTCAGTGTAATCACATCAGTTGAACGGGGCACTTCATCTAAAGCCGCCATTTCGCCAAATAATTCTCCTTTGCCAAGAATATTCAGCGTTACCTCTTTGCCATCCAGGTTGTAAGTGCGAATCTTTGCCCAACCACTAAGGATGAAATAAACCGAGCCACCCCAGTCATTTTCCAGCAAAATCACCTGATTCGCGGGATGGCTGCGGGTGACGACATGGGCAATGGCTTTTTCGATGGTTACCTCTGGTAAACCACCAAAAAAAGGAGTGGAGCGCATCAACGCATTAATGTTGCTGTTCGATTCGCGGCTGCTATATCGGTCATCCATGAAGCCATTGCCTTGTAAACATCCTCCCCCGTTAACCTTGCGGTATAACGGGGGAGTCTTCAATCTTCCGAGAGTTGCCACCCGCAGGTTTTATACTCAAGCGTATATCTATTTTAAGCTTTTGTGCGAAAGATCACCAGCTTTGGTATTGTTATTTTCAAGGGTTCCAAAATAACATCTGTGCCAGATATTCAATTTCTGATCGCTGCCATTGACGGTATCCTTCCTCAGACTAGCGCCTCGCCTTCTGGGTTAACGCCTGGTGATTTGGCGCAGTTTGGTCTAGTTTTGCAGCAAGTTCGCAGCTATTTAGCTTCTACTGAGCCACAAGTTCCAACGTCGGAGCAGCAGGAGGTGGCAGCGCAAATTACCCTGCTTGTTGCCCAAGAAATAGATTCTCTGCGAGTAAACTTGACACAGCCGTTGCAGGCAGAATTGGAGGGGTTACGCCAACGGCGAGAATCCCTAATTACAGAAATCTCGGAGCTGGAAACCGCCAAGCAGCAGTACCAGTCTCTAGCTCAGCAACAGGCTAAACAGCAGCAACTCATTACGGACTTTTTGCAGGTGTTACTGCCTAGTTTGCAGGAAAGCTTGACACAACAGGTGGAGCAAACACTAAAAAATCTGGAAGCTCAGTTTCTCAGCTTTGAATTGAGTATCTCGGCACACTACTCGCCGCTAGGTAGACAAAACTGGGCGGGCACGGCTTCACCGATGCTACAGGGGAATACTGATGAGATGGCACCCTCATCAAGTCTAGGTGAAATACACTCGGACTTTTACCCCCCCTATACGCCCCTACACCCAGTCGAACGCTTAGAGCAAATGCGGCAGTTACAGGCAAAGTCAGATCAAATTTTAACAACTCTCGATTCCACGCTACAGGTTGTCTTTGAAACGCTACAGCGCAATATTCAAAGCTATCAAGAGTCATTGTCTCAAAAACTAGAAAAAATGTACAATTTGGGGCAGGAAAGTCAGGTGACTTTTACAGCATTAGTGCAGCAGATCACCGAAAACTTCCGTAACTCAACTTTACAACTAACAACGCTAAGAGAGCTTTTGCCACTAGAAGCATCCAGTGTTGCCAGCCCAGTACCAAAGAGAGCTGCCATTGAACAGAATATGCCTTTTCCAGGTATGGAAATATCACCCACGAAGATGGCAATTCCACCCGTAATGATTGAAAGCAGTGAGGAAGCTATTGAAACTATTACTAAGTTAACCGATTTATTTCCAGCAGAGGAGACGCCTACAGCATCACCCCAAACTAACCTGAACGTAGCGCGGCAGTCCCCACCTTCTTAAAGGTGGGGAAGGTCTTTCGGGAAAAATTAGGTGCTTGCGCCCCTAATTTTTCCAATCACTATGGAGGGTGATTCCTGAGATTTTATATACTGCTTTACCTTTTCGATTGGTGCTAAACCAGTTGAGGCTACATAGTAAGATCCAGACCAGAAAACGGGTTGGTTGCGATATGTTTTGGCGAGTTCTATAGCAAATTCCTGCTCTTATATCCTGCTAGATGCCGATTTAAAACTACCAATCAGGGCTGAAAGGTTATTGTCTGGATGGAAATCTATCAGTAGATGAACGTGGTCTGCTTCACCGTTAAATTCTGTAAGGCGACACTTGGTGCATGATGCAGACATGAGCGCCTATCTCGGACATTCTATCTAACATAGCTCCTGTCAGTACCTTGCGCCTGTACTTGGTGACAAATACGATGTGCAGGTGAACACTAAAAACAGCTTGGGTGAGCATGGATCGCGGTTGCATCTTGACATCCTATACCTGATTGACTATCATCATAGTATGTTGTTGTGGTAAGGGTCGAGTAGATGGCAACAAGGCGTATAACATTCAGGTTGTATCCCACCAAGGCAGTAGAGAAGACACTCTACTACCATCGTCGGATGCACAAAGATTTGTATAACGCTGCCGTATATAACCGCTTTACCCAATATCAAAAGTTCAATCATGCAGTTGATTACTTTGAACAACAGAATTGTTTACCAGGATTTAAGGAGGTCTGGCCTGAATATAAAGAAATAGGCGCTCATGCCTTACAAGCAACGTTAAAGCGCGTGGATTATGCGTTTCAACGTTGGTTTAAAGGATTGAGTAAAAAGCCTAGATACAAATCAATCAGGCATTATTCAGGATGGACTTACCCAGATGCTGCTGGATGGAAATGTCACTCAACTGGAAATAATGGTTATTTAGAGTTGAGCAAGATAGGCAATGTCCAGATGAGGGGTAATGCTAGGTTATGGGGAACTCCAACAACTTGTACAATAGTTTGGTGTAACGGGAAGTGGTACGCATCCATAACCGTTAACATTTCAGATGAGTTGATAGCTAACTCTAGGCAAACTGGTACTGGTGCTGTAGGTGTAGATTTTGGATGCAAGTCAGCATTAGCGATAACGGATGGTCAAAATCATCAATTAGTAGATGCTCCTAAATTTCTGCGTCAGGCAGAGAAGAAAATTAAAGCAGCATCCAAGGCTAAAAGACGCAAACGAGCGCCTAATCGGAAAAAGAAGGTAAAAGCTTCCCGCAGATACAAGAAAGCCCAACGTCGTGTGAGCAAGTTACAGCGAAAAGTTGCCAATCAACGTCAAAACTGGGTACACAAGTCAGCCACAGAATTAATTAGCGGTAATAGCTTCGTGGCTACTGAAAAGCTGGAAGTCAAGAAGATGACACGCATTGGCAAGAAACGTAAGAAGCAGAAAGCAGGGTTAAATAAATCTATCTTGGATGTAGGTTTTGGGATGTTGCGCCAAGCTATTCAGTATAAAGTTAC
>CASBRB010000220.1 GCA_949127975.1 Oscillatoriales cyanobacterium PMM_0019 | reverse complement strand
TGCGAGTACTCACCACGGCTTGACACTCCCCGGTCGTAATACACGGGGATTCTTGGTTCGCAGAGCGAACTTGCCAAGACAGGATTTCTCCTGTCTTAGTAGCGGTTCCCTCTCCCCAATCGTTCGGGCTATTGACCCAAGTTCCCGTATGCCCTACGGTACTTAATCCACGTTTTAAGATGTTGATGGCAGCGTTGAAAATTAAAGTCAGTGACTCTTTCACAAGAGCCACTGCTCTCCAAAACCGTACTTGATAGTTTCCCATCATACGGCTCCTCAGTAATACGGCGTTTGTCACACGTACCTCGTTACCAGCATGTCATCAACCCAATTCCAATCTGAGTTGACTTGCGGTTTAGGCTTGGTATTATTACAACCAGATTTTGTGCCATAACTACCATCGATGGCAGTTTTTATGTCGTGGCAATGTCGATGGAGTAATTGCCAGTTTTTGTATTCATCCTTTCCACCAAGCGATTTTGGGATGATATGGTCTAGCTCTATTACATCTCCATCTCTAAAGTACAGTTCACAATGGGTGCATTTCCCTTTCTGCTTTTTGAGCAATGATGCTGTTCGCTTTGGCATCTCAGGATGACATCCCATTCTGCTACTCCAATAAACTAGGTTGCCGTCGTATGGTGACGCATCGCCTTTAACTTTCACATAGTCTTGTATTTTGGTGGCACTATGTTTTAGTAACCGAAGGGTATTTTCCCCTTCCCTGGTTGCGAAGACCCAGTTATCACCGCCAATGGTTTTCCAATATTTCTTGGCTAGCCACTTGTTACCTTTGTTTCTATGGCGGTGTTTTGCCCATGTTGCGAGTTTAGTGTATAAATGGACATCCATTTGTTTGAATGCCTTTTTGCTACAGACCATCGAGTAATAATTAGCCCATCCTCTGATGATAGGATTGAGTATTCCAATCAGTATCTTTTGTGAGTGACTTTTATGGGTATTAATTACCTCTTTGATGTGGTCGTAGTGCCTTTTACACTTTTCTTTGCTTGGGGTGATGATGGTTTTGAAGCCCAAAGAATTGCCCTTTGTGTCTTTTCCGGTTTGGTATTTTCCCACTGGGAATTGCTGGATGTGAAATCCCAGGAAGTCGAATCCTGGTTTTTCATCCTCATGATGAATGAGGGTATGTGTCAACCGGGTTTTACTTGGCTTCAATTCCAGTCCCATGTCTTTCAACCATTCAGAGATTATCTCCCTGCATCCTTGAACAACGGTTAGGTCTTTGTGGAGAATCACAAAGTCGTCTGCATAGCGTATAATTGAGACTGAATCTCGTTTATCCCTTTTTGGGAGTTGATATCTCCCGTCCGACCTTTTCAGGTCACAGGTTTCCACATAATCTTTGATACGCCATTCCATTCCGTGGAGGGCAATGTTTGCCAGTAACGGAGATAAAACCCCGCCCTGTGGTGTACCCTCGGATGTTTCAAAGAATTGCCCTTTGTCCATCACCCCCGCTTTTAACCATGCTCGTATTTGACGACGAATGGTGGGAGATGTATTTAATTTTTTGAGCAATACTTCATGGTCAATTCGGTCGAAACACTTGGCAATATCTGCATCTAGCACATATTTGGCTTTCTGTTTAATTGCTTCAAATATTGCCTGAACCGAATCGTGACACGAGCGCCCTGGTCGAAACCCGTATGAATTAGGCTCGAATCGCGCTTCCCATTCTGGCTCTAATGCCAGTTTGACAAGTGCTTGCAAGGCACGGTCTTTCATCGTAGGTATTCCTAGAGGTCGCTTCTCTTCCGTTCCAGGCTTAGGTATCCATACGCGCCTAGTTGGGCTAACCTTTATCCCCAATTTTAATTCACCGATTAGGGTTAGACGTTGCAATGGATTCAGAGATTTTTTTCCGTCTACACCCGCCGTCTGTTTCCCTTGGTTTTCTTGGGTTACTCTACGAACCGCAACCAATTTTGCTGACCAGGATTTCACCAATAACTTTTGGAGTCGGCGTACTGTCTTGACATCTCCACGATTAGAGGCTTGATAAATCCGTTTTTGTAGCTTAAAAACCATCCTGTCTAGCTTACGCCAGGGGATTTGGTTCCATTCATACATCGGTTTTTCCGTGTTCATGACATCTACACTACTACTATCGTCTTTATCCTCCGTATTACCGTGAGTCTGTCAGCATATCCTTACTATTAGATAAGGCATTCGCTTGTGACTCAATCTTTCCTAACCGCAGCATCCGGTTGGCACCTACTACAGAGTATCGACCTACTCTGAGAGCATACGGCTGGTTACTTCGTTCCTAATAGCCATTAAGTTTGTACCTTTAGTAGCGGTACTCTCCACCAAGTCTCAGGGAGGCGCTTGTTGGTTAACAGAGAAAGCCACCAACTCCCTAAACCTTGCCTTTTTAGGACTCCCAGCGTATCAAACCTAATTTCGCTGGTTATTACTATTGATGGTTCAAACGTACCTTCACTTTCGTTACTCATGGGTACTTGCTCAACGGATGTCGGATAAGGCTTCCGGCAGAGCCGCCTTTCACCCCCGCTTCACGGATTGAGAACCAGTCGCTACCGTGGGGGACGCAGATATTACTCTACGCTTTGTGTGCTTTCACCCTTGCGCTTAGGGGACAGGACTTGAACTTTCTAGGGTACTTATTCTCACCCGCATGGCTATTAAGTTGTCATCAGCAGGGGATTTAAGTGCGAACTCAATCCTATTCGATTACCCTACTAACGCCTAAATCCCCCCATTTCTGGGTTTCTTCAGAACGAATCGCACTCTCTGTCCAATTCACAACCGCAAGCACATTTATGGGTGCGGGTACTTAGAGATTTTTTGACAATGGCTTTACAATTAGAACATTCCTGAGATGTATAATGGGGCGAAACAGCAATTGTTATCTTGCCCATCTTTGCCCCAAAACGTTCTAACCATTGTCGGAATTGATACCAACCAGCATCATTAATCGACTTAGCGAGACAGTGATTCTTAACTAAATTCCGTACCTTCAAGTCTTCATAGGCTACTACATCGTTAGATGAGATTACGCAACGCGCCATTCTCTTGGCGTGTTACAACACGATTGCCTACTTATCTTGAGGTGCTGTCTTGCCAGTCTGTTCCTCGCTTTGTGATAGTTATTAGACTGTCGAAGTCCAGTCTCTTTTCTTGACTTGTCATATGAACGTGCCAAACGACGTTGTAGTCGTTTTAACTTTTTCTCTCCTTTTCTATAAAACCTTGGGTTTGATTCTGTATGACCATTTGAATCAGTGTAGAATTCCTTCAAACCCACATCTAGACCTATAGATAGGTTGGTTGGTTCTACATCAATTTTCACATCTACTGCCACAACAAATTGGCAATAATACCCATCTGCACGTCTAACTAATCTAACCCGTTTTATTTGGTCAAGTTGGTAATAGTTTAAGTCATACGTGCCAACCAACTTAAGTCTGCCAATTCCCTTTTTGTCAGTAAAGATTATTGCCTTACGGGTCGATGACAATTTCCACCCTGTAGTTTTATATTCTACTGAGCGAGAATGTTTAGCATACTTTGGATAACCTTTTTTACCTGGTATCTGTTTTTTACAGTTGTCATAGAACCGACTGATTGATGACCATGCTCTATCAGCAGCAGCCTGACGAGCCAAAGAATTTAAGTTTGCTGACGAACTTAAATTCTTTGGCGAGTACCTTACAATATGCTTGCAGGTCGTATTTATTGATGCCACGACCATCCATCCAGAGTCTTACACACTTGTTCCTAATGAACTGTGCAGTCCTTATCGCTTCCTCAATGGCGGCGATTTGGGACGGTTGATGTGCTTTAACTTTGAACTCTAAGATGGTGCTTGACATCTGATTACATTGACACCTATCATTAGGTGAGCATTAAAAGCATACATTTGTCAAGAAGACTGGATAAATTTATCGCCGAATGAATTCGGCGAGTCGCATTTCATCCCCTACTTAAAAGATAGGGGCTTTCATGCTCCCGGACTTTTTGAGGTAAGACCTCAGGCTCTATCGGGTTATGGCGATCGCATTGACAGCTTAAGCTATCCTTGTCAAACCGTCAAAGTAGTCTTGCAACTGTCGCTGGTGATCGTGAGCCAATTTGCCCTCTGGCAGCGCTGTAGGAGCAAACGCCTGTACATCAATAATTTCCAGACTATCCTGAATTTGCATTGTTCCTTGAGCGTCTACTGCTAGAAGGACGGCAATGGAATGCATTCTGGGATCGCGGGAGGGTGCTGAGTAAACCCCAACTAACCTGCGAAACTCTACCAACTCCAGTCCCGTTTCCTCTGCCAACTCCCGTCGCGCTGCTGTGGGAATATCTTCACCCCAATCCACAATGCCACCTGGTAAACTCCATTCACCAGTATCGCTACGCCGCACTAGCACAATCCGATTATCCGGTAAAATCGGGATAATGCTGGTGCCCACGATTGGATGCCGGAAGATAATGCCCAGCACCGTTTGTCCAAATCGCCATAACCGACTCATTAGCAAACTCTAATTTTAACTGTATAATGCTAAGATAGTAGATTGGTGACCAGACTGTACTCCGAAGGAAATTTCGGAAAAAACCTGCCGCCTACACCGTAAGGAATCCGGGAGCGTGGTAGCCCCGTATTTTTAAATCGTGACGGACGGCTATCATGGACTTAAGTCAGTAAGCGGATCGTCGCTTTTAGGCTCGCCCATATAGCCCAGATATAGCCTCAAGTAAAACTTATAGGCTGCATTTTTGTTGTTTAGTAATGAGGTAAACATGGCAAAGCGCCGCAACCTGAAAAAAGAAAAGGCGCAGCGTAACCTAGCCTATGCTCGCAAGTTCCGGAAACGTCAAACTACTGGTCGTTTCTTTAAAAAGTCTCGGCAAGGGAAACCGCCGAAGCGAGAGGAAGAAGAAGACGAGTCAATGGCTATGTTGTAGAAAGCGGGGCAGAGCCGCTGCTACAACATCAGGAAATAGCTCGAAGTATACTGGGCTATGCTACAGTACCAAAAATTCCTGCCAAACCCTGACATATGAGTGATATTATAGGTATTATGTCAGGAATCACAGCACGCACATGCACCTCCCGATATGGGGGGTGTGGGGGGTGTGGGGACTCCCCACACCCCCCCATTATGGGTTATCGAGTGACACTGCTGCTGCACTTGTATTAGCTCGTAGAGCCTTGAGGAAAAGTGAGAGGATTCCAGCCAAAACTGCCTCATGTCTACAGGTTGATAGACATAAGCACAGTTGGAGTTTCTGGAATGTTCTTGGTAAAAAGTTGAAAGGTATACGCCGACACAACTATTACCAATTCAGAGATCCTAAGTAGTCTACTAAAAAAAAAGGAGGTGATGAAAAGTTGGCACTCAAAAAGCGTAAAGGTTATGCCATTGAGCATAAATCCCTACGCTGTAAACTGCTGCGTGATGGGATTGACTTGACAGAAACCAAGCTAGCCTTTAATGAAGTTGTAGAGTTTTACTACATTCTGGTTAACACCCATCCTGAAGGTTTAGATATTCCCCTTACAGAGGATGGTGATTGGCGCTTTTACGAGTTGCTGACTATTGGAGAGAATCCAAAGTATCCATTGCTTTATGATTGTCCATCTGTTGCATAAACTTTCTTTGCCAAGATTAGTTGGTAATTACCTCATTAGCTGAACCTCTAGCAATTCCAAGAAAATGAATATAATCTCCTGTGGAATTTCGACCGTAGCCTTCAGCAATGTTAGATGGAACCGATAGAGACGAGCGTTGAAGTTGAGATGTTAAGCTGTACAGATATTTTTGCGGAAAAGTTTCAGTTAATTGGTAAACCTCAACACTAGCATTCATCGATTTTTGCCAAACAACGAGTTCTTCAAATGGAATCATGGTACAAATGTTATTGTATTTTTACAGTTGGAAGAGAGTTAGTTTATCTTGCTCTCTTCTTTCCTTATTTTTACACAAAATAGTGGATTTGATTACCCTTTCCCTTTCCCTTTCCCTTTCCCTTTCCCTCTTCGGCAAACTGGAATTATCCACAAGGGGTTCTGTCAAACAATGTGGAATCGTCTCAGTAATCGTGAACTTGAAATGGGACGAGCCCTCGGCAGAAAAATTGTTAATTTGGCTCAGGGCTATAACTGTAAATTGATAGCTTTTGAACATCTTGGCAATTTGAAACCCTCTTGCGGAAAATATTCCAGACGTTCCAATCAGAAACGGGCTTACTGGTTAAAGTCCAAAATCTACGAGAATGTAAAGCGTGTAGCCTATCAGGAATACGCCATACTGACAACCAGAGTTAACCCCAGAGACACCAGTAGGTTAGATCCTTGGGGCAATCCTGTATGGCGTGGCTCCGAGTTTCCTACCAAAGAGCTAGATTACCTCGACTATCAACAGGGTGCAGATTGGGTAGCAATTAAGGTCGGCTACAAGGCACCCTCAGGACTTAATGCAGCTCGTAACATTGGGATGAAAGCCATCATCAGATACAGGTCTGGGGCAGTATTTTCCAGAATGCAGCATGGTTGGCTTCAGTCTGGAAATACTGCCCGACAAAAGCCTAGAGTAGTAATACTTTAGGTGTGCAATCTGGCTGGTTCAGGTTGTACTGGGATCGGGTAGCCTGCCCAAAGGTTCCTACTCCATTACGCTCCAACTGGCTTAGTCTGCTCTCTCCCAAGACTGGTAGATGCGCTTACAGAGGAGCCGTTCGCGCAGCGTGCCGGAGGCAAAGAAAGTGAACAGGGATTTCGGATTTATTACGTTTTACTCCGTTTTACTCCGTTTTACTGACTACTCTATCAGTATTTGCTACTGTTGACGCGCCAGTGTTCGATGGCTCAATTCTGATTCAGTTTTGGCTTAATCTATAATGGGCGTCTTTCAGTGCTTGCCGCACTCGGACAAAGCCTGTGCCACCGTAACTATTACGAGCTGCAACTACTTGCCGGGGCGCTAGAGCTTCATAAATATCCTTCTCAAATGCTGGGTGCAACTCCTGCCATTCCTGAAGGCTAAGGTCTTTGAGCAATTTCCCACCTGCAAGGCAAGTTTTGACTACCTTACCTACTAGGTTGTAAGCTTCGCGGAAGGGTACGCCCCGTGAGGCTAGATAGTCAGCAACGTCTGTGGCATTAGAAAAGTCTGACTCCACTGCTGCTGCTAACCGTTGGGTGCGAAATTCCATTCCCTCCCGCAGTAAAATACTCATGGCTTCTAAACATGCTTTTACCGTCTTGACGGTGTCAAACAAAGCTTCTTTATCCTCTTGCAGATCTTTGTTATAAGCCAACGGTAGCCCCTTCATCAGCATCAGCATTGCTTGCAGATGACCGCAGACACGCCCAGTTTTGCCCCGAACCAGTTCTGGAACATCGGGATTTTTCTTTTGTGGCATGATAGAAGAACCAGTGGCACAACTGTCCGATAGGGTGACAAAGCTGAATTCTTCTGACGCCCAAAGGATAATTTCCTCTGCCAGACGGCTCAGGTGAACCATAATCAGGCTGGCGGCGCAAAGAAATTCAATCGCAAAATCACGATCGCTCACCCCATCCAGACTATTGGCATAAACGCCACCAAAGTTCAGTAGCGACGCCGTATAGTGTCTGTCAATGGGAAAAGTAGTACCCGCTAGTGCGCCGCAACCCAGTGGCGAGATATTGGTTCGCTGATATGTTTCTCCCAGTCGTTCCCAGTCCCGCTGTAGCATTTCAAAGTAAGCCAGCAGGTGATGAGCTAAACTCACTGGTTGGGCGCGTTGCAGGTGGGTATAGCCCGGAATCAGGGTTTCGACATTAGATTCTGCAATGTCTAGCAAAATGCCCTGAAATTCGCGCACTTGAGCGCGGATTTGTTCAATCCGATCTCGCAGGTAGAGCCGCGTGTCAGTCCCAACTTGATCGTTTCGCGATCGCGCCGTATGTAGCTTTTTCCCCACATCACCGACAATTTCTGTTAATCGCCGTTCCACAGCAAAATGGACGTCTTCAGCCTCAATGCCTGGGTTAAACTGCCCTTCTCGATACTCCTGGCGAATCTGTTCTAAACCTGCTACGAGTTGCTCTCCCTCCTCCGCTGAAATAATGCCGGTGTGGGCTAGCATTTTAGCATGGGCTACAGAGCCCGTGATGTCGTATTCGATTAGTTCAATGTCAAAACCAATACTGGCATTGAAACGGGCGATCGCAGGGACGATCGCCGATTCAAACCTTTGGCTCCAAGTTTTTTGTTCAGTCACTGATTCCTCACATTCATCCCATGACAGTTTCCTTAAGCAGTAAGCCCTCGAAACATGTAGCCTAGAACCAGCCCAATTCCCAAAGCCCACACTTGTCCTGACTTAATGAAAGTGTTCCAGGCGTTTTGTATATCTCGCAAGACGTCTACGTTCTGTGAATTTATTTCCATCAAATTAAGCCATAGCACTGAATCATTCCAGTGGGTAATGCTAGGTAACCAGTCGGTTAAACCATGAATGAAGTTAAGGACAATCACGCTTATTTCCTCACGCAAATAAAATATGGGTATAGTTCCTTTTCTCATAGCCAAATATAGACAGGCTAATCAATCCGGGTTTAAGCAACTCCAGGTTGGGCGTGGACACGCCTGAAAATTGGAGTTATACGCCTCGGATGCACTACCAGGCATCCTAAAGACCCTCGCTACACTTGATCTTAGTGGCTCAAATGCAGTAGGGATTACTTTTCGGCCGATATTGAACGCACCGTTCACATCGGCACCAATTTTTAAACCACTCTTACTAACGTACCAACTACGAGTAATGCGTTTGCCTGAGAACGTATATCGTTCATTGTTGTTAGGCTTGTAAGACGAGCGGGGAGTGGCTCAAACTAGGCTTGATCTGCATGACAACCAGCGTCATATCATCACTATTACGGTTGTTAGGACCAATAAACTGCTGCACCTGCTCGAACAGGTACTCCAGAATTGCTTGTGGCTGACTGCAATGCTGACAAGCCCAAAGCAGCGCTCGGCTCAGGTTTTCTTCATCGAAGCGATCGCCATTCTGGTTGGTAGCATCGGTAAAACCGTCGGTGTAATATATTATCGTGTCTCCAGGTGCCAATTGCACATGAGCGTCTTCATACTGGGAATCAGCATCTAAACCAATCAGCATTCCTACAGTATCGAGTCGTTTCAGGGTATGGGTAGACTCCTGCCATAGCAAAGGCGGATTGTGAGCAGCATTACTATACGACAAAATGCGGGTTTTAGGATCGTACTCAGAATAAAACAAGGTGACAAATCGGTGGGAATTTTCTAGATCCGCATACATCACCCGGTTCAAATGTTGCAGAATCCGTGCTGGTGAGTGACCGTTTAGCACCTCTGCTCGCAACATTCCCCGCGTCATAGTCATAATCAAACCAGCCGGGACGCCTTTACCCATAACATCTCCGATTACCAAACTCCACGGGTTCGATTCGTTGCAGTTTTTCTTTTTGTTCCGCAGTTGGTCATAGTTGGCTGGGATAAAATCGTAGAAGTCGCCTCCGACTAGGTTAGCAGATTGGCAGCGAGCCGCCAGTTCGATGCCTTGAATTTGGGGACAGTGGCGCGGCAGTAGGCGCTTCTGGATATCAGCACCAATTGCTAGCTCTTGATCCAATCGCTCTTTTTTGCGGAGTTCGACTGTTAGTTCATCGTTAGCTATCGCTACGGCTGTTTGATCTGCCACTAGCCGCACTAACTTTTGTCGCGTTTCTGAAAACACGTATTCCGGATCGTGGCTGAACACGTACAGACGTCCCCGCTCAGTATTCTGCACCAGAATAGGGGTGGAAAATAGCTGAATGTTTGGTCCCAAATATCGGCTCATTTGAGCATCGATTAATCCTGGGTTTGGGGGTGCCTCAGCTCCGACTGCCCTAACTGGTGTTGAGGAAGCATTAATTTGACGGGTTGCCATTTCTATAGCTTTCCGAATGTCATGACATATTTGTCCTTCTGGGCAGTGTAGTCGCTCCAGCCACACCTGAGTGTTCAACTTGAACAAAATAATGGCACCAGCGTCAGCATCTGTCACTCGCGTTGCCATCAGAGGTATTAGCTCCAAAAACTGATTCAAGTTGTTAAAACTACGCAGGGCAAAACCTAACGAACTTAGCAAGTCTTGAATCTTGCGCTGTTCTCGATTCAAACGGGCTACCAATTCTTTGAGCGCAAAAACGGGTGTCATATCGGCTGATGCGACATCATTGGTAATTTCAGTTGATTGAGAGGGTTGGCGAGGAAGGGGTACAGCAGTCATGTCATCATTTTAGGTATCAAGATTAACTTTATTTATTACGGGCAGCCCGTCGGATTACCATACAGCTAGTTGTTTTGAAGCCGTGGTTAGGCAAAATAAATATTATATAGGTTATAGAAATTTTTTATCCTACCTTTAATTAGGCATTATGCCCATATTTCTAAAGGAATAATTAAAATCAGTCGTCAGCGCTGCGATCGGGAAAAAGGGAAGGGGGATTTTTCTCGTTTTCTCGTTTTTCGTTCCCACGCGGAGCCCTTGTCCTTACCCACCCAC
>CASBRB010000219.1 GCA_949127975.1 Oscillatoriales cyanobacterium PMM_0019 | reverse complement strand
CCCCTCGTCTCACTGCCACCGCCAGTCGGCTCTGCCGACAATTTCCTTTTCTCCAGCCCGCCCGTGCTGTAGGGGCACCCCCTACCCCCGTGGTTGCCCCTCTCCCTTGAGGTCTGCTTATCTAATCGACGTTGACTAATCCGAATTTTTCAATATTTATCTTGACTATTTGTTGACTCAACCTTGACTCAATGTGTTAGTATAGATTTAACAAGGAAAAGTAGCCACACAGTTAGGAGTAAACCTAATCAAGGTGGGTAGAGGGAGGCAAGACAGCTCCCACAACGATAAGATCTATTCAGTGACCTGAGTAGATCTTATCGTAAGCGTTGCCTAAAAACAACTGCTTAGAATCCCCCGTGTTTTAACCGTGGGGAGATGTCAAATTTAAAATACTTGCTCGACTTCAGCGATTTCAGGGATGAATTCACGCAAGCGGCGTTCAATCCCCATTCTCAGGGTCATGGTAGAGCTGGGGCAAGAACCACAGGCTCCTTGGAGACGTAGCTTAACGATCGGTCCGTCTATCTCTACCAACTCAACATTACCACCATCAGCCATCAAGTAAGGGCGCATCTCATCCAAAACGCCCTCAACGTTGTCACGAGTCAGTGTCATTGTGTCCGACATGATTTACCTCAGCAAATTTCTAACTAAACGCACCTCACCACAAAGTTTAGGTGAGGAATCTTTCGCTAAAAAGTATCTAACAATCTAGCGTACCTACCTTAATTCTAAACAACGGCAGGCTCTAACAACTTAACGTTGGAGAAATTGAACTCTGTGGTAGTTTGCTTACCAGACTCGATCGAGTGGACAATTTGATGAGTTAGGATATAATAGTCGCCTATTTTATCGTACTTGTCTTCAAATTGCAATTCTTTGAGCAGTTCATCTGTATTAGGATTGCGGAAAATAGCGTTGTAGCGACTTGCTAAATAGCCGTCAGGGGTATTTAAGCTTTCGTAGGTGTCAATCACAAAAGCCATCCGCCCCATGACGCGACTCACTTGGCAAATTTCCTTACCCCGGACTTTGTAGTTAGAACCCATTGCGTCGCCTTGGACGCGAATTTCTACAGTACCGGAGTTATCCTGCTCGCCGAGGTTAAATTCATTTTTCCCATGAGCTTGCTGGAAAGAAGCCCGCTTGCGGTGGGTAATGATATCCCGCAATTGAGTATATACGCCCTCTTGGGCCTCTTGGTCTTCTATCCCTGTGACTTCCACGCTCAAGTCTCTATTGATGCGAACAATTCCTTTGTATACTTCGTCATCTTGCTTCAGTTGGACATCTGCACTATAGCCGGGAAAGTTAGAATCCCAAGTGTAGCGGTTTTCGTATGCTGCCTGAAACAATTCACGAGCATTGGTCTGTTCAGTCATCGAAAAATCTCCCAAAGTGTGTATACCCCTTCACTTTAGTGCTGGGTCCTGAATTGTAGTCGCCTATAACTGCAATTATAACATAAACTTCGGGCTAATATCTGCGTACACTGCGTACACTGCGTTCGCAAATTTGACTTACTATTTTAATGAGTACCAACTAGCGTCTCAAATCGTTCCCCAATACAGCGGGATGGTGAACGTGACAGTCGAGCCCAATCCTTCGCCCATGCTGTAAAAGGTAATAGTGCCGCCCATAGCTTCTACCAATTTTTGGGATATTGTCAATCCCAGTCCAGTTCCTCCGTAAGAGGGATGACGATCGCTATGCAATTGGCTAAAAGAATGAAACAGTTTATTTTGTTTATCTAAAGCCACACCGATCCCAGTATCGACAACGCTAATTTTCATTATACTGGGGAATTCCTGACCTTTAAAGATTACCTTATGTTCGATCGCTTCGGCAGTAATAGCGATTCCACCAACCTGTGTAAATTTGATAGCGTTGCCAATTAGGTTGAACAGCACTTGCAGCAAGCGTTGGTAGTTGCCATAAACAATCACTTCCTTTTCTGTGGTAGGTAGTTGAACGGAAAAGTTGAGATTTTTTTGCTGAGATTGAGGCAAGATAAAGTCTGTTACCTGAGTAAATAATTGTTTGAGATTGACTGGCTCAAAGTGGAGATTTATTTGACCAGATTCTATTTTGGCAATATCTAGAATATCGTTAACGATGTTGAGTAAGTGCAAAGCTGAGTGGTAGGCTGACTGAAGAAATTCTCGCTGTTCTTCAGGATCGTCTGCCATACCTTCTAAAATAAGTTTAAGGGAACCAATCATGCCATTGAGCGGCGTTCTCATTTCGTGGGAAGTGTGGGCGAGAAACTCACTTTTGAGACGGGATGCAGCTTCTGCTTGCTGACGATTATTTTCTAGTTGTTGGTAGTGACATTCTCTAGCGCGAGCTGCTCCCAATTGCTCGGCTATTTCTCGGAGCATCTGAGCTTCAGCTAGATACCACTGGCGTGGGCGATCGCACTGTTGTAAAATAATCAAACCGTTAGGCTGGTTTTGATAACTGGTAGCAACCACCAGCGCCGATTCAGCACCGAATAAATTAGCTGGCATTGCTTCGGTGGCAACCGGGTTAAAGCTAGATAATGCTTGCTGGAGAGCTGGAGCAATTGCCAGTTGTAGTTGTTGACCTAGTAGAGACGGAAATGGCTCCTGACAATATTCTGCCACCACCTCAACTTGGGAGCTAGAGGGAGAGTAGGAGCAGATGAGGCAACGGCTAACGGCGAGGGATTTACCCAAATCTCTAACCGTTTGCTGCCAAATTTCATCGATATCAAGCGTCTGGCTGATTTTCCTGGAAATCTGGACCAGTTGCTTTTGGTAATAGTAGAGCAAACTTGGTGCAGATGTATCTTTACTTAACAGTATCTCTGTTTCTAATCCACGTACAAAATTACTTTTTGAAGGAACATATTCCACGTCTGTATACAGTGGTAAACTAGCGGAAGCAATCATCAAATTAGACCTTTAAACTGCATGAAATCAAGGCATCCTTTTGACATCCTCCCCGCTCTAAAGAGAGAGAGGCTCAGATTCCGGGGAGTTATCCCATCCTTCGAGATTGTTCCAGATCAGTATTCTACGCAGACATCCATCGATCAGGATTAGATTGAGGTTTAACTTGAGTTGTAGCTTTTGCAGCCGCTAATAGTGGGAAGCGTGACGTTCTCCCCCACTAACCTTACAGTATAATGGGGGTTTCAAAAGGCTTTGATGAACTACCCCGCCCAAATCAAAGATTTGGAGAAGGAATGGGGGGGCGGATTCTGTTTAATCATTCCATTCGCCTCGCGGGGGCACGGGCGGATTTCGCTGTAATAAGCGAGTCAGGTCTTCATCTCGGTCTCGTTCACCTCTAAGCCACTGACGAATGGCGGTTTCAATCACCTTACTGGGATCGTTCGTCAGGTGCTTGATTTGGTCTAACAATTCCGAATCGATGTGGATAGAAATCTCTACCTTATCAGTTGAAGGCAGGGGAGATACGGCATGCTCGTTCATCTAAAAACCTCCGGAAGTTTGGAAACCGTGTGGCTTTAGCCCACGGATGAAAAACGACACTCAGATTTTAATCTGACTGTTCTCCATGAGTTAAAAGTCAAAAACAACAGCAGCCTTCAGTCGATCGATTTCTGGATCGCCTTACCTCAACCGCAAATCAATTATATCTCATCTTTAGCGTCAGAGAGAGTTTTTCCCGTCCGAAAGGACTAGCGCTTGGTGAGGAAAAACATTACAATGTATTAAGCAATGGCCCTGTTTAGATTGTCCCTCCCCGTGCTGCCACCAAAAAGAGCTCTATGACTGACGTTCCCGTTTCTCGGATTCGTAATTTTTGCATTATAGCCCACATCGACCACGGAAAATCGACTTTAGCAGACAGACTCCTACAAACTACTGGCACTGTAACTGATCGGGAGATGAAAGAACAGTTTCTGGACAACATGGACTTGGAAAGGGAGCGTGGGATTACGATTAAGCTGCAAGCCGCGAGGATGAACTATAGCGCTAGTGATGGGCAGCAGTACGTTCTCAATTTGATCGATACACCAGGACATGTCGATTTTTCTTACGAGGTATCGCGATCGCTTGCCGCTTGTGAAGGTGCCCTGCTGGTAGTAGACGCCTCTCAGGGCGTCGAGGCGCAAACTCTGGCAAATGTTTATTTAGCCCTGGATCATAACCTAGAGATTATACCAGTTTTAAATAAAATCGATCTCCCAGGTGCTGAACCAGAGCGAGTGAAAGGGGAAATTGAAGAAATCATTGGGCTAGATTGCAGCGGAGCGATTAAAGCGTCTGCCAAAGAGGGAATAGGGATTAACGAAATCCTAGAATCAATAGTGCATCTAATACCGCCACCAGGAGATACGGTATCAGAACCGCTGCGAGCGCTGATTTTTGACAGCTACTACGACACCTACCGGGGAGTAATCGTTTACTTCCGGGTGATGGATGGTACGGTGAAAAAAGGTTCGCGGGTTCGCCTGATGGCTAGTGGCAAAGAATACGAAATTGACGAACTTGGTATTCTTTCTCCTAACCAGGTGCAAGTCAACGAACTCCACGCTGGAGAGGTGGGGTACTTGGCAGCAGCAATTAAAGCAGTGGAAGATGCCCGCGTGGGGGATACAATCACCCTAGCTAATAAGCCAGCGGCTAAAGCCTTACCCGGTTACACCGAAGCTAAACCAATGGTGTTTTGCGGTATGTTCCCCATTGATGCCGATCAATACCCAAATCTCCGCGAATCCTTGGAAAAGCTGAAATTAAATGATGCCTCCCTGCACTACGAACCGGAAACTTCTAGCGCGATGGGCTTTGGCTTCCGCTGCGGCTTTTTGGGCTTGCTGCACATGGAAATAGTCCAAGAGCGGTTAGAGCGGGAATACAATCTGGATTTGATTATCACGGCTCCGTCTGTAGTTTATCGAGTAACAACCATCAGCGGAGAAATATCTTACATCGATAATCCCAGTAATCTACCGCCACCACAGGCGCGGGAAAAAATCGAAGAGCCTTATGTTAAGGTGGATATGATTACGCCGGAAAGCTATGTCGGTACTTTAATGGAATTGTGTCAAAATCGGCGTGGCGTGTTTAAGGACATGAAGTATTTAACTCAGGGACGAACAACGCTGACTTATGAATTGCCGCTGGCAGAAGTGGTGACAGACTTTTTCGATCAAATGAAATCCAGAACTCGCGGTTATGCCAGTATGGAATATCAACTCATAGGCTACCAGGAAAACCCCCTAGTTAAACTCGACCTCATGATTAACGGCGATCCTGTAGACGCTTTGGCGATGATTGTGCATCGGGACAAAGCTTATCATGTCGGGCGGGCAATGGCAGAAAAGTTAAAAGAACTAATCCCACGCCATCAGTTCAGAGTGCCGATTCAGGCGGCAATTGGCAGCAAGGTGATTGCTAGCGAACACATCCCAGCCTTAAGGAAAGATGTGCTAGCAAAATGTTACGGCGGTGACATTTCACGCAAGAAAAAGTTGTTACAGAAGCAAGCCAAAGGTAAAAAGCGCCTGAAAGCGATCGGTACAGTGGATGTGCCGCAAGAAGCATTTATGGCGGTGCTGCGCCTAGATCAAGAGTAGCGTCTTGACAGCTCTTTTGTCAACATCTAGATCCGGAAAGCTGCGATCGATAGCAGAAGGATATGATGTGGAAAGATTAGCTATCGAGCTTATCCTTAAGTATTGATTCTTACTTCAGCGAGTTAGTTACCTATGCGAATTTTAGTCACAGGTGGAGCAGGTTTCGTTGGTTCTCATCTGATCGATCGTTTGATGGCAGAGGGACACGAAGTAATATGCTTAGATAACTTTTACACTGGGAGTAAGCAAAATCTCCTGCAATGGCTAGGTAATCCTTACTTTGAACTACTCCGCCATGACGTTACTGAACCGATGCGCCTGGAAGTAGATCAGATTTACCACCTCGCCTGCCCTGCATCCCCAGTCCACTACCAAAGCAACCCCATTAAGACTATCAAAACCAGTTTCTTGGGAACGATGAATATGCTAGGGCTGGCAAAGCGGGTGAAGGCAAGATTTTTGCTAGCTTCCACGTCTGAAATATATGGCGATCCTGATGTTCACCCTCAGACAGAAGATTATCGGGGCAATGTCAACCCAATTGGGATTCGATCGTGCTATGACTCAGCTACTGAAATTCTAACTGAAAACGGTTGGGTCCCTTTCCCCAAACTGCAATCAGGAGTGCGTGTCGCTACACTAAATCCAGAAAATCAAATCGAGTACCACGTACCTGATGAGTATATCGTGCAGCCTTATATTGGTGAGTTGCTGCGGTTCGCAAATTGTAAGTTTGATTTCTGTGTAACGCCAAACCACTGGATGTATGTGCGTAGCAAAACAGGGCGCTTGAAGTTTCTGCGGGCTGACGAAGACAGACACTGGCATTCTTGGCGAGTAATTACAGGTGGCGAGTTTTCTGGCGTTGAGCAAGACTGGTTTGAACTGGGGCTACCTCCTAGAAATGCTAAAGTGGTTGTGCCGCGTATTCTTATGGATGACTGGCTAGAGTTCCTCGGTTATTACATCTCAGAAGGGTGCGTTCATGTGCGGCGCAGGGTAAAAGTCGTCAATGGTGAAGATTACAATGTCGCAGACTATAACATACTGATTGCCCAAGAGAAGCCAGAGGGACGTGCTATGATTGCCGCTTGCCTCGCGAGACTTGGCTTTAAATTTTTCCAATCAGATGACCATCAATTTCGGATTTGCAGTAAGCAGCTAGCTGAAATCTTAGAGCCGTTGGGCAAGTCAGGTGATAAGTACATCCCACACGAGTTTCTGGGGCTCTCACGACGACAGTCATTAATTTTGTTAAATGCACTGATCTTGGGAGATGGTACCCAACGGGGTAACTGTTACATTTACTACACAAAATCAAAACAGCTTGCTGACGACGTCCAGGAATTGGCAATGCGTTGCGGCTATGCTACTTCAGTATTCTACAGTGTTGGTCGCAACCTTTATAGTGTCAATATCAGACCAGCCATAAATGCTACCCTCGTTACTCCTGAACGGGTTCGCTATGTTGGCAATGTTTATTGTGTTAATGTCCGCCATCATGTTATATGTGTGCGCCGCAACGGACGGGCAGCTTTTTGTGGTAATTGCTATGACGAAGGAAAGCGAATTGCAGAGACTTTATCGTTTGACTACCAGCGCCAGCATGGTGTAGAAATTCGAGTTGCTCGAATTTTTAACACTTATGGGCCAAGAATGTTAGAAAATGACGGACGTGTGGTAAGTAATTTTATCGTTCAGGCGCTGCGGGGAATACCGTTAACTGTATACGGTGATGGTTCGCAAACTCGTAGTTTCTGCTATGTTTCTGACTTGGTAGAAGGGCTGATGCGGTTAATGAATGGTGAGCATACTGGACCAATTAATTTAGGGAATCCAGGTGAATACACTATTTTGGAACTGGCTCAAAAAATTCAACAAATGGTTAATCCAGATACGGAAATTATATTTAAGCCTTTGCCCCAAGATGACCCCCGGCAGCGACAACCGGATATTACCCTAGCTAAGAATTGGCTGGGTTGGCAGCCTACCATTCATCTAAAAGAGGGTTTAAAGCTGACAATAGATGATTTTCGGAATCGCCTGTCGTCAAGTTAAAGTACAAGAAAAGAATTTTGTCGAAAATTACTATTAGGAAGGATTGAAGTTTATGCATGTTTGTGTAATTGGAACTGGTTATGTTGGCTTAGTTACTGGAGCTTGCCTCGCCCATATTGGGCATCACGTCATCTGCGTGGACAATAATGAAGAAAAAGTAAAATTAATGAAAGCAGGACAGTCGCCGATATATGAGCCGGGACTGTCGGAAATAATGCAGGCTGCTAGTAAGGCGGGAAATCTGGAGTTCACCACAGATTTAGCAGGTGGTGTAGCTCATGGAGATATTTTATTTATTGCTGTTGGTACCCCCGCTTTACCTAGTGGTGAAAGTGATACGCGCTACGTCGAGGCGGTTGCTCGTGGCATAGGTGCCCATCTCGAGAGCAGTTATAAGGTAATCGTAAATAAATCTACAGTGCCGATTGGCTCAGGTGACTGGGTGCGGATGATTGTCCTGGATGGAGTTAGCGATCGCCAGAAGGAACTGGTGATATCAGGTGGTGGTGCTGTTGTGGATAGGGTGATATCAAAAATTGCCGCCGACTTTGATGTAGTCAGCAATCCAGAGTTTCTGCGCGAAGGCTCTGCTGTTTACGACACTTTTAATCCAGATCGGATAGTGTTGGGTAGTAATAATCCCAGAGCTCTAGCTATGATGCAGGAACTATACGCTCCTATAGTACAACGCAAGCACGCCGAAGACAAAAGCTTACCGTCAGTGCCAGTAGTGGTGACAGATATCAGTTCAGCAGAGATGATTAAGTACGCGGCAAATGCTTTTCTGGCAACCAAGATTAGTTTTATTAATGAGATTGCTAATATATGCGATCGCGTCGGCGCTGATGTTACTGAAATTGCCAAGGGGATTGGGCTTGATTCGCGGATTGGCAACAAGTTTTTGCAAGCTGGCATTGGCTGGGGTGGTTCCTGCTTCCCCAAAGATGTCTCCGCCCTCATCCATACTGCGGAAGATTACGGATATGAAGCCACCCTGCTCAAAGCTGCTGTCAGCGTCAACCAACGCCAGCGCCTGATTGTGATTGAAAAGCTCCAGCAGGTGCTGAAAATCCTCAAAGGTAAAACTGTGGGACTGCTGGGTTTAACCTTCAAGCCAGATACTGATGATATGCGGGATGCTCCAGCCCTCAATATTATCGAGCTTTTGAATCGGTTGGGCACGAAGGTAAAAGCTTACGATCCGATCGGTTCTCAAAGCGGCATGCGTCACGGGTTGTCTGGTGTGATTGTAGAAACCGATCCCGAGCGGCTGGCTGACTGCTGTGATGCCTTGGTACTGGTTACTGAATGGCAGCAGTTCCGCCACCTCGACTACGCTAAAATGGCTTCTTTGATGACTAACCCTGTGCTGATTGATGGCCGTAATTTTCTCGATCGAGAACAGCTAGAAAGTGCTGGTTTCCGTTACGTAGGAATTGGTCACTAGAGTCCTCATTAAGAACGTTTGTAGTGAGGACTTTAGTCCTCATTACCAGCAGTTGTGTTCGTGAAATACGGTTTTGCTGTTTATCCTAATTCTTCTAGCCAATAGGGAACGGGGAGTGCGATCGTACTCTCTATCAAGACAACAAAAACATCCAAGAACGAATCAGGGAATTCACCTGCTCAGGCACTTCATCATGAGGACAATGACCTGCCTTAAGATAATGTTCTGTAAGTTGAGGATAATATTGACGAAACTTTTCTGCCCGTTCTTTATAATTCATCCAGGGATCTGCTTCTCCCCACAGTAGTAAAAGTGGGCATTTGAGTTGCGGTAGTAACACATCGACGTTTTCGCCTTGGGGGGAGCTAAACACAGAGGCAAACACTTTCGCCGCCCCGACATCACAGGAAGGCTGATAAATCTCTTCCACCAGTTGGTCGGTAACGGCACTCTGGTCGAGATAAACTTGTTTTAAGGTTTTACGGATCATAAAGCGCTGCCGCAGGTACTGGAACAACAGGAAACTAGCCCAAGGTTGCCGGAAAATCGATCGGGTAATATTTTTGATCGAGTTTGATAAGGGATTTGCAGTTGGCACCTTAGTATTAGTGAAAGGACCAGCACTATTGAGCAATATTAACCCAACGGCAGCATCCGGACGCTGGGCAGCCACACATAGTGCTGCATAACCACCCAAAGAATTTCCTGCCAAGACAACAGGAGCTTTAATCACATTAGTGATAAAATCGTACAATTGGTCCCGCCATAAGTCGCCGCCATACTGCCATTCGGGTTTGGCTGAGCGCCCAAATCCCAACAAGTCAATTGCCCAAACCTCAAAATCCTGAGCCAGCCCAGAGATATTTTTGCGCCAGTGGTCAGTAGAGGCACCAAAACCATGTATTAATAATAGCGGGTGGCGTCCTGCTTG
>CASBRB010000218.1 GCA_949127975.1 Oscillatoriales cyanobacterium PMM_0019 | reverse complement strand
TCCCGATCGTGTCGGACGGGTTGAGCCAAGGGTCAGGAAACGTCGCCCAAAATCTTACCCGTTAATGCAGCAGCCGAGATCTGTACTGCGTAAAAAAATAGCTTAAATTTATTGGTTTTACGATTGGGGGTTTGTTACCACTAGAATTCTACTAATTATTTTCAAAGGTTTTGATAATGATAATCAAGTTTATTACAGCTTGGTGAGAATTCTTATTGAATTAAATTTTGGCTCGAAATTTGACATAGATGACCTATTTAATATTAACACGGTACTGACTTAAAACACAAGCAATAAAACTTAAATTTTATCGATTTTCCACCCACTCTATAAAGCGCGAGTGACGCCCTGTCTATTCGGCTTAAAAGCTTGTTACATCGTGATCCCCGCCATTTGAGGCAAGGCGATCGATCCTTTAACTAAGCGCCATTCATTCCTGAGCCGAATGGCACTTAGTTAAGGGTGCGATCGCGCCCTTTTCTAACCGAGTTCGTCGAACTAGGGCAAGGCAGAGCCCTTGTCCTTACCCACATTTTTGAGCAAGTCAACTCGTTCCCAGGCTCTGCCTGGGAACGCCTATTAGAGGCTCTGCCTCCTGTAACCTGCTTTCACCCGCAGACTTATGACAAACTTAATCCTGCAAGTTTTAGGTAACAGCGACATCGTAGTTGATGGACAAGAAGGTTCTCAACAGCTAGATAATAGGTTTTCCTTAGAGGATATACAGCAAAGGGCAGCGAGCGATCAGAATATGCTGTAATGTTGGGTTTCGTTCCTCAACCCAACCTACAATACTAATATGTTGGGTTTCGTTGCCTCAACCCAACCTACAATAACTATACTATAGACACAGGGATCAGCTTTTGCCTTATACTTGTGTTATGCCCAGAGGAGATTGTTCAATGGATAAACTGACCCATTATCCCCAGGTAATCAAAAGTATCTTGAACGAGTATATAGAACTGTGTAATCGCCGTTCCGATCGAGATATCGAAACTTTTCTCATTGTCGATGAGCCAAACGGTCACTATATCTGGATTAATCTGGGCTGGCAGAATGGAAAAAGAATTACTGGGATGACAGTCTATGTCCGGCTTCGTAATGGGAAATTTTGGATAGAGGAAGACTGGACTGAAGAGGGGATTGCTAACGAGCTGGTGCGTGTGGGCGTACCCAAAGAAGATATTGTCTTGGCGTTTCACGAGCCGAAGATGCGTCAGTATACAGAGTTTGCAGTAGCTTGAGAATATTGACAATAGTAAAATAACTTTTTCTGAATTAACAGGGGCATTCCCAGGCAGAGCCAGGAAACGAGGGAGACAACATCGTACTCGTAGGAGTAAACGCGATGTGCTGGGGAAAGCCTGAATTATTCTCAGGACTTACGCACTGTGGGCATATATAGGGCAACCACAGGGGGATTGCCCTACATGCCCCTTCTGCGTAAGTCCTATATATTAAAAATTTTCCCCCTCTGCACTCGGCTCATTTTCCTCCTCTTCTGACAAATTGATCGTAGATCTACCAGACCAATTGATTGGTACGAGTAGAGATGCTTTTGAATTCTTTATAGTATCACGATATTTTTGCTTAAGTTCCCTGACTTTAGTGTTAATTTTAAGTCCCAGAGCCTGGCTAATTATCGACGCAATTAGCGTTCTTTTCGACTTAATAATATTCTGTGTTGTTGAATCCCATATCACACCCAACCAGGGAGCTTGCTCGATATCCATAGAAATGTTAGTCATAATCGCATCGATTGCATCTTCTATGGATTTTCCCTGAATGCCTACCAGTTTTAGTACATCAGCAATAATGTACTGACCTATAGGGCGGGCGAAAACATTTCCCCCTGCAATCGGCTTGCCAGTGTCATCCAAGACAGGTATACCATCAGTATGAAATCGTTTACGAATATCTCCGGGCTTTTTCTTGCCTTTGAGAACAGAGTCAAAGCCTGGGCATTTTTCAAGCAGACGCATCCAGATACCTTCTAAAAAATAATAGTAGGCATCAAGGTCGTCTTCTGATGGTCTAAATTGTTTAAAATTTTGGTTTATATCAAGCCCGTCATCATAAGCAGCAAGGAGCGTTTCATTGGTTTCATAAAAGACGGAAAGAGTTGTAATGTAAGGATCATTTAACTTACTTATTCCAATTTGCTTAGTACCTAATTTGGTTAAAACTAATCCCTTGATAATTTCATTCTCTTTAACTAGACGGCGTGAAACAATGGCAATGGCGTCATCTTCATCAATAGCAATGTTCATCCCGGTTGAAGTTGGTTTGGCTCGTCGGTTGAGAGTAGAGAACAACCTACGTGTGCGCCGGAGTCCCTCGACAGTGTCTTCATGCTTCAGGATGATAACGCTAATTTCTTCCCTAGCGAGGTCAGGATTTCGAGAGATCGCCTCTTGTATAGACTTTAGCCGATGCTGACCATCTAAAGCATAGTATACCTGGCTACCATCAAAACGGAGCAGACCAAAGCCATAAGTAGCTCGTTCCCTGTCGTCTATCAACTCATGCTCAGCAACTCTAACTGGTGAAAATTCAGGCTCTCCCCCATAAACAGCAACAACCAATGCCCCATAAAACCGCTGAGGTTCATTTAAGAGATAGGGAACCATCTCCTTTTGAACCCGATCCTGTAGCTCTCTTTGAATCAAAGCATCCAAATCTTTGTTAGCATGAATCTCATCAGCAAGTCTGCATTCGCGTGCAATCTTGCCAAGCTTCATCACAGTGACGTAATATTGCCAATCGCCCATTTTGGCTTTCAAAGCTGGAATGTAATCTGGCATTTGTGATTATACCTCTATAATTTAAGTGTGTGTATATTCTAACTAATAAGACCATTCAGACCTAAAACCTTGACTGGCAGCTAGAGATATCAAAGGTGTCATAGTGGATTCATAAGCTTTTGTAAGCTTATTAATGTCAAGAACATCATT
>CASBRB010000217.1 GCA_949127975.1 Oscillatoriales cyanobacterium PMM_0019 | reverse complement strand
TGGGAGAGGGGTTGGGGGTGAGGGCACAGGACGTACCCGGAGTTTTGGAGTTTTAGCCATGCAACCTGAGTTATCACCCTCATCCCCCAACCCCTTCTCCCATCAAGGGAGAAGGGGAGAATATTAAATATTTTTAATCGCATTGCGACGCAAAGGTTCACGCAAAGGACGCAGAGTTTTTGAGAGGCGATAACTTGGATTCAGGCAGTTACAGCAAATTTCTCAAAAAAGTGTCAAGTAGTAGTAGTTTGTAGTAGGGTGGGCAATACCCACCAACCAGGAGACAAACAGATGAACAGAAAAATATTTACAGTCGTTGTGTACCGTGAAGAGGATATGTATATAGCAGAATGTTTAGAAATTCGTACAATTGACCAAGGGGCAACAATTGAAGAAGCAATAGCCAACGTGAAAGAAGCTACCAGGCTATATTTAGAAGAAACAAATGTGCCAAATACTCAACCTCCATTCGTGACTAGCATCGAGGTCGAATATGCCTAGATTGCCTAGAATATCAGGAGCGGAGGCAGTGCGTACTTTAGAGCGTTTAGGATTCGTCCGCACCAGACAGACAGGCAGCCACGTCGTACTCAAGAAGGAAATTTTAGAAGAGGAAATTCGTGTAGGAGAAATTGTTTGTGTTGTGCCACTTCACCGGGAGTTGAAACTTGGCACACTAAGCGGAGTTCTTAAACAAGCCCAAGTGACAGTTGAGGATTTTTTAAAGGCATTGAGCTAGTTGATGTAGGTTGGATTGAAGGCTGCCATTACCCATACACATATTTTGCACCAACATTTCATCGGATCGGAAATAAATTTCCGGGCTAATAGCCAAAATTATTTAAAATGGACTATCGAACAATATTTCAGTCCAATTAAATGGACTTAAGCTATGCCCACCCTACTAAGGAAAAAAAATGAATCTTACGCTTTTAGAACAGACGGAAAATTTGCAAACCGAACCAAAGTTAATTCTTAATGGGGTGACTTGGCAGCAATATGATGCTCTAGTATCCATGTTTATAGATCGGTTTCCCGCATTGAGGATGACTTATCTAGAAGAAACTCTAGAAATAATGACAAATTCACCGGAACATGAAAGGCTAAAGAAAACTATCGCCCGTCTCATCGAAACTTATGCCGTGGAGAAGCGCATCTTTCTAAATGGCTATGGTTCAACTACTTTCCGGAAAGAAGCAGCAGCTAGGGGACTGGAACCAGATGAGTGTTATTGCTTCGGTGAACTAAAAGAAGTTCCCGATATCGCTATTGAAATTGTCATTACCAGTGGGGGCATTAAGAAACTAGAGGTTTATCGGGGTTTAAACGTTCCAGAAGTTTGGTTTTGGCGAAATGGAGTGTTTGATTTGTATCGTTTAGTAGTAGATAAGTACGAAGCGATTAGTCGCAGTCAATTATTGCCAGATTTAGATTTAGTTCTTCTCAGTCAATATATAGGTGCATCTAATCAAACAGAAGCCGCGATCGCTTACAGCGATGCTTTGAGGGGAAATAGTGCCATTACTACGAACGAAAAAGTTGGTAGTGAGGGCTTTAGCCCTTACTGAGGGCTAAAGCCCTCACTACGAACCTCATTATGGGTTTGAAGAGTAGATAGGTAATATGGTTGTTGAAAGAGTAACTTTTGAGTTAAACTTGCAATCGAGCGATCCAAAGAAAAACTTTATGAAGCATTTAAACAGAATAACCCACAATCCCGAAGTGATGGGAGGGAAGCCTTGCATTCGCGGTTTGCGTGTGACTGTGGGTACTATCATTGGGCTGATGGCATCAGGTCATTCCACTGCCGATATTTTGAACGCCTATCCTTATCTAGAAGAAGAAGACTTGCGCGAGAGCCTTGCTTATGCTGCATGGCGTGTTGAAGAAACCGAACTTCCCCTAACCAGAAGTGAAAATCTTAATTGATATGAACATGTCTCCCCAATGGAGCGAGGTTTTTGCCAAGTACGGGTGGGAATCTGTTCACTGGGCTTCCGTCGGCGATCCACGCGCTACAGATCGGGTAATTATGGCTTGGGCACAGGTTAACGGATATGTTGTCTTTACCCACGATCTTGATTTTGGCTCTATTTTGGCTGCTACTCAAGCGGAAAGTCCTAGTGTCATTCAGGTGCGTGCCCAGGATATTCTACCTGAGCGTTTGGAGGGCGTAATTGTTGATGCCTTACATCAATTCGAGTCAATTCTGGAGTCAGGCGCTTTAATCGTTGTCGATGAGGTGCGCTACCGAGTTCGGATTCTCCCTCTGAATCGGTGAAAAAGCAGTTTCTTCGACTTATGGATCGAGCTAGTAATATGGTTGTTGAAAGAGTAACTTCTGAGTTAAATTTGCAATCGGGCGATCGCTTCCTAGTTTTTTATGGCACTAACACCAGCGACAATTTCTGCACCCCCGATTTATTATTACAAGATATTGAACAAGTTTTGCATCGATATCTCACCGCAAATGGCTTCGATCGCATTCTATTTTACTCTGGTGTAAAAAAACTCTACTTTCTAGATGGGAAATCCCGTGATGCCTGTCGGGAACCACAGAAAAAGCCCCCCAATCCTACCCCATCAGAACAGATGCAAGTAACACCTGGTCCTCTGGGGCATAAACGCGGATTACTTGGCAGAAAATCAACCCCGCCTGTTACCTCTCCCTCTACCCCTCTTAGGGAAGCAGGGTTAGGTCCCCAACTGCAAGATGTTCAAATCCTGCCTATTTTTGAAACCGTGATGCAGGATAATACCCAGAAATCCGCTATTATTTTCTCTAATGTTGAAGATTTGGGACAGTTTGATAATCGCCGAGAATTATTTGGTCGGATAGTAGATTGGTCGCGTTTACCCCCCAGTAATCGCAATCTCTGTATTCTAATTTCTCACCATGAAAATCTTACCGAATTACAGAACTTTTGTCAGCGTATTGAATTGACTTTTTTGGCGAATTTGGCGCTGAATCGTTCTGGCAATCGGGGGTTAAATTTTTGCCGCCTCAGTGCGCCGGATACCAGAGAAATTACCTCACTACGAGACTATTTTAGACTGGGATACGGCAAAACTATCGACTGGGCTAATGCGGAAAAATTATCTTTGTGGATAGCTACTGAAAATCGATCGCTTAATTATTGGTACGATCGCTTTGGCACTACTCCTGAGATCTCCCTAGCAGCCGCAAGGCGGTTGGGTTGGTTTTCTGGAAGTGTCAGCACCGAACCTGCCCTAGAGCGGTTAGAGCAAATGACTGGTTTGCGCTCTGTTAAAAATATGGTAAAACGTCGGATGCGATCGCTACAAGTGGAGCGAGAACGGTTACAACAGGGGCTAACCACCGAGCCACCCCGCTTGCATCTGGTTTTCAAAGGCAACCCCGGTACTGGCAAAACCACTGTCGCCAGACTGATTGGTGAAATTTATCGGGATTTAGGATTATTGCGCCGGGGTCATGTAGTCGAAGTAGGGGGACTGGATTTAGTCGCTGGGTATGTGGGGCAGACAGCCATTCGTACTAATGAAATTATTGATAGCGCCCTGGATGGGGTATTATTCATTGATGAAGCATACACTTTGAGCCAGGGCGAGGGGAAAGAGTATGGGCAGGAGGCAATTGACACCCTGCTCAAGCGGCTGGACGATGAGCGCCATCGGTTAGCAGTAATTGTGGCGGGTTATCCAGCCGAAATGGAGGGATTTATTAATTCTAATCCTGGCTTGCAGCGGCGCTTTGCTACAGAAATTATATTTGAGGATTACATATCAACTGAGTTACTAGCAATTTTCCTCAAGCGGTTGCAGGCAATCCGTTGTTCTATCACTCCAGAATTATCAGACACCCTGACAAATTTATTTACCCAATTATATGAAAACCGCGACCAGAATTTTGGTAATGCTGGGTTAGTAGAGAATCTGTTTAAAGAAATGGATGATTTACGCTCTTATCGGGTAATCGAGCAACAATTAGACTCTGTAGGCGAACCATTTCAACTAGCAGACTTACCACCCCAATATCGAAAAATCCTACAGCAAGAAAGAAAAAACCAGGACAGTGTTGAACAACTGTTGCAAGAACTAGACAACCTCACGGGGTTACAAGAAGTAAAATCAGCAATTCACGAGATTATCGAAACTCAGTTAGCAAATCAACGGTTAAAGGAGGCTGGTTTAATAGTGGGCGATGAAACGGAGACGCGCCATCTGCTATTTACTGGTAATCCTGGCACAGGCAAAACTACTGTAGCGCGTTTAATTGGACGGATGTTTCACTCTTTGGGCTTGTTGCGAAAAGGTCAATTTGTAGAAGTAGATCGACGCAACATGGTGGGGTGCTATGTGGGCGAAACCGCAGAAAAAACTGCCAAGGTAATTGAATCAGCTTTGGATGGAGTGTTATTTATTGATGAAGCTTATGGCTTGTCTCGTAGTGAGTCGGGTAATGATTATGGGCGAGAAGCGATCGATACTTTAGTCCCAATGATGGAAAATCAGCGCGATCGTTTGGTAGTCATTCTAGCAGGTTACTCCCGCGAAATGGAACAATTTATGGAAAGTAACTCTGGGATAGCCTCCCGCATTGCCTACAAAATTGAGTTTCCAGACTACACTGGTGAAGAAATGCACTCTATTTTTCTAGGGGTTTGTCAGAAAGATGGGCGAATTTGTCCAGCCGATGTGTCAGCACGTCTACGAGAAGTTTTTATTTCTCTCTATAAAAATAGAGGGCGAAATTTTGGTAATGGGCGGGATGTAAGGAATTATTACGAGAAGATAGTAAGGCGGCAGAAAAGTCGCATATTGCGAGATAATCTAACTGGAGCAGCGATGATGACCTTGGCATTAGAGGATATTCCCGCTTGAAAATAAGAGGTGTAATTGTAGGTTGGGTTGAGGAACGAAACCCAACATCTTCAGTACTGTAGTTGTAGGTTTCTCGTTCCCAGGCTCTGCCTGGGAATGCTGTTTGGAGGCAGAGCCGAAACCTCAAGGGAACACCATCGCGGGAGCAATCGGTGTTCTTTCTCATTCCCTCCTTTAGCGCTTGTCCTTACCCACATTTTTGAGCAAGTACGCATCATAGTGAGTCCTGCTAACTGTAAATTGCCCTCACCCCCAGCCCCTCTCCCAAATTGGGAGAGGGGAGTAAGAATCGGATGGTTTTCTCTTTCTCCCCTTCTCCCTGCTCCCCTCCTCGGAGGGGTTGGGGGTGCAGGGTGGTTTCATACCAATAAATAAAAATCTCCCAATCATGCTTTTTCACCCTCATCCCCCAGCCCCTTCTCCCATCCAGGGAGAAGGGGTGTAGTCACGCACCCGTTGGTAGTGATGAGCAATCTTCGAGCTTTTTTTTTCTTTTTTTGTATGAAACC
>CASBRB010000216.1 GCA_949127975.1 Oscillatoriales cyanobacterium PMM_0019 | reverse complement strand
GACTAATAGCGTTTCATAGCGCGTTCCATCTCACGTTTATCTTGACGCTGTTTGAGGTCTTCACGCTTATCGTGCAGCTTTTTACCTTTGCCAAGACCAATAGTAACTTTGACTAAGCCATTTTTCATGTACATTTTCAAAGGCACCAAAGTTAAACCCTGCTGCTCCACCTTACCAATTAACTTGCGAATTTCCTGCTTATGGAGCAGTAATTTGCGAGTGCGGCGGGGGTCATGATTAAAATACTGGCTAGTAGTGGAGTGGGGAGAGACGTGGACATTTAATAGCCAAGCCTCCCCATTGCGAATGATGGCATACCCATCTCGCAGGTTAGCCTTACCCTCCCGGATAGACTTAACCTCCGTGCCCTTCAACTCAATCCCAGCTTCGTAAGTTTCCAGGATTTCGTAGAGAAAACGGGCTTGGCGGTTATCGCTAACGATTTTGTATCCTTCGCTTTTTTCGCTCATATAATTCAATGTAACCTGTCAACCACAGTTGCGGCTACATAAGATTTAACAAATTAGGGCAGATTTTGGTAAAATAGTCAAGTGTTGGTATGCAATAATAGATATAATTAATTGGGTGCAACTTGACTTAGGAGTGTTGACAATGCCTCAAACCCTCCAGCCTCAAGACGAGGCGGAACTTTTGTTTACACAAGGTTACGAGCTATGGAATCAAGGGCAGCACACTGAAGCCATCGCTGCCTACGCCAAAGCAGCACAGCTCAAACCTGACTATATTGAAGCTTGGTATTACCGCGCCTCTGGGCTAGAGGAACTACAGCAGTATGAGGAAGCCCTGGCTTGCTACGATGAGGTAGTTCGCCTAGAGCCCGTTCATCAATACGCTTGGTACCGCCGAGGCATTTTGCTACTAACGAAATTACAACGGTACGAAGAAGCAATAGCCTCTTATGACAAGTTTATTGAAATCCAACCTGATGACTATGATGCTTGGAATGGGAGAGGTGATGCATTAATCGAGTTAAAACGGTATCCAGAAGCAGTATCCTCATACAATCGAGCAATTCAGATTAACCCCACTAACTGTTGGGATTGGTGCGAGCGAGTTTTAAAATTACAAGGATTGCACCGAAAAGAAGAAGCGCTGAGTTTGTGTAAACAAATAGCGACAGTTTTAGACAACATGGCGATTAACCCTGAGCTGATTGACTCTTGGTTGTGGGATAGCATACATCAAGGTTGGCTAGTATTAGGAGATTGTCTATTAGCATTACACAGCTATTCTGAAGCAGTGGCAGCGTGCGACAAAGCATTACAAATAAAACCAGAGGAATGTTTATCTTGCTATTGCCGAGCAATGGCACTAGAGCAATTGCAGCGCTACCAAGAAGCAGCCAAATGCTATAATAAAGCCATTCAAACACATCCGGATTTTCATGAAGCAATCAATGGTCTAAACCGAGTAATGTCAAAGAGCAGTTGTTAGTATAGGGAAAAAGAACTTAAACCCCAAAATACCTCTGCGTACCTTTGCGTAAACCTTAGCGTCCTTTGCGTTTAAAAAACACAACCTGTGCCAAAAGCGATAGCAACAAGGTTAACCCATACTAAAAATCATGCAACCAACCACTAACGATGTAATGGGAAAAGTTACTACAACCCTAGCAATCACGAATCGGGTAGATCAGGCTAATGCCGCACGGGGGATTATTTCGTCCGACCAAGTGCGCTCTACAACCTTAAATAATGTTCTAGTGGATACGGGAGCTACAACCTTGTGCCTACCTGCGAACGTTATTGCCCAGCTTGGGTTGGAACTCCTTAAGGAAGTGGTTGTCGAAACAGCCATCGGCATTAGTTCTGCCCGCATTTTTCAAGATGCCAAAATTTCCCTGTGTGGAAGAGAGGGAACCTTTGAATGTTTGGAACTGGCAGAAGGCAGAAGTCCTCTTGTGGGCGTTTTGCCGCTGGAGGGGTTAGGCATTGAAGTAGACTTGAAAAATCAAACATTGAAACTATTGTCCATTGGTCCTAACGAAACCTATCTCACCATTCTTTAAATACTCCCCAAAGTTGGACATCGCCGATCGGAAGGCAACGCTAAGATCGTTAAGGAATATTTCGCTCTGCCTTCATGTCTCACTCTGTAGATACTTCAGATATCCAGCTAATTGCATCCGCCAATGGACATAGTCCCACCACTAATACCATCCGCATTCGCGGTGCTAGGCAGCATAACCTAAAAAATATTAACTTAGAACTGCCGCGCGATCGCTTAATCGTCTTTACTGGCGTCTCAGGCTCTGGCAAGTCTTCCCTCGCCTTCGACACCATCTTTGCTGAAGGGCAGCGCCGCTACGTTGAATCCCTCAGCTCCTACGCACGCCAATTCCTAGGACAACTAAATAAACCAGATGTCGATGCCATCGATGGGCTTAGTCCTGCTATTTCTATCGACCAAAAATCTACTTCTCACAACCCCCGCTCTACTGTTGGCACGGTAACGGAGATTTACGACTATTTACGACTGCTATTTGGACGGGCTGGTGTACCTCATTGCCCGATATGCTCGCGCTCCATTGCCCCGCAAACCATCGATGAGATGTGCTCGAGTATCCTGCAACTTCCCTCGCGCACCCGCTTCCAAATCCTCGCCCCCGTAGTCCGTGGTAAAAAAGGCACTCACCAGAAGCTTCTCTCCAGTTTAGCCTCGGAAGGATTTGTGCGTGTACGGGTGGATGGGGAAGTCCGAGAACTCTCTGAAAACATCAAGCTGGCAAAAAATTATACACACAACATCGAAATTGTGATTGACAGGCTTATCCAGAAGCCAGGTATACAGGAGCGTCTAGCCGATTCCCTCACCACTTGTCTTCGTCATGCCAATGGAATTGCGATTATAGATGTATTAAATGATACATCGGGTGGAGAAGGCACTCACCCAAAAGAGGGGGAGATTTCTGAACAAGAAACCAAGCAAGAATTAGTATTTTCAGAAAATTTTGCTTGCCCAGAACATGGGGCAGTAATGGAAGAATTGTCACCGCGATTATTTTCTTTTAACTCTCCTTATGGAGCTTGCCCCCACTGTCATGGGTTAGGAAACTTGCGCACATTTTCTCCAGAACTGGTGGTACCCTACTCAGAGGCACCAGTATATAGTGCGATCGCACCCTGGGCAGAAAAGGAAAACTCCTACTACCTCGGACTAATCTATAGCGTCGGACAAGCTTACGGCTTTGAACTCCATACGCCTTGGAACCAGTTAACCCCCGAACAGCAGCAGGTAACCCTGTACGGTGCTGACAAAGCTATCTGGGTAGATAACCGCAACGACTACAGACACTACCCAGGAGTCCTCCCTATTCTCCAGAAGCAGTACGATGACGCATCGGAACTGCAAAAACAAAAATTAGAGCAGTATTTGGTTTATCAACCGTGTGAAGTTTGTCAGGGGAAGCGCTTAAAACCAGAAGCCCTAGCTGTGGAATTGGGGCAGTACCGGATATTAGATCTAACTAGCGTATCGATTCGGGAGTGTCAGCAACGGATTGAAAAGTTGCAGTTGAGCGATAGGCAAGCTCAAATTGCCGACTTGGTACTTAGAGAAATCAATGCCAGATTGCAATTTCTCCTAGATGTAGGCTTAGATTACCTTACCCTAGACCGTGCAGCGATGACACTTTCTGGCGGTGAAGCGCAGCGAATTCGGCTAGCAACCCAAATCGGTGCTGGCTTGACTGGGGTTCTATATGTATTAGATGAACCTAGTATTGGACTACATCAACGAGATAACGGGCGTCTGCTCAACACATTAATCAAGTTACGCGACTTGGGTAACACCTTGATTGTGGTAGAGCATGATGAAGAAACTATTCGCGCAGCCGATTACCTGGTTGATATTGGTCCTGCTGCTGGGATTCATGGCGGGGAAATAGTAGCGCAAGGTAATTTAGAAACATTGCTGGCAGCAGAAGCTTCTCTCACTGGTGCTTATTTATCCGGGAGACGGGTAATTGAAACACCAGCCGAAAGAAGGCAGGGTAATGGGCGAAGTCTCCTGATCAAAAATGCCCATCGCAATAACTTAAACCATATAGATGTCGAAATTACTCTCGGCAAGCTTGTCTGTATTACTGGCGTTTCTGGTTCTGGGAAATCTACCTTAATCAATGAATTACTTTACCCAGCCTTACAACATCAGCTCACGCGGAAAGTTCCTTTTCCCAAGGAAATAGATAGCATTGAGGGATTGGACGCGGTTGATAAAGCAATTGTTATCGATCAATCTCCGATCGGACGCACTCCCCGCTCGAACCCCGCTACTTATACAGGGGTGTTTGACGTGATTCGGGATACTTTTGCTCAAACTATCGAAGCTAAGGCGAGAGGTTATAAGCAAGGACAGTTTTCCTTCAATGTTAAAGGTGGGCGGTGCGAAGCTTGTGGTGGGCAGGGGGTGAATGTGATAGAGATGAATTTCCTGCCGGATGTGTATGTACAGTGTGAAGTTTGTAAGGGCGATCGGTATAATAGGGAAACCCTACAAGTGAAATATAAAAACAAAACCATTGCTGATGTTCTCAACATGACAGTGGAAGAATCCTTAGAGATGTTCAAAAATATCCCCAAAGCTGCCACTCGGTTACAAACCTTGGTGGATGTGGGGTTAGGTTATGTCCGTTTAGGGCAAACAGCACCTACTTTATCTGGGGGTGAAGCCCAGCGAGTAAAATTGGCAACAGAGTTATCTCGCCGCGCTACGGGTAAGACTCTTTATTTAATAGATGAGCCGACTACAGGTTTATCTTTTTATGACGTCCACAAGTTATTAGATGTGTTGCAGCGCTTGGTAGATAAGGGGAATTCGATTTTAGTGATTGAACATAACTTAGATATAATTCGCTGCGCCGACTGGGTGATAGATTTGGGACCAGAAGGCGGCGACAAAGGGGGAGAAGTGATTGCACAAGGAACGCCAGAGGAGATAGCAGAGAATCCCAAGTCTTATACAGGGTCATATTTAAAGCAGGTTTTGCAGCATTCTTCTACTTATGCTAAACAATATTAGGTACTTATGCTAAACAATATTAGGGATTGTTTTAGGTATTTTAGTCAGAGAAAAGTGGCTTCGCCGGAGCTACACCAGTTCCGTAATGGGCTGTTGGAAGAATCAACCCTAGATTTTAACTATCTTGTATTGATTCTAGGCTCCTGTGCGATCGCGACCTTTGGGCTGCTCTCCAATAGTGCTGCTGTGATTATCGGTGCCATGATTGTGGCTCCTCTAATGTTACCAATCCGGGGGTTAGCATTTGGAGCCTTAGAAGGTAACGTTGTCCTGTTTCGCAAAGGTTTAATTGCGATCGCCGTCGGGACACTTGTCGCCATTGTGTTAGCTTGTCTCCTCGGCTACTTAGTGAGACTGCCCGAATTTGGCAGTGAGGTTTTTGCCCGTTCTAAACCCACATTGCTAGACTTGGGAATTGCCATTGCGGCTGGGGGAATTAGTGGCTTTGCCAAAGTTCAGCCCAAAATTTCTGGTACTCTGACTGGAACAGCGATCGCTGTTGCTCTCATGCCGCCAATTTGTGTCATTGGTTTAGGCTTATCTCAAGCCAATTGGTCGCTTAGTCTAGGTGCAACTCTCCTCTACCTGACCAACTTGTTGGGAATTACCCTCTCGTGTATGCTGAT
>CASBRB010000215.1 GCA_949127975.1 Oscillatoriales cyanobacterium PMM_0019 | reverse complement strand
GGTGAGGGTATTTTTATAAATGATTTAGACTTGCTATACCTAGTGTTCCCATTGCCCAAAAAGCACTGTTAGACTGTTAGGCAGTTGTGCTTGCGAAAAACAGGCTTTGCAGTTGCTCTGTTATTTCTTGATGCTCAAGCTTTTCTGCCAGTACTCTCAACGCTAAGGATTGAACTTTGATAACGGCTTCCTCACGACTGTTTCCGTAGGTTAAGACGCCCGGTAGTTCTATTAATTCTGCTATCCAGCGCCCATCCTCTTCAATTTCGGTTTCTATGGTCAAGTTCATTTTCTTTTCCTCGAACAGCAAAATGCTGAAATCGTCAACATTTCAATTTTATCAGGACTTACGCACAGCCTCCATCAGCAGCGTTCCCAGGTAGAGCAGGGGGATTGCCCCTACCTCCAAAAAACTTTTTTTGGGCATTTGCATAAAAACTCTCGAGTTAGGCGATTAAACATTATGTAACTGTCAGGAGAATTGTAGGTTGGGTTGAGCGGTAGCGAAACCCAACATATACAGTACTGTAGCACACTGGGCATATATAGGGGCAACCACAGGGGATTGCCCCTAGGAACCGCTATATTTAGTGTAGCTGCGTAAGTCCTGATATACTTGGGCGTTGGGTTTTGTTCCTCAATCCAACCTACACCTTGCGCGATCGTTGTTGGTATCCGGCGATGTGCCTGCCGTCCTAGCCTGCGAACTTGGGGAGGGGATGTTGCCGCGATCGAGCGATCAAGCTATAATAAATCTATCCGCTGGTAGGTGCATTACTCCATTAAATATTATTTGAGCAATGAATTTGATAAAATATAGGTTAATACAAATCACTTCCTCCTTTCTTTTTATTGTGAGCTTATGTATTTTACTATCTATCCAAAGCACCTTATTTAAGAAATTATCAGTTTATGACGTGGATTCAAAAGGCATTTTTAAATTTCAAGGTATTGAGGTATCATATAAAGATACTTTTTCTAAACAATTAGCTAGTGCAATTTTGATGGCACTTAGACATTTATCTTTAAAATATATTGATGTAGATGTAGAACCGTATAGCCCTGAATTTTCAAGGTTAGATGAAAGCCAAGCTAAAGCCCTTATCCAAGGAATGCAAAAAGTGTTTACAGTAAGTCATGAACAAGCTTGGGAGATAAAATTAGATAATACTTCTTATGCAATAAAAGTATATTATTCTAAAGAGACTCAATGGGAAATAGCTATTGTTTCAATTGGATTTCAGCATTATATAGATGCTTTGTGTTTTTCATTAAAGCTTCCCGGATATGAATACATAAATTTAAATAATGCGTTAGATCTATTAAAAAAAAACATCCAAAATAGCGATATAAGAGGATTAAATTTTAGGAGCAAAACCTTATGAAAACTAAAAAACTAAGACGAAGTATCGAGGATGTATTGCAGAGATATGAATCGGGAGAAAGAAATTTCAAAAATAGCGATCTAAGAGGATTAAATTTTAAGGGTCAAACCCTTGTAGGTATAGATTTAAGCGGCTCTGATATTAGAGGAACAAATTTCTCAAAAGCCAACTTAACTAAGGCAAAACTTGTTGAGGTTGAAGCTGGGATACCTCCTTCCCTTGGCTTCACTTTAATGACGGCATCTCTTTTAATCTCTTTCGCGGGTTGTGCTTTAGCAGCAATCTCCGGTATTTTGCTATTTAGATTTTTGGAGCCTAATATCTTTCAACCTCTAATAGCCTCTATTTCTTTGTGGATAGTTACTACTACGATACTGTTTTTAATAACTTGGACAAGCCAACAACTCTCTAAACGTGGGATATTTGGATTGAAACTGACAATAGCAAATCTGATAGCTATTTTGACAGCGGCTTTAGGGCTTATACTAGGTATTTTAGGAAGTGTAAGATTTGTTTTATTAACAATTGTAAATTTTGCTCCTCATATTGGTATTTACAATATTTCTAAGTATCTAATAATTGTTTTAGTGATAGTAGGCTTGGGACAGGGTATAGTAACAGGTCTCTCTATTACAAAGACTTTTGCTTACTTGACTTATAAATATGTTGTAAGTGATTTATCTATTGGTTTTGGATTTTTAGGAATTATAGCTGGTCTTTTAACTGTATCAGAACGGTTAATGCTTATCCCAAGTTTAATGATTTCAATTTCGCCAATCATCATTGGATGGTTCTGTGGTAAAGGAGCTATAGAATGTAATCCCACTTGGTTATCTACAAGAAATGCTGGAATCTTCTTTGCTGGTTTTTTTAGCACAAATTTTCGAGGAGCAGATCTTAGTCAAGTAGACTTATCCGGGTCTACTCTTAGAACTGTGAATTTTGACCGAATTAAACAACAAGAAACTGTTTTGACTCAAGTTCGTTGGCACAATGCTAAAGATTTAGGATTTGCAAAACTTGGCAACTCTATCCTAACAAACGATGCTGTACGGATATTACTTGTTACCCTCAATGGTGACCAAAAATCTTATATCGGAGCCGATCTGCGTGGTGCCAACTTGATAGACGCAAAGCTCAGAAAGGCTAATCTTAAAAGAGCGAATATCAGTGATGCGATTTTCCAAAGAGCGAATTTAGAAGAGGCAAAATTAACCCTCACTGAAGCAATTGGCACTGACTTTACCAACGCTCAAATGACAGGCGCTTGTGTGGAAGCGTGGAATATTGAAAGTAACACCAAAATAGATAATGTTGATTGTCGATTTATTTATCTTTTAGAAGATCCAAAACCCAGAACCGATGACCGCGAACGCCGTCCGAGCAGTGGCGAATTTGCACCCGGAGAATTTACCAAACTATTCCAAAAAGTTCTAACTACTGTTGACTTAATCTTCCGCAATGGCGTTGATTGGAAAGCCTTTACCCTAGCTTTTGACAAAGTACAAACTGAGCTAGTTGAAAGTGAAGGTACTGAAATAGCTGTCCAGAGCATTGAAAACAAAGGCGATGGCGTTGTGGTTGTGCGAGTCAACATTCCCCCCAATGCCAACAAGGGAAAGATACACAAAGAGTTTACCCAAAACTACGAACTTGCGCTGAAAGCCATAGAGGAAAAATATCAAGACAAACTAGAAAGTAAAGACGAGCAGATTATACTTTATCGCCAGCAGCTAGAAGACCATCGCCAGAGGGAGATTCGGCAAAATTCCAATATGGAAAAAATTATTGATATCCTGGCGAAAACAGCCGTTAACCTTCCCGTTAACGAACAGGAAGTTAAAGCTATAGCCGAACGCCAAACAGCAGTTAATTTAGTTATCCTTACACTGGGAATTGGCGACTTTGAGAAAGGATTTCCTTCTGTCATCGCTCAAATTTGGACTAAGGGTGACAGACTGCCAATTCAACATTCAGGTAAATTGCTACCAGCACCAGAGATAGTGGAAGTTTATCATCATTGGCAGTCACAATATAACCGGTTTATTGATGAACTTAAAAAATCTAGTCGGATGGATAAAAAGAAATCTGAAACCAATTGTTCTCAATTAGGATTAGATCTTGAGAAATTAGCTGAAGATTTAGAAGAAAAACTAAATAAATGGCTCAATGCCGAGCAATTTTTGCCAATTGATAGGATCTTGCGCGAAAAATTCAACCGTTCTGATGAAATCCAGGTAATCATCCAATCAGAAAATATCGATGTGCGACGATTGCCTTGGCATCTGTGGGATTTTTTCAAGCCTTACCGCAAAGCTGAAGTTGCTTTTAGTTCACCTTTTTATGACCGAAGTTTAAAAACTGCTGCCCCTAGAAACAGAATCAGAATTTTATCAATTTTGGGCAATGATCGAGGACTTAATCTCCATAAAGAAAGACAGTTAATAGCCAAAATTGATGCGGAACCAGCCTTTCTTGACAAGCCCAATCGCCAACAATTAGATGAAAACTTGTGGTCAGAAAAAGGCTGGGATATCCTCTGTTTTTCCGGTCACAGTTCCAGCACAATGGATGGCAGCAACGGTTATATTGAGATCAACGATACCGATAAGATAACTATTCCTGAATTAGAAAATGCTCTCAGACAAGCCATTGATTTTGGTTTGCAGATAGCGATTTTCAATTCTTGCGATGGTTTAGGATTAGCCAATCAACTCGCTTCTTTGCACATTCCCCAAATTATCGTCATGCGGGAATTAGTACCCGATGGAGTCGCACAAAATTTTTTGAATAACTTTCTCACCGCCTTTGCAAGTGGTAAATCTTTCTATCTAGCAGTGCGAGAAGCGCGGGAAAAATTGCAAGGGTTAGAAAATTACTTTCCTTGTGCTTCTTGGCTACCTGTAATTTGTCAAAACCCGGCTGAAATTCCACCTACTTGGGATTCATTAGGCGGTATTTCCAGAGGTATGTAGCTGTAGGGTGCGTCAGTCATCAGATTTTTGGCGATAATCCCTATTGAAGAAACTCTTGACCTTGAGTTCTTGCCCGATTAGTTTTCAGGATCGCACATCTCACCTGATTTTTCGCGGGAGCTAAACCCAACAGATACTTGGGTGTTGGGTTTCGTGCCTCAACCCAACCTACAGTGTAGAAATTGGAGGCACAGCCTCCATCAGCAGCGTTCCCAGGCAGAGCAGGGGAATTGCCCCTACCTCCAAAAAATTTTTTTGGCATTTGCATAAAATCTCTAGACTCAGGCGATTAAAGATTATGTAACTGCAAGAACCGAGGAGTCATAACATGGGCAAAAAATCTCGGCACTCTGATGACACGGAAGCTCCCCCAACCTCAGCACCAGCCAACCCAAATCGGTGTCGGGGTGAAGCATCTCGGCGACAACCTGAAGGGAATACCCAAGGTTTTCCATCCCCATGCTTCCCTCAACCCCCCCTGCTCCAAAAATTAGGACTAGGATTGGAGTTTATTCTAGATAATACTAGAAGCATCTCCCTTTCTTCTCTGACTCATATCCTTATGTCAATTCAGGATAACCAGATATGCCTTTTCCTTCAAGAAATCCGTCAACACTTGGATGGCACTCCAGAAGATGTACGTCTGTACGAACTCATCTCCAACTTCTGCCAACAACCCAGAGGCAGCTTGAAGTGGCGACGATCCTTTATTCCACTGCTGAAGGAAATTCAAAGATTACCTGGACTCGCCAAACCCAAGCCTGGTTACGAACACGAAAATTATCCTGATGTATTGCATGATACCTTGATTCAAGTGCGCGATAGCATTTATCCTGAATTTCAGCCCATTCACCCCACCCTCAAAGGTAGTTTAGTGGGATGGATAAACGAGAAATTACGGCTGAAATATAAAGTAATCGAATTGTTTTCGCCCAAGAAACACGCAGAGGTATCGCTAGATAATCCAATCAACTCTGAAGAAAACGGGGAAACATTTCTCGATAATCTAGCCGATCGAACTATTGAGGGCATTTATGGTATCATTGAAGCAGAGGATCGTTCAGAAAGCCAGCGGATCGATCGAGAACTGAGAGACTACATTGAAAATGATCCAGAGGGGATATTACAGAATTGTCATCCACGCAGCTACCCGAAGTGCAACTGCCAGGAACTGTTCAAAAAAAGGATTTTAAAGACTCCTCCAGAAAAATGGGATCAAATCTCCAAAGAGTTAAATGTTCCTATAGGAACAGTCACCGCGCACTGGCATAGAAAATGTCAACCTATACTCAACCAACTTCCTGAGAAAGTTGGATATCAAGGAAAGTAATCACCATGAACAAGACACAAACCTTCTCCATACCCGTGCCCCTGGTTAGCGAAGCTCATCGCTATGCCAAACAATTTTCTGACGAACAAGCGACATCTGAAGCAGGAAAACGAGTTTACTTCAACACTCTAGCTGTATATGCCGTCCATAGTTTCCTGCAACTAATGGAAATCCCGACAGATTTTAGTGCAAGCGTTAGCTGGCATCCAGTAAAGCGACGCTTCGAGGATGTTGCCGATTTATTTCTACCGGAATTGGGCTCCTTAGAATGTCGTCCTCTCTTGCCAGGAGAAACAGTAATGAATCTACCGTCATCAGCAATAGAAGATAGAATCGGTTATGTAGCCGTTCAGTTTCAACAACAACTAAACGAAGCATTGCTGGTAGGATTTATCCCAGCATTAGAACCGGGGAATAACCCAGACCAAATACCGCTTACCAAACTTCAGCCTTTAGAGAATCTCATCGACTATCTTTACCGTCTGGAAGTAGCTAATGAGTTTCTGCAAGGTGAAGAGCGAGTTGCCGTTAAAGTTAGAGAAAAATTAATCCAGCAACCATTATCAAAAATTGTAGCTCAGTTAGAGCGGATCTTTCACAGCTACGATGAAGATGAATGGCGCTATGCTGGAGGCGATTTATTAGCAGGTTGTGTTGCCACAGGAGAAGTAATCTCAGAAAGAAGCTTTGCGACTATGGTTGACAGAGGTTCCCTTGACGACTCCCAGCAGCTTGAGTTACAAGACTTGGCTGAAGAGTTACTAGGCAAGCTAAATCACCTTTGGAGTCAAGAAAAGTCAGAAGATGCGGCACAAATCGATATTTCCTCAGAATCACCTGCACCAGCACCAAACTCGGCTCTGCATACCCAGATAGAACAAGGATCTGCATCAGTTGACAAAGCGCTTGTCAACATGAGTAACTGGTTTCAAGATATAGTTGATTCAGGTTGGCAAACCCTGGAATCATTCTTGAGTAACCAAGAGAGAACCTTAGCTTTTCGATTCGCAACAGCTAGTCGTTATAGAAGTGGCGAACCCGATACCATAGAAAAGAAGGTTGAGCGAGTTAAATTAATTGAGTTGGGAGGCGAACTTAAAACACCACTTGCTTTAATGATCAATGTTGAGTTAGAACGAAATCAGAGAAGAGACATTCTCTTCCAGCTTTATCCCACTAGCCAAGAGCCATATCTGCCCCCTGGAGTGAAGCTCATTATCCTAGATGAAACGGGAGACGTATTTCTGGAAGCTCAAGCCAGGAATGCTGATAACTGGATTCAACTCCAGTTTAGAGGTGAAGCTTTGGAACGTTTTAGTGTTAAAATAGCACTAGGCGATGCCAGCGTCACGGAAGAATTTGTCATCTGAAGAGATTAAAGGAGGAGCATGGGTAAGTTAGCTGTATTAAAGTTTGGTGAGGGTGACTTTGATCGCGGTTTTTCTGTCACCTTACAAATTGGCGAAGATGGTTCAACCCCATCAGTCGAAATAACTGCTAAACTGACACAAGCTCCTACAATTACTGCAAAATATCAAGAGTGGCAGTTAGCCTATCGCGGGCTAGGGTTGAATGTCCGACTGGAAGACATCGCAGAACAAATAACCAATGTTAACATTGATAACTTAACTGAAAACTTGACAAACCCATTTCGCTAGGATATAGTATGCAATCAGCTCCGATCGGTAAAAAAATGATTAATACTCAACCTCCTAGACAAGTGCCATCGCTCATCAAGGGAAATACCGCCCTCCAACTATTTACAGATCGACATAATTTTATCAAGCTTTTTGCCGAATACCTGAACGAAGACGAGCAACCCCATCAAAAAATTCTCTTCCTGACAGGAGATGGGGGAAACGGCAAATCACTACTGATAAATTTTTTAAAAGAGAAATGTTGCAAGCGGTTTCCCCAGGAAAAGTGGCACGAACTGAAAACACAATCTGATGAGGAAGTTACAGAATTTATTGTAAATGCCCCAGATTTCAAACCAGTGCCAGCCGTACTACTAGATTTTGGTAAGCACCCCACTGGTGTTAGTGAGGAACGCCCTCAAGATCCATTTTACGGATTATCGATGTTGTATAGGCGTTTGCTCAGTACAATTCAAAATCATAATTACCAATTGCATTTTCCCCTCTACGAGTTTGCTTGTATTTTGTATTTAAAACAAAACGAAAAGCTGACACCTGAAATTATGAGTCAATATTTTGAATCCTCAGTAAAATCGGCTTTCATTAGTGGAATCATGACCGTTATAGATGATACCGTAAATTCATTACCTCCGCCTTTAATAACAATTATATCTAGCATATTATCCCAGCCTATAGAACGGTTAAGAGAACATATTGACGGAAATTTAACGCTTCGCTATTTGCGGGGACGCGCCCTCAGAGAGGATAATTTTGAATTACTTCAGGATCTGGATGTTGACACTGAGTTAATTAACGAATTGCCCAGGTTATTTGCATCCGATATAAATGTGGCTATGTCCAAGTCAAACGCGCCCGAACGAGTGGTACTCTTCTTTGATAGTTACGAAGCTTTTTGGAAGGAGCAACGCAACTTATCCAATATACTGTTTTTTGAAAAAGATCGGTGGCTGCGTCATTTGTTACATGAAGTGCTAAACCTGTCAAATCACAGGATTGTAGTGGTAGTAGCTGGGCGAGAGCCGCCACGCTGGCATGAAGACAGAAAACTTAATATTTCCCAAGAACATATCGATAGCAGACAGGTTTTGCATCTATCCACATCTGACGCTAAAATATACCTGAAAAAGGTGAAAAATTGTTTAGGTTCTGAAGATATTTTACATTCTCAAGTATCGGATAAATTGATTAAAATAGCCAGTGTTGATAACAATCAAGTGCATCCGTTTTGTTTAAGTTTATGTGCGGACAGCTTGCGAGAAGTAGTAAAAGAAGGCAAGGATATAAATTTAGATAACTTAGGCAATATAGTAAAACCAACTGATAAAATCAGGATAACGGTAGAGCTAATTTTGAAATATACTGATAATAACATAAAATATGCAGTTGACGTTCTTAGTGCTTGTCGTGCATTCAATTTTGAAGTCTATCATAGATTAGGTAGAGAATTGCATTTTAGCTCCGAGCAACCAGACTTCGACACGCTAACAAAATTTCCCTTTGTGTGGAAATACGAGGATCGGGGACAAGACTGGTATTGCATCCACAATTTGGTGCGCCAACTTAATCATGAGGACAACAACGAGACTACCCAGAAAGCCCATGCCAAGTTGGAGAATTTCTACCGAGATCGTAATGATGTGGCAGAAGCAATTTATCATGCTATTTGCCAAGATTCGCAGAGGGGTGTATCAGAATGGATAATTTTTTTTAGACTTGAGATGAAAAGGAGGAATTTTGAAGTATGTCGAATATTATTAGCTCTCAGAAAAGAAATGAATTTTTAGTGGGAGAAGTTGCCGAAGTCGTAGGCGATTACTTTGGGCTGTTAAAGCAGTACGATGAAGCCAGAGAGGAATATAACCAAGCTCTTAATGCCTACGAGCGGGTTAACGAGTCTTCCCCTGATTTTAATGATGCCCACAAGCAAAAGGAGATAGTGAGGAAAAAGCGGGATGAACTACCAGAAACACAGGAACTGAGCAACGCTTATCAACAATTTCTCACCTTAGCCCCCGAATTAGGTCAAATCGGCGTGAACTTGACCCAATGGTTTCAAGATGTTTTTGATTCAGGTTGGCAAACCCTTGAATCATTCTTGAGGAGCCAAGAGGAAAACTTAGTTTTTCGATTTGCAACAGCTAATCGTTACAGAAGTGGCGAACCTGGTACCATAGAAAAGAAGGTAGTGCTGGTTAAATTAATTGACTTTGGAGGCGAACTTAAAACACCACTGGCTTTAATGGGCAATGTTGAGTTAGAACGAAATCAGAGAAGGGACATTCTCTTCCAGCTTTATCCCATTGGTAAAGATCCATATCTGCCCCCTGGAGTGAAGCTCATTGTCCTAGATGAAACTGGAGAAATATTTCTGAAAGCTCAAGCCAGGAATGCTGATAATTGGATTCAACTCCAGTTTAGAGGTGAAGCTTTAGAAAGTTTTAGTGTCAAAATAGCATTGGGCGATGCTAGCATCACCGAATATTTTGTAATTTGAACATCTTTAACAAACCCCATAACGGGAAAAAGTGTCAATATAAAAAAAAGCAGTATCAGGGCACTATGGGGAAAATAGCGATCGTCAAACTAGGAGACGGAAGTTTTGAGCAGGGGTTTACTGTCACCCTGCAAATTGCCTCAGAAGGTTTGCGCCCCCATATTTCCCGCGATGGCAACCTACCCCCAGCCCCGAAAATACCTCAACACTACCAACACTGGCAGAAAGTATATCGCTCTCACACGTCAGGAATGCGAATCTCTAAAGATGGACTTGAGGCACAAATTACGGATATGCTTCAGCATAAGCCCAAGCATTCACTAAATCTGCTGCACAAAGACTAGGATAATCATACAGTAATTCAGATTCACTTATGCCTAGACGACGAGCATTCACCAATCCCCAAACAGGTATGCGGGTTTTAGCAATACAAGCATCTCCACCGACTACACCAGGAGTCTTTTCAACCCCTGGAAAGCTGGTAGTTAAACTTTTGATTAATATTTGGATCGCCTGAGTTTTTTCTTCAGGAGTTAAGGAAATGAGTTGCGCTTCTAATTCCTTGAGAACCATAAGTATATCCCCTATCTACTCTGTTTATTGTTCATGCTTATGTGCCGCAGCACGCTTAGCCTCAGCCCTAAGTTGCCACTTCTGGGCTATTCTCTTTGATTCCTCACTAAATTCCTTGAGTTTTTCCTCAGTTAATCTAGCAAGTTCAAGAATTTCATTTAATTCTGATAATGGGTTTTCATTTAGAGATGGTTGTTTCATTGTAGGTTCTCCAACCAATAAGTTGGGTTATACGCTACGCGCAGGTACTGCCTATGTTCCTCAACCCATACCTAAAACTACATAATTTACCTAAAGTCAATCTTCCCTAAGATATAAAATTTCTGGCATAAATTCCCTAGCCGAATCGCGATAGAAATACAGCCACCAAACAGGGAGCAATTATGCCAAACAAAAACCTCTAATGTCGCATAAAAACATCCACGGCGTTTGATACACACCTTGGAACATCTTGCGGTTGATTTCAATACCTACCCACTGCAATGGCTAGGTCAGAGTTTTGTCGAGGTAATAGCCAAATGAACAAATTGTCGATCGGTTCACTGCTTGTAGCTCTAATTTTATCACAATCACAAGCATTGTCAAGCGCAGCAACTAGCGCTGCTACTGGGGGAACAGCCGTCAAGCAGGAAAACCGGCTTGGCAGCGAAAGGAAATGCCACACCGATACTTTAGAAGGGCAAATCATTTGCCCTTACATCCACCCCTAGGCTCTATGAGGTGTTCGGCGGTTGAGCATTCCGACGGCGTTGGCGGGCTATACTCCGCCAAGTCCGCTCTTCTGGGTTATTATCGTCAGTAAATTTTTCGCAGTTCTCCCATGCATCTAACGAGTTAGCATGTTCGGCTTCCTGTACCTGTGCCAAGAGGCAATAAGGCGAAGCATAATCATTAGAGAGAGCGATCGCCTTCCCTAAATAATTCTCAGCTTCCCTATAGCGATTTTGCTGCCACAGCACCCAGCCGAGGTTTTTATATAATGAAGCTTGTATGTTTTGGTTTTCGGTAAGCTTCAAGCCTTGCCTAATCAAATTAACGTCTACCTCACCTTTTTCAGATAGAATCTGCAAGCGTGTCAAACTACTGATGGCAGCAGCAGCAACTTCTTTATTTTTAACCTGTTTAAAATTATGAATCACCATCTTGTATTTTTTCTGAGCGCAATCTAATTGATTCCTAATTTCACAAATTTTTCCTAAGTTATATTGAACTGCCAGATTTTTACCTTTGAATATCAGGGCTAAATTGTAAACCAATTCAGCTTCTTCTATTTTCTTATTTAAATACCTATCAGTTCCTATATTTTGAATACGTTTATCTAGCTGGAGATTTAAAAAAATATTTGCCCAAAATACAGCTTGGAAAATTAACATCCCAGAGGTAATAACTCCTAATGAAACTAATCCTAAGAATCTTAACTCTCGTTTAATAGCTGCATGACGTGCTTCTAAAGGTGACCGAATTGCCATTATTCTATTTAAGATAGCTCGCGTATTGTTCGGACGCTTTCCTGGAGACGGTGCCATCAAATCATCAATCAAATCTGCAAAATCTTTTGAAATCCCCTTGACACTCTTTCGCCAAAATAGCTTACCCGTTTTAGAATCTTCGGGAAAGTCCATTGGGGATATACCCGTGAGTAAATGCACAAAAGTACGCCCCAGAGCAAAAAAATCTGATTGCAGCACAGCTTCTCCTATCATTTGCTCTGGTGCAGCATATCCAATCGTACCTACTCGCGTCGCCCCATTTTCCCCAACTCCCACAGTCCCAAAATCAATCAACGCCAGTTCACCATTCGGTCTGAGAATCAAATTCGATGTTTTAATATCTCGATGTAAAAGTTTCTGGCTGTGGATTTTATTTAAAATTTCTGTCAACTGTTCCAACCAGTCAAGAGCTAACTCTTGAGAAATCGACCCATTGGTATCCAGCCACTGCGCTAAATTTTCCCCCTTAATGAACTCCATTACCAAGCAGTGTAATTGTTTAGCGCCTTCAGGAAGTGTAACCAGAAAGTAAGCATCCGGTTCTACTTTAGGAATACCTGAATCTTTCAAAAAGATCAACGTCCGGGCTTCTTGCTTAAACAGTCTGACTAAATCAGGATTATTATTATACTTTAATACTTTTAAAACTTTCCTCGTCCCCCAATTATCTACCCCGAATCCCCAATCCTGAACCTCAAAAATATCAGTTGGGTAGGTAGCATTCAGTTCGCGTAAGGGACTAACTAGCCGATATCGACTATTAATCAGCAAATCAGTACCACAGCTCTGACAAATGCTTAGGCTGTCATGGTTCTGGCGATTTTGACACTTAGGGTTGATACAGTAACTCACATTCTTTAGCCACCTTAAATTAAGATTAACAATTTTTCATTTCTTTAAGTATATAGCGAACATTATCCCTAGCATAGCCAACTTCTAACGGCGAGTTATCTGGAAGGTTAGATAAAAATTCGTTCAAAGAATTCAGCATGGCTTTACTTTCACCGATTTTCATTAATCTAGTGTGGATATTATTTTTTAAATTCTGGGTAATTCCCAGCGAATTTTGAGAGCAAATCAGTTCATTACCTTTGGGTAATTTGCTAAAATCCACAAATTTAATTATCTGTAAATTAGATAATTTTTTATTCACGAGTATCTGACAAAACTCCTCAGTCCCCGAATCAATTAATCTATTGGCGACAAACTTCCTCACCAAAGGTTGCAGGTCGAAAACTGTGGTTTCACCTTCAGTCTTTTTTTCAATCAAGCAGCGACGCTCTAAAGACTCCAAATTCATCAATAAACTGGATAAAGACCCAGTGGCGAAAATATCCTGTTTAAGCTGAAACAGCGAAACCGGATCGCTTTTAATAGCTAGCCAATATAGGATCTCTTCTTCTTTTTTAGATAACCGCTCGAACTGCTGCTCTAATAAATGAACGATCGTATCTTCCACAAAAAAAGCAGTGGATTCTAAGAAAATGGCAACATTACCATTAAAAAAATCTTTAATAGTTGCAGCCATCATTTTAAAAGCTAAAAGGTTATCCCTATAGCGACTGACTAATACTTGCCATTCTTTAGCAGTCGCAGATAAACCTTTTTGTTTAAATATTTCCCTGGCGATCGGCTCAGAACTCTTGAGTTTTAAAATCCTGACTTTGGCGGCATCGAGTAAATCTAGTTCTGCGGGTGACTCGGAACTGTTAAACACCAAGCAACTTTGATGGTTAACTTCCGCCACTCGTTGGAGTAAATCTCGATACCCTTCATATTCAGAGCGATAATACCCAGCTAACTTATCTGTCTCTAACAGCGTCTCAAAATCATCTAAAATTATCAAACACCGATGGGCTTGTAAACACTCAAGCAATCGGGAAATTTGGGCGTTCGAGTTCTCTGGTAAATCGGTTTCTTGCCGATCGCAGAAAAATTGGATTAAGCTAGTTAACAGTTCGGAGAGCGTCGGGGAGTTGCGCAGCGAGCGCCAAATCACATACTCAAACTGGTTTATCACCCGTTTAGCAAACTGTACTGTTAAAGTAGTTTTCCCTGCGCCAGCCAAATTTAACAATGCCAACATTTTACACCGCTCTGTTAAAATCCATTTCTGTAACAGCTTCAGTTCTTCAGTTCGTCCGTAAAAAACATTTACCTCTGGTGCCTCACCCCAATCCTGGCGACTGTTAGCGCTGGAACTCTGGCGAATTTGATACTGGGAAAGAATAAACTGCTTCAACTCGATGATCTTCCCAGGACGCCCCCCGACGATATTAAATTTGCTGTATACCTCACCGAGTCGTTTCCGGATCGCCACATCGCTAACCCCTAGTTGCTTAGCGATTTCTAAAGTAGGTCGCTCCTCGAGCGCCAAGGCCAACGCCTCAAATTCGGCATCGGACACGCCGTACTTAGCGGTTAGATCTTTGAGATAGTCTTGGGGAATCTGAGAACTCAAGGTGGTACTCTCAACGCGATCGCTCTACATCATTATTATATATCGTGAGCTGAGAAGCGAACGCATGTTACTTCTGCTCGCAGCCAACGATATGCCTTTAGGCAGATCTCGTACCACCAACAGTGGGTTAGATTAGATGTGAGATCGACACCAAGTCGTTTACCAGGCTCAGCCCCCAGCCTTTTGGAGTGGGGTTGCCAAAAAAAAACCAAATAAATTTCCAAATGGCACTTGACAAGTCAAAAAAAAAAGTTATACTTTGTGAGATGATCGACAGCAAAAGTAAATGCTGCGATCGCTAAAAACCAGACTCCGGCCAACCCAAGTATACACGGCAGGGAGTTGACCTGAACGACAAAGCAACCTTGAGAACTGGATTATGTCATCACCCTCTAGCGTCCCCATACCGATAAAAGACCTCTTTGACCGCATCCAAGACACTCTTAGTCAAACTTGGCAAGAGACAGGCTTTGGACACCTAGCCATTGAAAGTGAAAAGATCAAAGCCGACAAAATTCGGGTGATTGTTCGAGGTTCAACTCACTACTGCTATGTAATTAGTGATGAAGACATAAAACAGTGGAAATCGACTGATAAAATATAGTATAGCACAGCACAGTTGAGACGACTGGCAGCTAGATAAGTATTCCAACAACTACATATCGACGATGGAAACCTAGTCCATGATGGGTGTGATTCTCACAAGGCTGGGGAAGTGTGGCAAAGCAAGCCAACCACTTCTCCGGCTTGTTGTTTGATGAAAGTTAACTCGTAATTAATCCTGTGATGCAAGGAGTTTAACCAATGATTATAGTCCTGAAACCAGGTACTCCCCAAGCGGAGATAACCCGCATCAGCCAAGAGGTTGACAAATTAGGTTTGATACCTGAAAAAAGCGTAGGCAAACACAAAGTGGTAATTGGTTTAGTGGGCGATACTGCGGAGTTCGATCCTCTAAATATCCAAGAAATCAGCCCATTTATCGATCGGGTGATACGGGTAGAGCAACCTTTTAAGCGAACCAGCCTGCAATTCCGCTATGGAGAACCAAGTGCGGTAATCGTACCAACACCCAATGAAGTAGTCATCTTTGGTCAAAACTACCCCGTAGTTATCATAAGTGGGCCGTGTTCAGTAGAAAATGAACAAATGATTATCGAAACCGCTCACAGAGTAAAAGCGGCAGGGGCGCAGTTTCTCCGGGGTGGTGCCTACAAACCGCGTACCTCGCCCTATGCTTTCCAGGGACACGGTGAAAGTGCCTTAAGTTTGTTAGCAGCAGCGCGAAAAGCTACAGGTTTAGGAATTGTTACCGAAGTGATGGATACCGCTGACCTAGAAAAAGTAGCAGAGGTAGCGGATATCATTCAAATCGGAGCCCGCAATATGCAAAACTTCTCACTGCTGAAGAAAGTAGGAGCCTCTTGTAAGCCAGTTTTGTTGAAGCGGGGAATGTCAGCCACGATCGAAGAATGGCTGATGGCGGCTGAGTATATTCTGGCAGCAGGGAACCCCAATGTTATCCTTTGTGAGAGAGGGATTCGGACATTCGATCGGCAATACACCCGCAACACCCTGGATTTATCTGTAATTCCCGTATTGCGATCGCTCACTCACCTACCAATTGCGATCGACCCCAGTCACGGCACAGGAGTTGCCAAGTACGTGCCAGCAATGGCAATAGCAGCTCTAGCCACTGGATGCGATTCCTTGATGATTGAAGTTCATCCCAATCCCGCCAAAGCACTCTCTGATGGCCCTCAATCCCTAACTCCAGATCAATTTGATGAGTTAATGCACCAGATAGCCGTGCTGAGTAAAGCTTTTGACTATCGGCATCCAACTGATCTCCGAACTGTACAGGATGCCGTTCGCCAAGAACAATTAAGCTTGACCGTTTAAGCTTTGACAATTATTGCCCCTATCAACCTGTCTCACATCCGATAACCGAGGAAATATGAACAACCAAACTACTTTGTTAGCTCCAGCTCCACTCTTGAGAGATGACTTGCAGCGAGCGCTAAGTCGCAGCCAGATCGAGCCATGCTCATTAAGTACGTTTCAAAGAATTCTTTTGACGACAGATGGCACCGTAACCGATTTGTTAGAAGCCTATTCAGGCGAACCCATACAATTGGTTAAATTGTCAGAAGAAATGGTTAAACTAGAGCGAGATATCTTCCCTATGGCTTTAGATAAAGGAACTGATGTCCTAGAAAGAAAAATTTTACTCAGGGGTAGAATCAGTCGCAAGAACTACATTTACGCTGAATCTCTTCTTGTGCTAGAAAGATTAGAAGAGTCATTCCGAACCGAACTTATAACTACCAAAACCCCAATTGGTAAACTTTGGTTTGAGAAGAAGGTTCAAACCTTCAAAGAAATTATAGACTCAGGCAAATCACCAGCTAATGAACTGTCGTCTTACTTTAACATTGAGCCGCAATCAAATATGCTCTTTCGTACTTACTGCGTACTCAGCAACCAGAAATACACCATGATGATTACCGAAAAATTTCCCGAAAGCTATTTTACCAAAGCTTTCTAATCACCATTGATAGTTTTTGTAATGGAGCGACTCATATGTTAACACAACTGCTGCTTGAAAAAGTTAAAAAGTATCCCGACAACACTGCTATTGCTTACGCCAACCTGAAGATGAGCTACAAAGAGCTTTATTCTCAGGTCAAAGGCTTAAGTCATGGTTTAAACTCAATAGGCATAAAGCCAGGTGACTGTATAGCATTAGTTTTGCCCAACTGTCCGGAATTCATAGTCAGTTTTTATGCGGCAGCTCAACTAAATGCTATCGTCCTGCCATTAAACCACCTCTTTAAGCAAGAGGAAATCAGCTACTACATTAGTGACAGTAATGCCAGATTAATTATCACCGATACTAAACGAGCAGAGATGTGTCGTCACGTCATCGATAAAATTGACAAGGAAATAGAACTAATTGTAGTCGATCGCGTTTACCCATCAGCCAGGTACTTTTACGACTTAATCGTTCCAGAAGTACCAGAAAATTACGACAATCCCACCGACTGCTTTACAGGCGATATCCTTTATCAGTATTCATCTGGTTCTACCGGCAGACCTAAAAAAGTTTGTAGAACCCAACACAACTTATACCACGAGGTGAAAAACTTTACCGAAACAGCCAATATCACCTCAGCCGACAAGATTTTATGTCTAGTACCTCTGTATCATGCTCACGGCTTAGGAAATTGCCTGTTAGCAGCTACCTGCAACGGAGCAACCCTAGTTATCTTAGAGCAAGTTCTGCAAAAAGGCAATCCAGTTGAGGTGGCGTTTGTTTTTAGACGTCCCAGGGTATTAGAATTGATTGAAAAAGAGCAAATTACCATTCTGCCCGGTGTCCCTTATATTTTTAACACTCTGGCAGAGACACCCGTTAATGCAGGCGCAGATTTATCCTCTCTGAGATTATGCTTTTCCGCAGGTAATTTCTTACCCAAGGATATCTTTGATAAATTTCTGCATAGGCTGGGAATTCCTGTCAGACAGCTTTATGGTTGTACGGAAGCAGGTTCTGTTGCTATAAATTTATCCGAGCTTCCAGAAACTATTTCTGATTCAGTTGGCTCTCCCCTGAACAATGTGGAAATAAAGATTGTCAACGATTCAGGTAATGAACTACCGGCTGGAGCGATTGGCGAGGTAGTAATCGGAAGTAAAGCACTTACCAGCGGTTACTATAACATGCCGGAAGTCAACCAACAGGCATTTCAGAATGGATACTTCTTTACAGGTGACTTAGGGAAAAAAGATGAAAGCGGTTGCATTTACATTACTGGACGAAAAAAAATATTGATCGATACTGGGGGATATAAAGTTGACCCAATAGAAATAGAGGATATCTTGGTTAAGCACCCTGAAGTAAAAGAAGCAGTTGTTGTCGGAGTCAATGCTGCTTTCACAGGAGAAGTTATTAAAGCCGTCATAGTGCCAAAGTCAAGAGGAATATGTAACGATCGAGAAATTTTATCTTACTGCCAAGAACGACTAGCAGAGTTTAAAGTTCCGAAAATAGTTGAATTCCGGGAAGAAATACCTAAGAGTCCCTTAGGCAAAATCTTAAGAAAAGAATTGATTTAACTTACCCTAAGGAAGTAAAGACTTATGAACAGTATTGAAAATATCGAGCAGCAAACCAAAAAAATGCTGGTGGAAGTTTTACCAGATGTCGGTTTTGAAGATTTAAACTCAGACAGCGACATTTTCGGCTTAGGGCTAGATTCTCTCAATGCTATGACGCTGGTTACTCACCTGCAAAATACTTTTAACATTCAGTTAGACACTGCTGAAATTAGTTTTGAAAACTTTCAAAACCTAGCCACAATCGTCCAACTGATCGAGAGCAAAAAAAGACTGTAAAATTTTTGAGTGTTTTTGGTAACGTGAACCTCTCATCCTAGTTCAAAAACGATGCTACAAACCCCTCCCAAACCAAAAGAAACTCAAAAAGAACTCTGGCAAGCAATTGGAACCGCCATCAGTTTACAAAATCAAGTTCCGCCCTTGGTGCCGACTTCACGTAACGGTAACATCCCCCTATCTTTTTCTCAGGAACGACTGTGGTTCCTTCACCAGCTAGAAAAGACACGAGCCTCTGCTTACAACATCCCCTTAGCTTTTCGCATTACCGGGGCACTTTCTCCGACAGCCCTAGAGCAGAGCATCAATGAAATTGTGCGCCGCCACGAAGCCTTACGGACTAACTTTTCATCTGTGGAAGGGAAACCAGTCCAGATTATTCATCTCGAACTAGCCTTAACCCTAACAGTAAAAGATCTGGAGAAAATTCCTCATCAGCAGCGGGAAACCAAAGCAATGCAGCTAGTTAAGGAGGAAGTGCAGCGCCCTTTTGACTTGAGTAACGAACCGCTCCTGCGGGTTGTGTTACTGCGTCTAGGCGAAGATGAACATTTCTTACTCCTAACCATCCACCACATTATTATCGATGCTTGGTCGAAAGGAGTGTTATTTCAGGAATTGGCAGCACTCTACCAAGCCTACTCTACCGGAAATCCCTCACCCCTGCCAGAACTGCCCGTACAATATGCCGATTTCGCCATTTGGCAGCGCAACTGGCTACACGGAAAGTTTTTAGAAGTGCTGCTAGACTACTGGAAACAGCAACTTGACAGCAATCTCTGCGAACTACAGCTACCAACCGCTCGCCCCCGCACTGAGAAGCCAACTCGCCGCAGCGCTTATCATAAGGTAGCGCTACCTCTACAGTTAACACAAGCACTCAAGGCACTGAGTCGCAGCGAGCGGACAACATTATTTACCACCCTGCTGGCAGCATTCAAAGTGCTACTGCACACTTACACAGAACAGGATAACTTGTTTGTGTGCAGCCCGATCGCCAACCGCAATCGGAACGAAATCAAAGGACTAATCGGTTACTTCGCCAACCTGCTGATTTTACGCACCAATCTCTCAGGCAACCCCAGCTTTCGGGAATTGTTGGGGCGGGTACGCCAGGTAGTTTCCGGAGGCTATGCTCACCAAGAGCTGCCAGTACAGCAGTTGATAAGTTCCCTCAATCTGCTGAGGGCTCCCCTATCACAGGTAATGTTTGCTCTCCAGAATACTGCCATACACAGCCTGGAGTTGCCCGGTTTAACCGTGAAAACTGTTGATGTTGACAGTGGCACAGCCGATTTTGATTTATACCTGTATCTGGTGGAAGAAGCAGGAACATTAACAGCAGTCTGCAAGTACAACACTGAATTATTCGATGATACAACGATCGTTCAGATGCTCGATCACTTTCAGACTGTACTGGAGAACATCGTTACCAATCCAGAGCAGCCCATCTCCTTACTGCTGCCTTTGAGCGCAGCAGAAAAACAGCAGTTGCTAGATAAAAAGGTACAGCAGCCCTCTAAACAGGAAAGAGCCTACATAGCACCCCGAAATTCCTTGGAACTAAAGCTAACACAGTTAGTAACTCAAGTTTTAGGCATCCAGCCGATTAGCGTCAGAGATAACTTCTTTGAACTTGGGGGGCAATCGCTTTTAGCGATGAATCTGTTGGTGCTGATTGAGAAGGCATTTGACAAAACTCTGCCCCTATCTACCTTCCTCCAAGCACCGACAGTAGAGCAACTCGCTGGCATTCTCAGCCAAAAAGCAGAATCCCTCTCTTGGTCTTCCTTGGTGCCAATTCAACCCAATGGTAGCAAACCACCATTCTTTTGCGTACACGGACAACAGGGAAACATTCTCAACTTCCGGCAGTTAGCGCATTATCTCGGCACAGAGCAACCATTTTATGGGTTACAAGCTGTGGGATTAGATGGCAAACAACTCCCGTATTTTCGGGTAAAAGAAATGGCAGCCCACTACATCAAAGAAATACGCACCATCCAGCCAGAGGGGCCTTATTTTCTAGGAGGTAACTCAATGGGAGGTACCATCGCCTTTGAAATGGCTCAACAACTCTACAAACAAGGTCAAACTGTGCAGGTGCTGGTGATGTTTGACACCTTTAATCGGGATTGTTTCCCGCGCCTCAAGTTCCGACAGCAGCACTATCTAGCTTACCTTCTACGACTCGGCATATCCAAATCAGTGCCAGAAGTAAAAGAGTTTCTCCAGAGAAAGCTGCAAGAGACAATCTGCAAACTGTACTTGCGTTTGGGGCGTACCTTACCCCTCAACAGCAGCAGCACATTGGTTGCAGAGGCGAATCAGCAAGCCAAAAGAAATTATACACCACAAGTTTATCCAGGTCGAATAACTTTATTTCGGGCTAGCGAACCCTTTGGATTTACGAAACTGTACTTGCCTACACCTGAGGATTGGTACAACCGAGATCCTCAACACGGGTGGGGTGAGTTAGCAGGTAGCGTTTTGATTCACGAAGTAAATGGCGATCACTTTTCCATTTTCCAAGAACCCCATGTACAAGTCTTAGCCGAAAAATTAAGGGCTTGTTTAGATGCGGCAGAGACTAATAACAAAGAGCCCTAGAGCGAAACTATTCCGTACATAATCAGAAAGGAGATTTTCATCATGAATAACAAGAAATACGATGTTGCTATCTGCGGTTCGGGATTAGCTGGATTGACTCTAGCGCGACAGTTAAAGTTAGCCATGCCCGACATTTCAATTGTCCTACTTGACAGGCTGGCTCGTCCCCTTCCCCAAGCTGGTTTCAAGGTAGGAGAATCAACCGTTGAAGTCGGTGCTTTCTATCTAGCTAACGTTCTCCAGCTTACAGAGTATTTTGAACAGCACCATTTTCATAAACTTGGCTTCCGCTATTTCTTAGGCGACACCACAGGGCCATTCCACAAACGACCTGAGATTGGGCTTTCAAAATTTCATTTCCCCAACTCTTATCAAATAGATAGAGGGTTAGTGGAGAACGACTTGCGCGAGTTGAATATTGCAGCAGGCGTGGACTTGTTAGAAGATTGTCTGGTGAAGGATATCGAGCTAACTAATGGTTCGCAAGAACCACACCAAGTTATCTACACTCAGGGAGATAATAAAACACCTCAAACCATTCAAGCTCGTTGGGTAATTGACTCAATGGGACGCCGGAGGTTACTGCAAAAGAAACTTGGTTTAGCTAAACCCTTCGAGCCCAATTTTAGTGCAGTATGGTTTCGGGTAGAAGGGCGTTTTGACGTCAGCGATTTTGTTCCCAAGACTGAGAAAGAATGGCACGATCGCGTTCCTGACAATATCCGCTATTATTCTACCAATCACTTGTGTGGTGAAGGCTACTGGGTTTGGATTATTCCTCTGTCTACTGGGTACACAAGTCTGGGAATTGTCACCAATGAAGATGTTCATCCTTTTGGCACCTACCATACTTACGAAAAAGCTTATCGGTGGTTAGAAAAATACGAACCAGACGTAGCATACCACCTCAAAGATAATCAGCCAGTAGACTTTATGAAATTACCTCAGTACACCTACTCATCCAAGCAGGTATTTTCTAGCGAGCGCTGGGCTTGCGTGGGAGTAGCTGGCGTATTTGCCGATCCATTTTATTCTCCCGGCACGGATTTGATTGGCTTCGGCAATTCTTTAATCACCCAAATGATTGAACTCGATCGCCAGGGTAAGCTAACAAAGGAAACAGTAGATGATGCTAATCGTTTCCTGATTTCATACAACGAGAGCGTCACGTCAAGCATTCACAACACCTACCTATGTTTTGGCAATGAAACAGTAATGTCAATGAAATTCCTGTGGGATGTTTTATCCGCCTGGGCTTTCAGCGCCCCATTGATGTTTAATTCTCTGTTTCTAGATCCCAGCAAAAGAGCTAAAGTTCGCAAAGGCACTGGACAATTTTTCCTGTTGTCCCATCGGATGAATCAATTTTTCCGCGATTGGCTAGCATTATCGCAGCGACGGGGGACTTTTGAGTTTATAGATTATTTGACGATTCCCTTTGTCAGCGAGTTACGCACTCGCAATTTAAAGACAAACAAAACAGAACTTGAGCTAATTGACGACCATGTAGCCAGCATAGAACTTTTCGAGGAATTGGTTCAGGTAATGTTCCTATTTGCATTAGAAGATACCATGCCAGAAAAGTTAGCTGATTTTCCTTCAACCGTGTGGCTAAATGCCTGGGCTATTAGTTTGAACCCCGAACGCTGGGAGGCTGACGGACTGTTTCGACCGACTACAAAGCCTCGAGATCTGCGCCCAGTAATGTCACAACTTCGCCAGAAAATTCAATTCAAGTCAGCTAATAAAGAATTAGTTGCGGTTTAAAGAAGGAGTCAGGAGCAATCATTAGTAGGGTGGGCACTGCCCACCAAACCCTACAGTTCAATCGGGAAGGATAGATGTGAATACCCAAACAGCATTAAAAACATCAGTTTGTATTTTGGGTGCAGGCCCAGCAGGGATTCTGCTTGGCAACATTCTCTTACAAAATGGCATTGATTGTGTAATAATCGATAAATACAGCCGTGAAGAAATCTACGCCAGAGGACGGGCGGGTGCCATCGAAAGCACGACAATTAACCTGCTCAAAAAACACGGTCTAGCCGATACAATTTTCCAGAATGGATATGCGCACGATCGCTGTGAATTTCGCAGCCCTTACTACAGCATTATGTTGGAATACGGAAAGTTGAGCGGCGGAGATGTTCATTACTTTTATCCCCAAAGCGACCTCAACGATGATTTCATCCAAAAATATCTGGATGCAGGTGGCAAAATACTCTTTGGTTACGAAGGTAAAAAAATCGTTCAAACTGACGATGACATCACCGTAGAATGTTCCGAACAAGATAGTAACATCACTATTACAATTCAGGCGGATTTTGTTGCTGGATGTGATGGCTATCATGGAATTGCCCGCCAATCAATCCCAGAAAAAGCTGTAGATATCTATCACAAACAGTATCCTTATTCCTGGCTAGCCATATTAGCCTATGTACCACCTGCGGCTAAACACACAATTTATGCATTGCATCCCGATGGCTTTGCAGCTTACATGCTCCGCAATAGCAAGGTTTCCCGTTACTACTTACAGATTCCTCTCGATGACGACATCAACAATTGGTCTGACGAACGCATTTGGACTACCTTACAAAAGCGTTTAGCTCTAAAGGAATGGACGTTAAAAGAGGGCGAAATCTTTGAAAAGCGGATGATGTCCTTGCGCAGTTATGTGATGGAGCCATTGCGGTACAAGCGGTTATTGATGGCTGGTGACGCCGCCCACATCATTACACCGATGGGTGGGAAGGGTTTAAATATGGCAGTACAGGATGCAGGCGTACTGGCGGAAACATTAATTAATTACTATCAGGAGGAACAGGATATCTCGTATCTCGATCGCTACTCCGAAATTCGTTTGCCCTACATTTGGCGTGCCCAAGAATTTTCTTATGGGATGTTGAACATGATTCATCTGCCCGAAAGCGAAGATCCGTCAGATATGCGCTTTCGATATAAGTTGAGCGAATCGAAATTGGCACAGTTAAACACTTCGGGAACATTTGCTAGAGATTTTGCCAGAAACTATGTCGGCATTATTTGAATAAAGTTCAAATAACTCATTGAATTTGATCCTCACAATACTTGCAAAGGAGAACCATAATGGCTACATTAAACCCCCCTAAATCACCGCTATTACTAACAGATACACAACGTCAGGGATATTGGCTATTTGGGGATCATGCTACTTCTGTAGCAACTAGCAATGATACTGGCGGGCAATTTTCCCTATTCGACTTTTATACTCTCCCGCAGGGTGGCCCCATACCACACACCCACTCTAATGAAGCCGAGTTTGCCTATATCTTAGACGGGGACGTATCCTACCAGATGCACGATGAAGTCCTCACTGCCACCCCCGGAACATTCGTCTACAAACCCAAAGATCACCTCCATGCATTTGTCAACTTAGGGACGACTCCGACACGTCACGTAGAGTTTGTTTGGCCCTCAGGTATCGAGAAGGCGTTCGCTGCGATCGGTCAGTCAGGGCCAGAAACATCTCCTCCACCCCCTCAAATTCCGCCCCCAGCGCTTTTAGATAAAAACTTCGCAGCCTTAGCTCAGTACGGAGTACAAGCTGCAGATTCATTGATCTTTGCTCCCTCTGAATACAACGTTACCAAGCAAGGCACGCCTGCAGTAACCGTACTTCGCCCAGGAAATGCACAAGGAGCAGTTAGTGCTGCGATCGCTGTTAATGATGGCACTAATAATACTAAGATACCGATCGATTTCGCTGATGGAGAAAGGATTAAAACCGTACCTATTCCCATTAATAATCATAGTGCAAGCGCCGGGAATACAACCATCAACCTAGCCTTAACCGATCCCACAGGTGGTGCAATACTGGGACTGCTACAAGATAAAGCTGTTCTCACCATCGGAAGTAATAGTAGCTACACTGTAACGAATGGGGATAAACCTAATGATTTTTCAACATTGCAACCTAACCCAACTCCTAAATCCTTCTGGTTGGGAGGCGACAACTATAGCGTTGTAGCAACTGGTGCAGATACAGAAGGGCAGCTATCCCTATTCGACGTCTTCGTTCCACAGCAAACCGGAAATCAACAGCAAGTTTCCGCGCCAGCAGACGAAGCGTACTACATCTTAGATGGGAATGTGTCTTTCCATGTAGGTAATCAAGACTTTACTGCAACCCCCAAATCCTTTTTCTACCTTCCCAAAGGCAACTCCTACACATTGACAAATACCGGAACAACTTCAGCACGGGCGCTATTGTTTAATACTCCCTCTGGGCTGGAGAATTTTTTCGCAACAGCAGGTATACCAGGAGACAAGTTTCATCCCCTTTCTATTCCTGAGCCTTCTCCCGTATCGGTACTATTAGCGCTTGTTGCTTGGGGTGCAGTTTCCTTGATTAAAAAAAAGCTGAGACACTTGATAACTCAGTAACAACATTTTTAGTAGTATCGACCAATGGAACAGGCATCCCATCAGCATTGGTGCTGTAGAAAGTATTAATGCGCTAAACCTTCCTCTCACCTTAAGGAGCAATCGCCTCAATTTAATTAAGAAAAATACTAAGGCTAATTTTCAGCCTAGGCTACTGGCAAATCCGGCTATTCTCTCCAAGGCCACACCAGTTTACGAGTCGGATTTTTCTTGAGGGTTGTTAGCCTTTAGTATTTGAGGCGGAGGTTTAATTTTAAAGCGCAAAAAAAGCTTGGTTTTTTAGCCAAGAACAAGTGAGTTAAAACCCAACAAAAGAAAAGGAGCTGAGAATGATTGACTTGTATACCGAAAATACTCCCAATGGTTACAAAATTTCGATTTGTCTCGAAGAACTTAATCTGCCTTACAACGTTAAGGTGGTTGACGTTCGCCAGGGAGAACAGTTCAAAGAAGAGTTTCTGGCTTTGAACCCAAATGCTAAAATTCCAGTAATTGTTGACCACGATACAGGGCTGACAGTTTTTGAATCCTGTGCAATCCTGCTCTACTTGGCAGATAAAACTGGCAAATTAATTCCGTCATCGGCTAAAGCGCGTTGGGAAGCGATCGAGTGGCTATTCTTCCAAGCGGCTAGTATTGGACCAATGTTTGGGCAACGAGCCCACTTTGCATTGTTCGCTCCCGAGAAAATCCCCTACGCAATCGATCGCTACACTAAGGAAAGCGAGCGACTTTATAGTGTACTCGATGGGCGACTCAAAGAGCGAGAATATATCTGTGATGAATATTCGATCGTTGACATCGCCCATTTTGGTTGGATACACACAGTTAAGCGAATGGGGTTTAGCTTCGAGCAGTTTCCCAACCTAACAGCGTGGTACTCGCGCCTTGCCTCTCGCCCTGCGGTTGCCAAAGGGATAACGATTCCAGCCCCGCTACCGATGTAGATGGGGTGATGGGGTGGCGGCAGAGCCGCCCCAGTAAGCACGCTCGCGTGCTTACTACCAACTTGAGTTTTACCCCTCTAGCTTGACAATCTGGCAGCAACCTAAGTTAAAGTGGCTTTAGACAATCGTCGAGTCACGTTTAACAGTCATCTAGCCAGGGTTAGTAAGCTACCGATGGGCAAGTTAGTTGTTCTGAAGCTGGGAGAAGGGGACTTCGATCGAGGTTTTCCCATAATCATACAGATTGGGGAAGAAGGATCGAGTGTCTCAAGCCAAGACACCGGAAATTTACCCCCAAATTCCGAAATTCCTCAATCTTATAATAGCTGGCAGTCAACCTACTATGGCTATATCAGAGTAAAATTACGCTTAGATAAACCAACATCACAAACAAGTAGCTTTTCTATCCTTGACGTTAAACAACAAGCTGATAATTTAAGTAAAATTCTGAATCAATGGCTCAAATCACAGCAATTTAACCACATTCGGGAAGAATTGCTGGTAAAACTGGAACCAGATGACGAGGTGCGGTTTATTATTGAAACGCCCAACATTCAGCTACGACAACTCCCCTGGCACCTGTGGGATTTACTCGAACGTTACCCACAAGCTGAAATTGCCTTAAGCACACCAAAGTATAGCAGAGTTACATCACCCAAAACCGACAAAGCCGAAGTAAAAATATTAGCTATTTTGGGTAATAATACCAATATTGACATTAATAAAGACAGAGCAGCGATCGAGAACTTACCTAGTGCTAAACCGCAATTTCTGGTAAAGCCCGATCGCCGAGAGATAACTAACCAGCTCTGGGAGCAACCTTGGGATATTTTCTTTTTTGCCGGACATAGTGAAACTGATGGGGTAACGGGACGGATTTATATTAACGATACTGAAAGTTTGACCATCGGTGAATTGAAGTATAGTTTAAGGAAATCAATAGCCCAAGGATTACAAATAGCAATCTTTAACTCCTGTAAAGGTTTAGGATTAGCGCAAGACTTGTCAAGCTTGCACATTCCCCAAATCATTGTCATGCGAGAGCCAGTGTCCGACGAAGTGGCACAAGAATTCTTGAAGAATTTTCTGATTGCTTTTTCAGGTGGTAAGTCGTTTTATATGTCAGTCAAGGAAGCACGGGAACAGTTGCAAGGGTTAGAAGATAAATATCCCTGTGCTAGTTGGTTGCCAGTAATTTGTCAGAATCCCGCAGCAGTACCCCCGACATGGGAACAATTGAGAGGTGGCACTGGCAATACAGAAACTAAGCTCAACGTCAATCCTAAAATTATCCCTGCTCTCAATCACCCCTTGGATGAGCTTGCCGCTGAAGTCGGGGAAAGTAAGCTCAATCAAATTTTAGCAATAGCTCAACAGTTGGGAAAACTCCCGCAACCTACTGTTTCTTCAGCTAACTTAATTTCCTCACCACCTACCCTATCTTCTTGGCAAGGGCGCGACAAAGAAATACGCCAGGTGCAAGCATGGTTAAGCGATGCCAACATCAAGACTATCGGCATCCAGGGATTAAGCGGAGTTGGTAAATCTTGGCTGGCATCCTACCTTTACGAGCAGTCAGAAACCCGATTTACTGCAATATTTTGGGCTGAGGTAAGTCAATTACCAGATTTTACAGTATTTGCCCAGAATGCTCTGATTAAACTAGCTGGAAAATCTCCAGATGATTTAAAATATTTGCGGGAACCCAGCCAGCTAATTCATGAATTATTGAAGGCTCTAAAACAGCGCAGTTGCTTGCTAGTAGTTGATAACCTAGAAACTTTGCTGGATGAGCAAAGATGTTTTCTTGGTGCTTACAGAGACTTTTTCCGATTTTGGAACGAGAGAGGAACCCCTACCAGTAAGCTACTGCTGACAACTCAAACTTTACCAGCAATAATGTCAGAGCAGGATAGCTGGCTTAACCTTACAGGGTTAAATGCCCATGAGGGTGCTAAATTATTACGAGATTTAGGTATTCAAGGGGAAGAAGCACAACTGCGAGAGTTTGTAGAATTAGTAGGTGGACATCCCAAAATTCTACGACTAGCAGCATCCCAGTTAAAGCAATATAAACCTAAACCCCACATCCGGGAAGCAGAAAAACTAGGGTTAAAACAGATTGAAAACGCAATAAAAAAGCTAATTATGCCTTATAGAGACAAGGAAAGGGTGTTATTTGTCTCGATTTTAGAGGAACATTTTAATCACCTCACTCCAGAGTTGCAACACTTTTTTATGAATCTGAGTATTTACCGTCTCAGAGCGTTTAACTGGGAGGCAGCAGCGGTAGTCTTGACAGAAGGGGAAACACCAGCCGATTTTTTGGACACTCAAGCTGCATTGGGAGAATTGAGGGGGCGATCGTTATTAGATGAAGTTGAAAGCAATTCAGATCGACGATTTCAGTTTCACCCGTTCGTCTGGCAGTATGCGAAACAAAAGGCGGGCGAGCAAACAGAGGCACTGCGAGAAAAGGTAATTGCTTACTATCAATCTATAACTACTGGGAAAAAAACTTGGAAAATTTTGGATGATGTAGCTCCGTACTTAGAAATTTTCCATTACCAGTGCGATAAAAAGTCTTACGATCTAGCTTTTAACGCTATAGATATATGCGACAATTTCTTAAATAGTCAAGGTTGCAATACCAGGAGGCAATTAAATATTATCTGGAAGCGATAGCTCTAGCAGATAAATCTGGAATTATTTGGGAAAAAGTACTTGCTTTGGGTCGTCTGGGCCTTGTTTACCATGCTTTAGAAAATTATACACTAGCAATTGATTACCATAGTCAGTCCGTAGAGATTTTTAAACAAATTGGTAATCGTTTCAGAGAAGCCATTGGCTTAAGCCGACTAGGTGATACTTACCGTACCTTGGGGCAATACCAGGAAGCACAAAGCTGCTATCAACAGGTACTAGAAATTAAACGAGAGATGGGCGATTCCCAAGGAGAAGCCGAGGCATTACAGAAGTTGCAGGAGATTGAACGGGAAAGGGGCGAACAGTAGCTTTTTATCAAAAAGAGGTACAAATACTACTTGTAGTATTAATCATTGTAAGGTTGTGGATCGACAATTTCTAGATCTCCAGGCGATACTTCCCTGACTCCCCCAGTGGGATATAAATTTTGCGAATTGAGGATCTCAACAATTATTTTAGTACCTTTACTACCTAAGGTATAACCCCCAAAAACTGCATACTCACCTGTACTTTTGATTCTTAAAATCAATTTGTAAGTTTGCCCTGAAGAACTAACAGCCTTATACTCTCCACCTAACATCTGTTTCTCCTTATTCAAAAGATCTTTTAGCATTGTTGCAGCTTGATCATTACCTTTCGGTAGAAATTTTGGCAACCAGTATAAAGCTTTCGCGACTGCTTCAGGCTGCTTCGATAATTTGTTGGATAGGATAGCTATGACACGCCGAAAGCCAAGATGCGGAAGTAAATACTTGAGCCAAAGTTCTATCTCACTAGCATTTGCTTTCTCTAGTCCCCGTTCGAGCAAAATCTCAAAGTATTTTTTATTCTTGAGTATAACATTAGCCACCTTCAAACCACTAATAATATCTCGCTCTATCAGGGCGTTAATTTCATCAAATTGAACTGGTTCTGTTAAGCCATTTAGCCTTTTTTTAAAAGCATTTTCTTGTTCAAAGTGTCGATCAAAAATGATTGAGTTGTTAGTCATGCTTCCTCCATTTTTTATATCTTCATGGCCTTGTTTACTTCATTCTTAATTATTGAGAAATAACAGGACTGATTAAACTATTAAATTGACCCGCTTCAAAAAGTTTTTCAGGTAAGCCTGCGTTGCTGATAAACTTAGGGTCAGGTCGATAATGTCCAGATTCATTAGTCCACTTGCGAAGAATGCCTCGCTTAGTTCGTCCTGAGAAGTAGAGCCGACCAGCATAATCTACATCTTTTCCCATTGCTAAATCTATATGACCGATCGCTCTACCTGCGACTCTAGCACTTGCTCTACGAATAAACACTTTTCCTTCTAGAGTAACAAAATTATACACTCCTGACGCGCTGCGTTCTTCACCTTTGTAGGTAACTTCCCGCCATTTTCCTTCCTTGAAAACGAGACCCGATCTGTGGATAAGGATTGGCAAGTCATCTGGAAATAGATTAGGGAACTTTTTCAACCCTCCTCCTACGACCTACTATCCCCCAATTTTATAGTAGCTTGTGGATTGTGACCAGATTATACTACTTAGCGATCGAACTACGTCCCGTTAGGGAAACGGTGAAATCCAGGCTCCAAAAAAAATTTTTTAGCGATTTTCCCAACAGGCTGCATAAATCTCCCAACCCCGCATGAGAGAAGAACAACCAGCCAAAATCTTCATCGCGAGGAACTTCATGCCATAACCAGCTTGCATAAAACCGACAACCCCAAACGATATATCACTGCTACAGCGCATCCCTACCGGAGTCGGCTGAAATCACTAGGAGCAACAGCCATAATGGAAAAACGTCACACCATTGTTGAAAAGTATTCAACCTTTTACCAGGTTTCCCCAGTCTGCTGCTGGATAACTGACCTTAAATTGAAAAGAAACATCACCCCTAAGATAGAGCAGCATCCAACTCAAAACGATAAGTTTTGGGTGAAGCACTGGCTGGAAGCAGCTATAAATAAATCAGACCCCCTGGCAGTACAGCACATCCGCGCTTACTTAGAAGAAACCTGCTTCTGGAGTGCTAAAGTCACTTATCAACGCTTTACTTGCCTGGATTTCACTTGGCTCGATTACTGGCAAATCGCCAGAGTTGAGGCTAGCGATCCCGTGAAACTGTTCAAGAAGTACGATCCTCTTAGGAGTAACCCTGCCTACTATGCCCAATTGAAAATCAGCAGCGCTATCCTAGATGTTGTTCGCAAAGACAGGGAAGCCGAGCGGTGTTCTGATTGGGGACTGCTGCTACGCTCTAGTAAAAGAGCCTTGAAAACTGCTCTCGAAAAATCCGGCATCAAAGAGCCGCAACTCTCCCGTTATCTACTCGCTTGGCAGGGATTCCAGGAAATTTACACTGCCTTAAGAGTACGGGGAAATCGGTGCGAGGCTCCAACTCCAGAACAACTGGCGGATATTGCCGATTATTACAATCAATTCCGCTTCCCTCAGTCAACGGAACCACAACAAAGTGGCTCTGATATTCTGGCATTGTTGGAAATGTGCAGCTCTGCTTTACGAGTAAGTACCAAAATTGCCATTTCTTCCCTCGATGCTTCGCCCGCAATTCCGATCGACTATAATTCGGTGGAGCAGGAATTAGTAACAGCAGAATTTCAGGAGGAATTGCAGCAGTTGCAAGAGGTTTTGCAAGAAGCGATCGCTACCCTCCCACCCGATGCTCGAAAAATGCTAATCTTAGAGCATGGCTTCCCAGGACTCAACCAAACCCAAATCGCTAAAGAGTTCGGCATCAAGCAGTATCAAGTGTCCCGCCAGTTGGATAAACATAAATGCTTGCTCTTAAAGGCTTTAGCACAGTGGAGTAAAAACCATGCTTCCTTAACGCATGTCGAAGCCATCGATGAGTTGTCAAAGAAACTAGATGAATGGTTAGACTGGTATAGCCAGACAACTATTTTATACAAGTTTTTGCAAACAACCTTGAGCCTGCACCCCACATTAAAGCAGGAAATTCCCCTGTTAACCCGTCACTTTGGTGCCGAAACCTCAACAAAAGCTTTAGCCAACGAGTTGAAACTCAAAGAAACTGAACTCAATGAGAAGCTGTCAGGAATCAGGCAGATACTGCAAGAGGAATTGCTCGGTTGGATGCAAAAAACTTTCAAGCTCACGCCCAATTCTCTGAACGCTGTAGCCAAACCCTCAGCGCTGCTCGTAGACAGCTTCTTGCTGAACGCACCTTATGCACATTTGAAATAACACAGAGGCAATCCCATGACATTTAGTTTAGAGCAACTGAGCGTAGCATACCCACATCAAATCTGGTTAGAGTTTGACAAAGAACAGGAGAAGCAAGCATTACCCCTAGAGGAAGATTACTCCCACGATGCTGCCTACCAAAGAGCCTTTCTCAATCGCCTCTGTCTAAATATTTTAGTGCCTGCACTCGCACAAGAGGCGAACAAACAACCACGTCAGAAACAAGCTAACCCTCAAGAGTGGGAATTCGTCAACGGCACAGCTATAACTATAGGAGAAGCCGAGATCGTCCTTATTCCCAGCATAGCGATCGACACAGAAGAATTCTGCGTACCTCAAGAATGGGTAGATATTCCCGAATGGGCAGCAGACTATTACCTAGCAGTGCAAGTTAACCTAGAAGACAGATGGTTGCGCGTGTGGGGGTTTACTACCCATCGCCATCTTAAGACTCAAGGGAGATATGATGCAAGCGATTCTGCTTGGCAGACGCTTTGCGATCGCACCTACTGTTTAGATGCAGAGGACTTATGGGAAAACCTTAACGTCATGTGGGTTTCTCTAGAACTCTGTCGGGAGGAGAAAGCTACCATTACCCAGTTACCCACATTATCTGCCTTCCAAGCAGAAAGGCTATTAGCGCAACTGAGTCAACCTTCACCCTATTCCCCGCGCCTCATGGTGCCCTTTGCACAGTGGGCGGCGCTGCTGGCTTCACCAAGTTATCGGCAACAGTTATACCAGCGACGCATCGGGAAAAAGCCAGTAGTGAATTTGAGTCAGTGGTTTGAGAAGGTTTTTCCTCAAAGGTGGCTATCACTAGAAGACTTAGTGCGTAGAACGGAGTCCGAGACGCAGTCATCGCTCAGTTTCAATCTTAGCTACTCTAGAATGGCATCGAGATCTGGAGATAGTGAAAGCGCTTCTACTTTGTCTCCAGTTAGTCGGGGGCGAGTAGTTGACTTAGGTATCCAATTAGCAGATCATCCTGTAGCGCTGATTGTCTATTTAACGCCAGAATCCGACACAAAACGTAACATTCTTTTACAAGTGCATCCTGGTGGAAGTAAAACTTACTTACCTCCTGGCGTGCAACTGATTGTCCTCGATGAATCAGGAGAAATTTTCCTGGAAGCGCAATCCAGAACGGCTGATAATTGGATTCAACTAGAGTTTAGAGGTGAGCCAGGAGAACGATTCAGTGTTAAAGTAGCACTAGGAGATGCCAGCATTAGGGAAGAGTTTATCATTTAAAAAATGGCGGTTTGACGTTTAAAGTTGTTGATAAAAAAGCTCTGGCATGGGGCATCCCGTTGTGTACAAATATGCTCATATCTTACGCCAGTCCTTCGTCAGTCCTGTTAGGCACTGGCGACAGAGTTGGGCATTCCGTTGGTAGAAGAATGTAGGCAGTTGGAGGAAGAATTGGAAAAAAGTCGCGGAGAAAACAAAGAATGAGTCAGCGATATAAACTACTTCTCAAAATCCTCATGGGAACCTCTGATGCAAACATTCCCTTTAAGCCTTGGTTTTGAAGAACGAATCCGAGGCAGTCATCACATCTTCTCCAAGGAAGGGGTGGAAGAAATCCTCAATATCCAGCCAAAACAAGGAAAAGCTAAAGCATATCAGGTCAAACAAATTCGTAATATAATTTTGAACTATCAACTTGGAGGTCTAAATGAAGATTAAGTATGAACTGATTATTTACTGGAGTGAAGTGGATCAAGCCTTTATTGTTGAAGTGCCAGAGTTGCCCGGTTGTGCAGCAGATGGCGAAACTTATCAGGAAGCGGTGCAAAATGCCGAAATCGTTATCCAAGAGTGGATGGCAACAGCAAAAGAATTAGGGCGACCTATTCCAGAAGCCAAAGGTCGATTACTGTTTGCCTAGTAGTGCGTTAGTAATTTCAATCTGGCTCATAGCTTAAGTCCACTTAAGTGGACTGGAATATTGTGAGATAGTCTATTTTTAGTGGAGAGTGTAGTCTAAAGCCCGCAAAAGTCTCAGGAAAGGTAGGAACATCAGTCTTGAGCAACTGAATAGGCTATTCGGTAGCCAGCAGTGTTGGCTGGGAGGAGAGACTGGACTTCTTCAAATGATATAGGGTAAACTTCTCGAACTCGACCCCAATAATGCCATCTGCCAAACCACCCGCGCCCTCACCCTCGCCACTCTCGACAGCTTGAAGGAATCTGGGACAAGTTCTGAGTTGGAGCAAAGTCGTTCATCTTTTACCCGATCGCAAGAAGATTCTACTGAGATACTAAGATTTTAACACGCTAGCAGCACTCAACTTGCGCGATCGCCCCCAAAAATTTCCCCTACCCAGCCAAAAGGCTTAGGCACTTTGGCTTGTTTCGCTTGACATATCTTAGCTGAAATGAGCGATCGCTAAAACTTCCCCCTCTATGAGAAAGTTAATAACTAAGCTTGCTATTATTGGTGGGCAGCTTTTTTTGTTATTGGACAATACGATAAACCAACTTAAATGGCTCCATTACCAGACGAAACAACAACCATTGTTTTAAACTTGCAACGGCGACTGCTGAAAATCATTAATCAAGCAACAGCTACTGGGTTTATCATTCTCGAACAGTATGGTGAGACAGAGACAACGCTTATTGCTCTAGAGGATCTCCAGAATGTTAAAGAACGTGCAAACACCTACTATTCACGTTTTTACACCCTACTGCTGCGGATTGCAGAATTTCAACCAATTGCTCCTACTGCTATGCTGGAATTACTAGAGCGTGCAATTGATGAGTCACAGGCTACTGCTGATGCCTCAGAAGCAACCATTCAAGAAGAAAAAAGGAATTTTAACCTACTATGACTGAGAAACCACAACCCCCTGATATTGAAAAAGTCAAGCAGACAGCAGCTAAGATGCAGGAAGTCTGCAAGCGTTGGGATGCTCTGATTCTGGTGACGGAACACATGATTGGCGAATTAGAGGAGCAGATTCGCAAACAACCTAATGAAGTTTACCGATTGAAAAGGGCAAAACGTTTGCTAAATCTAGAGCCAGAAGCACCAGCAGGCGTAGAAACTAATCAAAAAGTAGGTAGTACAACACCCTAAGGAATCCGGGAACGTGGTAGCCTCGTCAATTAATGATACTGTTGGTTGTTCAGGGGTGAGGCTTCTCTAATCAAGGGTTGCACGTCGGACGAAGGTGGGCGCTAAAGCACAAGGCGTGGCGGGACGCCCCCCTACAAAAATATTAGCGTAGGGGCAATCCCCAAGTGGGTTGCCCTCCTCATCAATTTTTTCTCCCTGCAATCCGAGGACGACCTCCACAGGTGTCTGGAGTACGGACAATTAATGTACCAATATCAGTAACTGTTGACATATTATCATCTCTAATCAACG
>CASBRB010000214.1 GCA_949127975.1 Oscillatoriales cyanobacterium PMM_0019 | reverse complement strand
TTTGCCACTTGGTGGTTGGCTCAAGCAGATTTAGAATCGTCATCTGCTCAAAATCGTCTTGAAGTTTTAAAAAATGCTGTAACAATTTTTTTAGATTCGTGTACTAATTTACGAGCCGTTCGTCGTGAAGGAAAAGCTACTCTAATGCTCGACAAAAATGGCACATCTTTCTATGTCTCTCAACTCTCAGATGGTGAAAGGGGAAGTCTAGCATTAGTGTTTGATTTGGCACTACGACTAGTTCAAGCAAACCCTGAACTTGATGATCCGCTACGTAATGGAAAGGCAATTGTACTTATTGATGAACTTGACCTTCATTTACATCCTAAGTGGCAACGCGCAATCGTCCAAAGGTTATCATCAACCTTTCCATCATGCCAGTTTATAGTCACAACCCACTCGCCGCAAATCATTGGTGAAGTACCACCCGAAAATATTCTTATTCTTGAGAATGGCGAGATTCCTTACCAGCCAAAACAATCGCTCGGTATGGATAGTAATTGGGTGCTGAGGTATTTGATGGATGCCTCTGAACGCGATCTTGAAGCCAAGAATGCACTAGAGCACATCGCTAACCTGATCGAACATGAGGAGTATGACACGGCGACCGATGCAATAGATGATTTACGAGCGAAGGTTGGTGAGTTTCCAGAATTAGTACGTCTACAAACACGCATAGATAGAATACGACTGCTAGGGGATTAGATGAAATACATCAGTAAAGGCTCTGGACCAAGAGAACTGCCTCAGTGGTTCGATATACAACGGGATGAAAACGACAAAAACAAACGAATTAATTGTCGCTATGATCACATTCGTTCGGATGTAAAAGAAAAAATCATAAAGTCACTGTTGGAAGAGCAAGGATTTTTGTGTTGCTACACAGGTATCCGTATCTCAGCAGAAAACACTCATATTGAACATCTCAAACCACAGAGCATTTCAAAGCAGGATGAGAACGATCACGATGATGTGATGTACAGCAATATGCTGGCAGCTTACCCCAAGGGTACTTGCGAATTTGGAGCCCAAGCAAGGGGAGACTGGTACGATATTGACTGTTTTGTTCATCCCCTAGATAGCTTATGCGAAACAAAATTCTACTTTGATATGGAAGGAGGGATTAAACCTGTCTCAGAAACAGATATTGCTGCTAAAGAAACCATCGATCATCTACAGCTTGCCCACCCTTTATTAGTGGATTTGAGAAAGCAAGCAATTGACGAACTCTTTTTTACCAAAGATAAGGGCTTAAGCAAAGCCCAGTTACGAAGAATTGTTGAAAATGGTTACAGTATACGTGACAAGGAGGGAAGATACCCTCATTTCTGTTTTATAATCGAGCAGGTTGCACGACAAATTTTGCAGAAGGCTGAACAAGAGCGTGAGCGTAGGCTGGCTATTCACAAGCAAAAGAGTAAATGACATCTAATTCTTCCGCCTCTCGTTATAATGAAGTCGCTTTTGAGAGTGTGATTGAAGCTCATCTCTTATTGGCTGGTTTCAGAAGTTATCGCGTCTTACTGGTAGCAAACAAGCCCCCTTGAAGCAATACAGCGGCTTTTCGTAAATGTAATAATTGTAGGTTGGGTAGAGCTTCGCGAAACCCAACATCATTACTGTTGGGTTACGTTACCTCAACCCAAACTACAACTACTCCCTTCCCGCTCTAAGATTATGTATTAAGCCAGCAATCTTCGAGTTGGGGGAGCACCGGGGAAGAAAATACAAATTCTTCTGGTGGGAAGGCAGTAGGAGGCAGAGCCTCACCAACAGCGTTCCCAGGCTCTGCCTGGGAACGAGAAAAAAATCCAAATTCTTCTGGCGGGAAGGGAGTAAGTACGAAAGAGCCTACTTTTGATATTAAGAAATAAAACAAAATCATGAAAGCACACAAAATCGAGACTAAATTTTCAGAAAATGGCACTTTAACCCTGCAAAATCTACCTTTTCAAGCTGGTGAGGAAGTGGAAATTATTATTCTTGAACGCCGTCCTCAGCCTTCAGATAACAATGTTTATTCTTTGCGCGGTAAAGTAATTCGTTATGATGCTCCAAGTGAACCAGTTGCTTTAGAAGATTGGGAAGTTCTACAATGATAATCCTTGATACTCATATCTGGATTTGGTGGGTGGATGGCAATATGGGACTGACTGAAAGGCATCAGCATACTGAGCCAGATTTATACACTTTAGAAGACGGAGAACCCTAATTGTTGGGTTTCGCTTCGATCTACCCAACCTACAATTAATATATTAGGACTTACGCACACTGGCATATATAGGGGGCAACCACAGGGGGTTTGCCCCTACGAACCCGCTATATATAGAGGCAGTGCGTAAGTCCTGTATATCATGCCAATTTAGCTAAAATAACGTAATCGTCTAATGTATAGTTTGAATCATGCTTTATACCAAAATGCTTTTGTACTAGCGGAGTCATATATACCTGCTTCGGTAATTGACGTGCCAACTGGGCAAACTCAGCAGGTGATACAGGTTCTCTTGATTCTCTTGATGTTAAGTATCTATACCAAACTAGCTCTAACCCAAGCTCTGATACAAATTTTTTAATTAGCTTATTCTCTCGATCGCGATCTTCTGTTTGGCGCATATCGTGCATTTTGAATAATTTCTTGTCTTGCACAATCAGCAGTACATAACCTTCAGGCTTTAGGCTATTGATAAATATCTGCTTATATGTATTGTGGGCTTGCTGCCTGGTTACTGGTTCATAAAAGAAACAATGAGAAATCACTATAAAATCATAAAAGTTTTTAGGCAGCTTACTAGATTTTTCCTCCCAAGTAAGAATATCAGAAGTGTCAAACCTAAAGTAAGCATTTGTAGATGTCTGCCTCGTTTCTATATATCTACGCCAAAATTGCAGTCCCCGATATTGAAATGCAGGTTGTTTTTCTAAAGAATAGTAGGAGACGTGCATTTGAGGCATTGTCAAAAAAACACTAATACTTTCTAGCAATAAAGCTAGACCATAAGCAACTGTTCCTGGTCCTGCTGCAATGTCAAGTATATTAACTTTTGTTGGCATTAAACCATCTTGGTAAATAAGAAACCAAGCTAAATAAGTACAATATACATTTTCTAAAAAATACCTCATTAAGTAGACGTGGGGAGATAAACTAAAACTATATTCGGGGTCTTTTCCACTTTTTAAACCGTTAATATCTTCAATGGCATCTTGTAATTCAACTGCTAGTCGCTCCGCAGATATTTTGCTAAACTCTTCTGACAAATATTCAACTAGGTTTGCGTCAAAATCATCAAACAAACTTTGATGAATGCCAGTGCATTGCAGATGATTATCATCATGCGCAATTAATTTAAAGCTGGTTGAGATGAATTGAATAAATTCTTTATGTGGATATAATAAAAATTCAGCAGGCTGGGAAGATTTTTCTTTTTGCTCTAATTCTAGTATCTTCTGGGATGATTGTTTTAGCTGGCCACTTAAAGTAGCTGCCTCTCTTTTATATTGATTTAAGGCTCTCTCAGATTGGAGCTTATCTCTAAATAGCTTTTCTAGCCATGACAGTTTAGCCCCTGAGTTTTGAATTTGTTGTAAAAGTTGCTCTGCCATACGAGTGTTACCACTTTTGACGGCGGATTGGAATTGGCGCGTTAGGGAAGCTCTCCGCAGGGTTCGCCGCAAATACGCAATTATATTAGTCATAGCTAAAACCTGCCTTGCCTTCCATAATTTGAATACCTGTAGGCTCCAGCATCGCCACTAACTTTTTCTTAAACTGACGATAATTTTCTTGCTCGTTCTTATACCACCAGGCATATTTATTTTTCAATTCTACAGCTTCTTGCCGTGTTGACGCCACTAGCGATCGCTCATTGCTGGGATGAAATTCCTGAATTACAACCCTGTCGGCAATTTCTAGCTTGCTAATGAACGCAGCTTGGTCTTCTGGTAATATAGGAAGTAAAGGCGTCACTGTAATCGAAAACCTCGCTTGATGGTTCTCATTGCAAGCAATGTGGTGTTTCAGCTTGCCGATCGCTAATAATCTAGAGGGAATACTGGGGGAATGTAGCTCAAAATCTTTTCTGACTGGTTCGCTCCCAGTAGGAATACTCATATTGATCCGCAGACGCTGAAACTGTTGCAAAATCTCAATGTCTCTGGTAATCATGGGGCTGCGAGTTTGGATTACCAGTGTGGGTTGATATTTTACCATCACCAGTAATAGTTTTTGAGTCAGCCTTTCTTTAGATTCGATCGGTTGATAGGGATCGGTTACACTGCTCATATAAATGCTGGGCGGCTGCTCTGGATGTTTTTTATACCACCTTGCCAGCTCTTTTTCTAAAATTTCCGCTGCATTTTGTTTGATAATCACCCAGTTGCCCCAATCCTCACGCATTTTAGGGTTAGGGCTGAAGGCAGCAGCATAGCAATAGCTACATCCGTATTGGCAACCCCGATAAGGATTGAGGGTAAAGTCGTAACCTGCAATAAAACCTGTGGCTCGGTTTAGTATAGATTTTGAATTGTTTTCATATATTTTTGCACCAGCAAATTCTTCACGCACTAGGCTGGTGGGTTGACTTTCTCCATATTCTTGCTCCCCTTGTTTCTCCATATATCCCTGCTCCTAAAGCCCGCTTACTCATTTCTCGTTCCCAGCCAAGGCCTGGGAACGCTGTTGGTGAGGCTCTGCCTCCACCCATCGGGAAAGCCAACATCTTTTATTTCTCGTTCGTCCTCAGCTAAGAACTATGCTTAGAACCGACATGAAACAGCTTGAAGATCCAAGATTGAAACTGCTCCATGTAAGAGAAAATTACCGGAACTACTACTAGGGTAAGCAAAGTTGAGGTAATTAAGCCACCAATGACAGCGATCGCCATCGGGCTACGCACCTGAGAACCAGCACCAATACCTAGAGCGATCGGCACCATCCCGGCTACCATAGCAATAGTAGTCATAACAATCGGTCGTAGCCGCTCTACCCCAGCTTCTAGCACTGCCGTGTTAGTTGACTTCCCCTCGTGTTCGTTGAGCAATGCGTAATCTACTAACAGGATAGAGTTTTTTGTCACAATTCCCATCAGCAGCACAATCCCAAACAGCGAATACAAGCCCAAGGACTTATGCCCTATTAACAGCCCCAAGAGTGCGCCTCCTAGAGACAAAGGCAAGGCTGCCATAATTGTGATCGGATGGAGGAAGTTGTTAAACAGCAACACCAGAACCGCATAAATAAACAGCACCGCTGTTGATAGAGCAAAAGCAAAACCGGTAAAAATGTCCTTCATGACTTTTGCATCCCCGAAAGGTTCTTGCGTCACGCCGGCAGGTAGGGGACTCATTACTGGTAACTGCGCCACTTTTTTGAGAGCGTCACCTAGTACGATGTCTTTCAAGTTGGCTTCTACCGATACCTGCCGCGCCCTGTCATAACGGTTTATCGCAGATGGCCCACTACCAATGCTAATACTGGCAACAGCCGTCAAAGGTACCAAAGTGTTATTTTTAGCAGGTACTTGCAGATTTTTAATCGTGTCCATGTCATTACGAAACTGGGGCGCTAACTCCACCACAATCGGAATTTGTCTATCGGGTAAATCAAATTTGGCGAGGTTGGCGTCAATGTCTCCGATGGTGGCAATGGAAGCGGTACGAGCGATCGACTGCACAGAAACACCTTGATCCCCCGCCAGCCCCGGGTCTGGTTTAACTAGAATCTCTGGCTTCACCAGGCTAGCGCTCGATGTTACTTCCACCAATCCTGGTATTCGGCTCATTTGTTTTACCAGTGTATCGGATGTGCGGCCCAGAAGGTTGCCGTTTTCGCTTTTGAGCAAAATTGACAACTGTTTTTTGCCTCCGATTCGCCCTTGGCTAAAACCAATGCGCACCCCTGGTATTTCCTTAAAGTGGCGTAGCATTTCCGATTCAAACTCTTCCTGGGAAATGTGCGCCGAGTTTTTACCTGGCGGACGTTTATTGTCTGGTTTCAGGTTGACGTACAGGCTGGCAGTATTCACACCACTGCTACTACTACTACCAAAACCACCCGACACCGCCGGAGCGCCTTCTGTCGCTAACACACTCTCTACTGTTGGGTTAGCGAGCAACATTTGGGTTGCTTGCTGTACTGCTCGATCGGTCTGCGCTAAAGTAGTGCCTGGGGCTAGTTCAATTGAAACGGATGAAAGCCCTATATCTTCATTATCAATAAACCCCGAAGGAATTAGGCGTGCTAACTGAAGACTGCCGAAGAATAAAAGCACAGCCACAATCATTGTCAGTAGCCTGTGCTTAACCGCCCAGTTTAGTAGCCGACGATATTGATAGGTGAATTGGTCTTTTTCCAGTTCCTTCTTATCGTGAGCTTTAGGTTTGAGCAGGTATGCCGCCATCAGCGGGGTTACGGTACGGGCTACCAACAGAGAGAATAATACTGATACTGAGACGGTAACACCAAAGGGGCGAAAGAATTGTCCGGGGATGCCACCAATAAAAGCGGCAGGCGCAAATACTGATACAATGCTCATGGTTGTGGCAACAACAGCCAAACCAATTTCAGCAGAAGCATCCATTGCCGCTTGAATGGGTGTTTTTCCCATTTGGACGTGCCGCTCGATGTTTTCGATTTCCACGATCGCATCATCTACCAAAATCCCCACTACCAGTGCCAGTGCTAGCAAAGTCATGCTGTTGAGGGTGTAGCCCAATAGCTTGAGGACGATAAAGCTAGGAATTACCGATAGCGGTAGCGCGACAGCAGTAATCAGAGTTGCTCGCCAATCCCGCAAAAAAATCAATATCGTCACCACTGCTAGCGCTGCTCCTATAACTAGGGCGTCTATAGAGGCTTGGTAGGTGTCTTGAATGTGAGTCGCCTGGGTGTAAATCAGTTTTATTTTCACATCTGGTGGCAGCTTTGTTCCCAGATTCTTGACTGCTTGCTCTACCTGTCCTGCCACAGTGGCGAGGGTGCTGCCATTGCTGCGTATAATAGAAAATGCCACCACCGACTTGCCATTAAGATAGGCTGCCTGACGAGGTTCGCTGTAACTGTCGGATACGTCTGCTATAGCGGAAAGGGCAACAAAACCACCTTTGGGTAGTGTTATTTGATAGTTTCTCAGTTCCTCTACACTAGGGGCGCTACCTAGAGTACGGATAGTCTGCTCGGAATTGCCGACGTTTGCTCGTCCACCCGGCATATTAATGTTGAAGTTGCGGAGTTGGTCGTTTACCTGAGTGGCTGTGATACCTAGGGATTGCAGTTGGTTTGGGTTTAAATCTACTCGAATGGCGCGGTCCACACCTCCAACCCGCTGCACTTGAGAAACACCAGGCACTGATAACAAAGCGCGGCTGATTGTTTGGTCGATTAGATCGCTAAGCTGTTCTACAGTTCGCTGCTCTGAAACCACTGCATAAGACATAATCGAGCCGCCTGCAAAATCAACCCGCTGGACAACCGGATCGTTAATGTTTTGCGGTAGACTTTGGCGGATTTGGGCGACAGCATTACGCACGTCGTTGGTAGCGCGATCGCTATTCGTACCCAAAATAAAGTTCACGGTGGTGCTAGACAAACCATCCGTAACTGTACTTATAATATGGTCAATGTTGCCTAAACCAGCAACGGCATCCTCAATTTTTTTGGTAACTTGAGATTCCAGTTCCGCAGGATCGGCCCCTGGTTCGCTGACGGTAACAGAAACTGAAGGTACATCGATATTAGGACTGGAATCTATGCCCAATCCTGTAAAGCACACCCAGCCCAGGATTGTCAGAATTAAAAACATTACAATCGTGGGAACTGGCTTTTGGATAGACCAGGCTGAGATGTTGGAAGACATTTTTTTTAATTGTTATTTGTTATTGGAATTAGCCGGCTGGTCAACAACTTTTACTTTGTCGCCATCTTTGAGATAAGCAACACCCTCGACAATCACTTTATCGCTTATTTTTAACCCACTCTTCACTTCGATTCTGGCTGCTAAATCGCCATCAGTCCCACCGCTGGTTTTCCCTACATCTACAGCTTGGGCATGAACTATGTCATTAGCTCCTAATAAATAAACAGTTCCTTTACCATCAGACTGGGGTACTACAGCTTTTGCTGGAATTGTCAACGCTCGATCGGTTTGAGATGTTATCTCTGTTTGAACAAACATTCCCGGCCTCATTCCAGCATTTGCAGGTAAGTCAATTTTCACCGTTGCCTGACGGGTTTGTGAATCGACTATGGGATAAATTTCCCGCACGCTACCCTGTAACTTAATGTTATTATCTAACTTACTGGTAACGATCGCTGGTGCCCCTATATGTACCTGGCTCAGTTGGTCATCTGGTATTTTCACCTGAAGTTCAACCGCGTTATTGCGGATGAGACAAAACAGCGCTTTATTCCCAGAGGTATCTCCCACACGAGCGATTGACTGAGCGATCGATTGGCTGGCTGTCGTACCCGCCCCAGAGCTAGCATTGACATCACAACGACCATCAGTAGTAGGAGCGATTACCATCCCACTAGCAGGAGCAAGCACCTGTGTTTGCCCTAGCTGAGTTTTTGCTTGTTGTAATTTAGCCTCGCTGTTGCGAACATCAGCTTGGGCACTATCAACATTAGCTTGGGCACTGTTAATAGCAGCTCTGGCACTCTTAACATTAGCTTGGGCGACTCGCACTGCCTGATTAGACGTCGTTATGGTAGTCTCGCGAGTGTCTAGATCTTGTTTACTAATTGCTCCTTGAGATTCTAATTTTTTATATCGATCAAATGCTCTCTGGGCGGCATCAAGATTAGCCTGATTTTGCCCTACAGTCGCTTGTGCTTCACCTAAAGCAGCTTGTGCTTGATCTAAAGCAGCTTTTTGTTGTTGCAACTTGGCTCTTGATGATTCTAGCTGTGCTTGATTTTGGCTCAGTTGGGTTTGCAGCACCGAATTATCGAGTACAGCCATAATCTGCCCCGCTTGCACATCATTGCCCTCTCTAACCGCCACTTCCCTAATTAGTAAACCTGTAGTCTGTGGCAAAACAGGGATGAGTTCGATGGCTGCAACTGTACCTGTGGCTTTTATGGTGCGGACGACGGGTGTTGTTTCTACTGGTGCCAATGTCACAGTCATGCTGGTGGGAGTCTCGCTTTGGGTACTTGGACGCGCCTTAGCCCCAGATTTAGGCAAAAAGCGCATTCCTACCACAGCCCCCACAGCAATCAATAAGCCAATCGCCACTGCCACTATAGTAGTTCGCCTTTGAGCAAACCACCCCCTCCCAGAGCTATGGGGTGAATCTAGCTCTTCCTCGTCATCCTCTATTTCCGAGGGAACCGTAAGCGTGCTGATGTGTTCATCGTGTTCTTCTTCGGACAATGTTTTGTATCCCACAGTTCTTTCTCCCTGGGTAGATTAAATTGCTTACGCTGCGGCTGATTCAGTTATACGAGGAATCAGTAGCTTCATTGGTAGTTGACAGGTGTGTCAGTAGTAATGAGCCAGAAAATTTTCAGTGTTGTTAGCTATAATTCCAAGATACTGCTTTATTATATCAGTTTGATATATTCCTATGCTAGAACTGGCTACTTTAGGTACACTCCTACGCGAACCTCTGCACGGCTATCGCTTGAAACAGCAGCTAGAGCTGTTCATGAGTAGCTGTATCACCGTTAACTATGGCTCGATTTACCCGTTGTTGAAGCGTCTGGAGGAGCGAGGTGAGCTTGCGGCGGTGAGCGAGGAAGAGGCAACTGAGGGGTGTAGGGAACTGTCTACGCATAATATGGGCAGTACAACTTTACTGGTTAAACCCGCCCGTACTAGCAAGATTTATAGCATTACTGACTCTGGACGATCGCGCTGGCGACAAAAGATGTTGGAGCATCCCCAAGAAAGCTGGATACATAGCCGCTCTCGCTTCCTGATCAAGTTTTTCTTCTTTAGTTATTTGACACCAGAAGAACGAATCAAGTTACTGGAACACCGATTGATGGTAGGTAAGCTACGTCTGGAAACCCCAGAACCTGAAATAGTTGCCGGAGACCAATACCAGACTACCTTATGGCATTATGCGTGTCAAGTACTCCAAGGTGAAATTGAATGGGTAATCGAACAACTTGCCTTTGAGCGGAAGGAAGTAAGTCTGCACAACTTAAAAAAGTAGAGAAATGTTTGATTTGTATTCAACGCTACAGCATCTAGATTTTTATTTAAGATATAGTAAGATAACGAGCGAGAAGATTAAGCCATCTTAAAGTTCTCTTAACTGCTACATCATAATAATAGAGTATTATTTGAACGGTTAAACCCGTCTTATTTTGTAAGGTGAGAAGTGCCCACCCTACTAATTGCTAATATCTTGTCTAATCAGGTCAACATTTATGCCTTTGGAAGAATTTCAGTGCCAAATAAGTGAAGAATTTGAGCAATGGCGTAGTAGAAGTAATGCGATTAATCCTATGCATTGTCCGACTTGCAATGCCATTGCTAAAAGGCTCTACTCTACAAGGGGTTTGAGGATGAGCCCTGCAATTGATGGTGTTAGCTTAACTGGGGGGTTAGACGCCCTAGCCCTGTCAAGGTTACGAAGTCACCTTGGCTAGAACGGAAGTCGCAAAAAATGAGTTGGGTTTCGTACCTCAACCCAACCTACAATATTATATAGCAAGTCTAAATCATTTATAAAAATACCCTCACCCCCAACCCCTCTCCCAAAGGGGGAGAGGGGAGTAAGA
>CASBRB010000213.1 GCA_949127975.1 Oscillatoriales cyanobacterium PMM_0019 | reverse complement strand
GGCAGCAAAACATTAGATGCCGTTTCTTTCAGCAACATCCAGCGGCTCTACGTAACTGGCACCAGCCAAAACGACTCGATTACGGGTGGATACGATAGCAAAGGCGATGTGATTTTTGCTGGAGGAGGCGATGATTTTGTTAATGGTGGCAGCGGCATCGACTATCTCGACGGTGGCGACGGCATTGACACCCTTTCCGAAGATTTGTCGGACAAAATTGGGATGGGCGACATCAGTCTGACAGGCACCGATCCGCTGGCTCCCAAACAGTTTAATGGAACAAATGTGTCGTTGAGTGATGGCACCCAGATTAAGAATTTCGAGATTTTCAAAAACATCAGAACTGCTGATGGTAACGATAATATCTCTCAGCCGGGTCGAGTTGACAATATCTTCAACACGGGGGCTGGCAATGATACTGTGAATCCGGGACTCGGGTTTGATACGGTAGAGGGTGGCTCTGGTGACGATCTGCTGACTCTCGATTACTCGCAGGGTGATACGGGTGGTGGGATGGGGATGGCTGTTTACCCGATCGGCGAAACAGGTAGTGCCTATCGTTACACCACGGATACATTTCCATATCCACAGTACCCACCGTTTCTCGATTTCGTCAGCTTTAAGAACTTTGAACGCTACAACATCACCGGCACTAGCAAGAATGATGTCATAGAAAGCGGCGATGGTAATGACTACTTATCCGGCGGGGCAGGAAACGATACGCTAATTGGCAATCGTGGCAACGATACGCTAATTGGTGGCGATGGTAATGACGAGTTGATAGGCACCAACAACACGGATTATGGCTACGACAAGGTCGACCCAATACCCCCAGATTCAGGCCCACGCTTCGGAGGATCGACGCATATTTACAACCTGCCGAATGACATTGATGTCCTGACTGGCGGACCGGGCGCGGATACCTTCGTTCTGGGGAACGGCTCGGCTACTACTTGGATCAATCAGGTGTTCTATGCCAACGCAATCAATAGCAACCAACCAGTAATAAAATCCGGCATCAGCGACTATGCGCTGATTACTGACTTTAATCCGGCAGAAGGAGATACCATTCGGCTACATAACATAGGAATTTATAACCCAAACCAATACAGTTTAGGCGCAAATACAGCCGGAGTACCCAGTGGTACGGAACTCTTCTATGGGGGAGATTTGATTGCTGTGATTCAGGGTCCGTTTACGACTCCGCTCGATCTCCATGCCCCCTACGTCCAATATGTTGGGGCACCCTACATACCTGTATTTGCCAGGTAAGCATCTCTAAAGTCGAATGGCGCTTAGTTAAGGTTAAATACTAATTCAATGGATTTGATGGAAACTTGGAGTAGATTTCACCCATCACTGATCGCTTAACTAAGTGCCATTCCTCTAAAGTCTTCTCTATTCTTAGTCAATCCTTTTCCTACTTGTAAGAAAACCAATGAACCGCTCTCAAGCAACAACTGTCACAATTATAATCGCCCTGGCAACTTATAGCCTATCACCGGATTCCGCTCAAGCTGCATCCTTCACTGCCACCCAGGAAAATGACCCGAACACCCTGATCTCAAAGTTACTGGGTAATACAACAGGACTAGATACCAGTAGCTTTCAAGTTCAGACTATCGGTAATGCTCAAGCCTTTGGCACATTTCAGAATGACCCCTTTAACCTTAAGTCTGGAGTTGTACTCAGTACTGGCAAAGTCACAGATTTACCGGGTATAAATCGGTGCTACACCAGTTGTACGGATGTGAGTACCGATTTTCCTCCCCTAGGTACGTCCGGCGATCGAATTCAACTTCGGTTTGATTTCGTTGATAACACGGCAGACAAACTCTACTTTCAATACGTCTTTGGTTCTGAAGAATTGCCGGAATGGGCTGGTTCTATTTACAACGATCGCTTTTCCCTTCAGTTAAATGGGCAGAACCTCGCCTATCTCTCCGATGGAACAACTACTGTCAACATTACCAATCTGGCACGCAGTCAAGACCTGATTCTGAATCCTCCGAATATTGGTCCAGCGATTAATGAAACCAAACTAGATGGCTACTCCAAACCGCTTTTTTTCACAGGCAACTTGCAAAAAGGGAAAACCAACACTCTATTGGTTACCATAGAAGATCTAGGGGATGGTATTTACGATTCGGCAGTATTTCTTAAAGCAGGCACTTTAAGTACAGTCAAGCCTCCAGATATACCTAATGTTCCAACAAGTTGTAATCCGATCCCCGTCCTGGGGGGTACAGGTTTTACCCGCGCTCCGGGCACGGGGGTTCCAAGTACTTCAGATAGCGGTACTCTCAATTGCAGTGGTAGCAACTCAAGCAACCCAGGCGGTAATGGTGGCAATGGAGGTGGAGGTGGCAGTTCAATTCCTGTACCGGAATCCTCTTCTGGGTTAGGAATATTGACTTTTGGCATTTTTGGTGCAGGAGCGATACTGAAACACAAGAATAATCAAACGCTTGGTAATGGTGGAGAGGAGACGATCGCTACCTAGAAAAAGTAAGCTTACTCTTCCTTGAAAACCATCATCAAAGGTTATACAGCATGACTCAATTACTACAATTCGGTTCCCGTACTATTACCGCTGAAGAAATTTTTTCCCTGATGGCTGGGTATCGAATGCTACCCGCATTGTGGCGCGAACTACTTATTGACGAAGCAATTGCTCCGCTCGCTCTAACTTCTGAGGAAGAAATCAGAGCTGAAGAGCAATTTTACAAAAAACATCAGCTCACTACTTTAACAGAACGACAAGCTTGGTTAAAGGGTTACGGCATGACACTCGAGCAACTCAAAGCTTTAGCTATGCGAGAACTGAAGATTGAAAAATTCAAAATCGCGACTTGGGGACATCAATTAGAATCTTATTTTCTCAAGTACAAATCTCAATTAGACAAAGTCATTTATTCCCTAATTCGCACATCTGATGCAGGTGTTGCCCAAGAACTCTATTTCCGCATTCAAGCAGGAGAGCAGACTTTTGCAGAATGTGCCACAGAATACTCCCAAGGATCAGAAGCACAAACGGGTGGAATGTTGGGGCCTGTAAACATGAATGTACCCCATCCAGGAATAGCAAAGATGCTTTCTATTTCTCAACCAGGCCAACTTTGGCCGCCTACTCGTTTGGGAGAATGGTTCGTCATTGTAAAACTGGAAAAAATTATTCCAGCGCAGCTAGATGAACCGATGCGCCAGCAACTGCTCGCTCAGCTCTTTGAAACTTGGATCTCCGAACAAATTAACCAAATCATTAACCCTCGTTCCCAAAGTGTCCCCGTCGCACTCGCCAGCAGATGAACTATACCACAACTGATATCCAAAATTTCCTTTCTGGCACGCCGCTCTTTGAGCAATTGTCACCTGTAGCAATTGAACGCTTGTCTCATAAAATGCAACCGCTGCGTTATCACATGGGACAACCTATTCTGGTGCGGGAAACTATGCCTTCACACATTGCCATTATCCAAAGCGGGCAAGCACGTCTTTTAGGTTATGCCCCTCAATCATCAGTTCCACAAACGTTGCAATTATTGCAGCCAGGAGATATGGTAGGTTGGGTAAGCTTGGTGAGAGGAGTGCCTTGCGAAACAATTATTGCTTCCACAGAAATTATTTGTCTGACCCTCTCAGCAGCAGATTTCTTAACTCTTCTCGAACTTGAACCATTAATAGCTCATAGCTTTTACAGCAAGACATCGCTCATAGAAGTATTTGACTTACTAGGTGCTGAGCTAGAGCGAAGGGCAACAGGCGCTACCAATCTCCTAGAACTTGCTCGAGAAACTTATCCAGAAGCAGTTGTCCTTAACTTACCGCCTGGTAAAACCCCACTGCACCAGCTAGATCCTAACTTAGTGTGGTTAGTGAGTGGTGGTAGTTTGACTAACTTTGTAGTGGGTTCTCGTATAAATGCAACAAATTATGATAACTATATAAAAGTCAATGGTTCTGGTTATGCTCGGTTGATAGGTTTGCCCGAAATAAGCCAACTCTCATATGATTTGAATTCCACAGCAGCTTCACCAGCAGTAACTTCTTGGGAAGAGATTCCCTATGCACTTTCTAGTTCCCCTACAAACCAAACTAATGATGAGGCTAACCAAGTAAAATATCCCTATGTTCGCGGCAGGGGACCGTTGGATGCTACTTTAGCCTGCTTCCAGATGTTAAGTCAACTTTGGGGAATACCCTGGAGACGGGATATACTTAAAAGAGCCTTAGCTAATCAACTCAATAAAGGCAGTATTTCTCTTCAATTTTGTGGTGTTTGCGCTGAGTTGATGCAGCTCAATTGCCAGTTGGTAAATGTACCTGCAGTCGCTGTTAGTCGCTTGCCAGTGCCAGCTATTATACCTTGGCAAGATAGTTTTGCTATTCTCTACAAAACAGGAGAAAAAGAGCTAATTCTGGCTATACCAGAAAGTGGAATCAGGCGGATAAAACCAGTTGATTTCATTGAAAACTGGGGTAATTCAGGTCAAGTTCTTCTGCTACAGCCATCTAAAGATAATCCCAAGCAGCGGTTTGGACTTGAGTGGTTTTTACCGTCGCTATACCGCTATCGTCAAGTCTTAATGGAAGTCTTTCTCGCTTCCTTTTTTGTCCAAATATTTGGTCTGGCTAATCCCCTAATTACCCAAGTTATTATTGATAAAGTTCTGTTGCAAAATAGTATTGATACCTTGCATGTGCTAGGGATATTTTTAGTGGTGTTAGCTATCTTTGAAGCAATCGTTACCAGTTTACGCACTAATTTATTTGTTGATACTACTAACCGGATTGATTTAGCTTTAGGTGCTGAAGTAATTGACCACTTATTACGGTTACCACTACGTTATTTTGAAAAGCGCCCTGTAGGTGAATTATCTAATCGCATTAATGAGCTAGAAAATATTCGCCAATTTTTAACAGGAACTGCCCTGACTGTCGTTTTAGATGCAGTTTTCTCGGTTATCTACATTGTAGTGATGGTCTTTTACAGTTTACCACTCACTATAGTCGCTTTAGCCACAGTTCCGTTATTTGCCTTATTGACTTTTATCGTAGCCCCTGTAATGCGTCAGCAGTTGCGCACGAAAGCAGAACGCAATGCGGAAACTCAGTCTTATTTAGTAGAAGTCGTTTCAGGTATTCAAACCGTTAAAGCCCAAAACATCGAACTGCGATCGCGCTGGCAGTGGCAAGAACGCTACGCTAACTATATAAGTGCTGGCTTTAAGAGCGTAATTACTGCTACTACAGCCAGTTCAACTAGCAACTTTCTCAATAAAGTTTCCAGCTTGCTACTGCTATGGGTTGGTGCTTATCTGGTACTACAAGGTAAGTTAACCCTAGGACAGTTAATAGCTTTCCGGATTATTGCTGGTTACACTACCAGTCCATTATTAAGGTTGATTCAATTGTGGCAAAACTTTCAAGAAACCGCTTTATCTCTGGAACGGCTGTCAGATATTATGGATACTCCCAAAGAAGCCTCTGAACAGCGTACTAATATCCCTATGCCAGATATAAAAGGTGCTGTGAAGTATGAAAATATTTTATTTCGTTTCGAGGGTAGTGTTTCCCCGCAGCTAACGAACATTAATCTAGACTTTTCGGCTGGTGTATTTGTTGGGGTTGTTGGTATGAGCGGCGCAGGTAAAAGCACTTTGACTAAGCTGCTGCCCCGTCTCTACGAGCTTGATTCTGGTCGAATTCTGATCGATGGTTATGATATTAGTAAAGTGGAACTTTATTCTTTACGACGTCAAATTGGTGTAGTCTTACAAGACACGCTGTTATTTGATGGCACCGTACAAGAGAATATTGCGCTGACTAATCCAGACGCGACGGTGGAGGAGATTGTAGAAGCAGCTAAAATTGCCTGCTCTCACGACTTTATTATGAGCCTGCCTCTCGGTTACAACACCAGAGTAGGGGAGAGGGGTTCAGCTTTATCTGGTGGGCAGCGGCAACGGATTGCAATCGCTCGGACAGTGCTACAAAATCCACGCCTGTTGGTGTTAGATGAAGCCACAAGTGCTTTGGATTACAACACAGAGCGACAGGTGTGTTTGAATCTGGCAGAGGTATTTCGAGGGCGTACCGTCTTTTTCATAACCCACCGTCTTGCCACGATTAAAAATGCCGATGTCATTGTGATGATGGATTCTGGAACTGTAGTGGAGCAGGGAACGCATGCAGAACTTATAGGGTTGAAAGGGCGTTATTACTGCCTATATCAGCAACAGGAGTCACGAGAATTAGTAGGGAGTATAAATATTCGATCCACTAGGTAACATTTTCTATCTATAGCCAGAATTTAGTCACTAATTTTCAGTCGTAATGAGGCAACAAGTATGAGTACAAACAATGGGATGGGTTTCAAGCACTCACCTAGTCTGACACCAGTACAAGGTAAAAGTCCTAACTATATCGTTCCTAGTCCAGAAATGAGCACTTCGGAATTGGTAAAAAACAACCGATTCGATAAACCTATAATCCTCAAACAATCTCGATCTTTGTCGCGGGCAATTCTTTGGGGATTAATGGGGGTAACTACTACTGTCCTTATCTGGGCTTATTTTGCAAAAATAGAAGAAGCAGTTCCAGCTCAGGGGAAGTTAGAGCCTATTAGTGCAGTTAAAGAAATCCAAGCTCGCGTAGGGGGCGTAGTCAACGCTATCTACGTCAAAGATGGGCAACGAGTTAAGGAAGGCGAACTACTGATTGGCTTAGAACCAACAGTAGCGCAAGCAGAACTAAATTCTTTACAAAAAATTCGCACCGCCCTAGTTCAAGAAAATCAGTTTTATCAAGCTCAAATCAACTCGCCACCCGATCCTTTTTTGGTAGACGTACAGTTGGCACAATTGCAACTGCCAGCACAATTAATCTCCTTAACTAAAAGTCGAGCAACTCTGGCAGCGGAAAATCAAATTTACCGGACTCAACTGGGTAACGGTTCTCAAGTAACCCATCTTAATACCGAGCAAATCAGGCGAATACAATTTAATCAAAATGAGGTTAATTCCCGGTATTTAGCAGCTCAATTAGAAGCTGAACAATTAAGCAGACAGGTAACCCAAAATCAAATTAAATTAGCTAGTATTAAAGATAATCTAAAATTAAATCAGGGATTACTCAGAGATATGGAACCCTTAGAAAGGCTTGGGGCAATTTCCAAAATTCAATACCTAAAGCAACAGCAGGAAGTGCGTAATGCTCAAGCTGATGCTGATGAATTAATTCAAGAACAAGCACGTCTAAAGTTGGCAATTAATCAAGCTCAAAAAAAGGCAGAAAATGTTCTAGACGCATCCCGTAAAGAACTTTCAAATCAGATAGCTGACAACGAGAAGCGTATTGCTGAAATTGACAGCCAGCTCACTAAGACTATAGAGGAGAACAAGAAACGTATTGCTGAAATTGACAGCGAGGTAACTAAAACCCAGCTAACTTTAAAATATCAAGAGCTGCGGTCACCCGTTCCTGGAACAGTTTTCGACCTGCAAGCTCACAGTCCGGGCTTTGTTACCAATGCTGGCGCAACCATTCTTAAAATTGTTCCGGACGATCGATTAACTGCCAAAATATTTATTACCAATAAAGATATTGGTTTTGTCAAAGAGGGAATGCAGGTTGATGTGCGTATTGAATCGTTCCCTTTCAGTGAATTTGGTGACATCAAAGGAAAATTAGTCTGGATTGGCGACGATGCTTTGCCACCAGATCAAATTCATCCCTTCTACAGATTTCCGGCTAAAGTTCAACTGGAACAACAGTCATTGACGATTAATGGGCGTGTAATGCTGCTGCAATCGGGGATGTCAGTCAATGCCAATATTAAGGTGCGGAATCACACAGTAATGAGCATCTTCACGGATTTGTTTATACAAAGCGTAGAGAGTTTCAAGTCTGTAAGGTAGTTGTAGCGAACGGCAAAAAGCGACAATAACCTGATGTGCTTATCGACGAGGTTTAACCAGTAATTAACCATAAACTTTAAAAAGGAGCCTGAAAAAAATGAATTCTCATCTAGACAAATTTTTGAACCTACCAGAAGTTACTGTAGAGCGATGCGATCGATTTGGAAAATATATCTGCTTTGATATCAAAATATTAGCTAATTCAGTTTTTCAGGGTGTCCTGTTGAGTCTCTTAGCCTCGTCTCCAACAGGGGCACAGATTAAGCCCGATGCCACGCTGCCTCACAACTCACTGATTACGCCAAACGGGAACGTACTTCAAATTGATGGAGGGACTAGGGCGGGAAGTAACCTATTTCATAGCTTCACTCAGTTTAATGTGCCTACGGGCGGTACTGCGTTCTTCAACAATGCCCTGGATGTGAGCAGCATCTTCAGTCGAGTGACGGGTGGTACGGCTTCTAATATAGATGGTATCCTGAAGGCTAATGGTACTGCCAGTTTATTCCTGCTCAACCCCAATGGCATTATCTTTGGGAAGAATGCCCAGTTAAATATCGGCGGCTCCTTTTTGGGGACTACTGCCACTAACATTAAGTTTGCTGATGGTACTCAATTTAGCGCAACCCAGCCACAGCAAGCACCTTTACTAACAGTCAGCGTTCCAATTGGGTTGGGATTTGGTACTCGTCAGCCAGGAGCGATCGTCAATAGCGGACAATTAGGAGTAAACCAGCAGCAGAATTTAAGCTTAATCGGCGGTACGGTAGTTAGTACCGGACAGTTGGCAGCACCAGGAGGCAATGTAACTGTCAAGACGATGCCGGGAGAAAGTGGAAACAGTGGAGTACAGCCATTATCCTTGCCAGAATTATTGGCAGTTGGAGGAAATGCTCGTGGGTTGAGCGTTTCTAGCAGTGGAGTGACTTTGACTGGTTCGGCGATTGGGGTAGAAACCGGGGATGTGGTAGCCAAACAGGTTTCCGCTCGAACAGTAACCCTAGATGCTGCTCATAATTTAACTTTGGTAGAATCCAACTTACACACAGCCGGGGATTTGCACCTGTTAGCGGGAAATACAGTGCTAGTGCGAGATAGTCTAGCTCAACCTTTTTTAGCTAAAGCTGGAGGCAACCTCAATATTCAAGGCGATAATGGTATTGATATCCTAACATTGAACCGTTCCGTCATACCTATCACGAGTGGTGGCAATACTAACCTGATGAGTAATGGGTTAATTTCTACAGATGCCCATTTTACCAGTGGCGGGAACTTCACCATTAGCAATTTAGCAGGAAAGCCAGCCAATTTTTTTAGCAAGTACGATCCGGTTTTTGATGTGGGTGGAGATTATAGTATTGGAGATTATACAGGCGTTTCCCTACAAGTCAAAGCCGGGAGAAATATTAGTTATGGCAATGTGACAATCGATGGGATAGATCCGGTAGTGAATCCCACTAATCCTGTTTTTGCTTTAAATGCAGGTGGAACGATTACCGGAACTGGGAATATTTCAACAACAGTGCCGGGGTTGTTGGTAGATTTACTGGCTAAAGGAAATATCAGGACGCAAGATATCAGCACTCAAGGTGGAAATATTAATATTGAAAGTACGAGAGGAGATATTTTTACAGGTGTGCTGGATAGTACTTATAATATTCCACTTCAAACCACTACGATAGATGTTGATGCAGGTGGAACGGGAAATTTTTACTTCAGCGATTTTAATTTCACAAGTAATGTTACAGGTTCCATTACGGGCGTAAAGGTACGGCTTTCTGCCAGTAATATCGTTGGTATGGATATTACTGGTTATTCAAATATAGAATTAGATGCACCCGATTATGGTTATCATCACGCCAAACTGGTTGTTCCAGGAGTAAATACAGTTAATTTTCAGGATACGTTGTTTTCAGATCAAACTAATGCTCCTGCTATTTCATCTGGTTCTTCTCCTTATAAAGGTATGTTTCAACCTATTGATAGCTTGACTATTTTTAATAAAACAAATCCTTCTGGTACTTGGAAATTAAAGGTTACTACTTCGGACGGGGCAACTGCAACTGTGTACAAGGCAGGAGACTCTGCGCCTTGGGGAACAGCAATTGGTACGCAGTTAATTATCACTACTTCTCAAAGTCTTGGTGCTGCTGGCTCAGTCAATCTCAAAGCTGGAGGTAATATTACTACAAGAGATATCAATTCTTATAGTAGTGTAAATGGTGGAGCGATAACCCTGAGATCCTATGGGGGCAATATCTCTACAGGAAATATTAACTCCTACTCATACTCATATTCTGGAAATGCGGGAAATGCAGGAGCCATTACGATAAATAGCCAAGGGTCTATCTCTACAGGAACTATCGACTCCTCCTCATACTCACCATATGGTGGTGGCACTACGGGAAATGCAGGAGCCATTACGATAAATAGCCAAGGGTCTATTTCTACAAGAGATATCTCCTCATACTCAGACTCAGAATCAGATTCTAGCACTGCGGGAAATGGAGGAGCCATTACGATAAATAGCCAAGGGGATATCTCTACAAGAAATATCAACTCCAAATCATACTCATTTGATAGCACTGCGGGAAATGGAGGAGCCATCTCTCTCAATAGCCAAGGGGATATCTCTACAGCATATATCTACTCCAATTCATACTCACATTCTGGCACTGGAAGAAATGGAGGAGCCATCTCTCTCAATAGCCAAGGGGATATCTCTACAGCATTTATCTACTCCAAATCAGAATCAGGTTCTGGCTCTGCGGGAAATGGAGGAGCCATTACGATAAATAGCCAAGGGGATATCTCTACAGGACTTATCGACTCCAGCTCAGAAACATCATATACAAATACGGGAAATGGAGGAGCCATTACGATAAATAGCCAAGGGGATATCTCTACAGGAGAAATCAACTCATCCTCATACTCATTTGATGGAAATACGGGAAATGGAGGAGCCATTACTCTCAATAGCCAAGGGGATATCTCTGCAGGAATTATCAACTCCTCCTCAGAGTCAGATGGTAGCGGCACAGCAAAAAATGGAGGAGCCATTACTCTCAATAGTCGAGGGGATATCTCTTCAAAAGATATCTACGCAGATATCTACTCCTACTCATACTCAGATTCTGGAAATACGGGAAATGGAGGAGCCATTTCTCTAACTGCTATAGATGGGGATATTAGTCAATATTTTTCATCAACAATAGGTTCTTTTTCCGTATCTCGAAAAGGGAATTCAGGCAATGGTGGGAACGTTACTTTATTAGCCAAAAACAATATTAATAATTTACAAATTTTAACTTTATCTTCCGGAGCGAAAGCAGGTACAGCGCAAGTTACAGGTAACGGTGATTTATCGATAACGAATACCAGTATTATAACTAGTAAGCTTTTGGTAATAAAAAAGATTTTAAATGAGGAAATTACTTTAAATATTGGTGGAGTAGGTCAATCGGGAGATGTTAATATTACCAATAACGGGAATCTCACTTTCAACAATAGTAACATCCAAAGCGATACTAAGGGGTCTAGTCCAGCCGGAAATGTAAATATTACCAGTCCAGGGCTAATCACCTTTAATAACAGTTCTATTAACAGTAACACCAGCAGCACTGGTCAAGCAGGGAGTATCTTAATCAATGCAGGTAGAGGGATAAAGCTGACAGATGATCAAAGTTTCCTATCTGCTCAAACTAGCGAGAGAGGAAATGCAGGAGGCATTACCCTCAATACCCCTAAATTAACCCTAATCAATGGCGCACAAATCATAACCTCTACCACAAATACGGGCAAAGCAGGGGACATCATCCTTAACACTCCTACTTTAACTGTTGCCAATGGTGCCAAAATCTTCGGTTCCACCTCTGGTAGCGGACAGGGTGGGAACATTTTCGTCAATACGAACAATTTCTCAATTACCAATGGTGGTAAGATTTCAGTTAACAGCACAAGTAAGGGTAATGCTGGAAATCTAAAGATAGGTGCAGCAAATAGTATTAATCTAGACCAAGAATCATCTCTGTTAGCTGGAACGGCATCGGGTGAAGGAGGTAACATAAATATCCAAGCCGGAAGCCTAATGATGCGCCACAATAGTACGATATCTGCTACAGCGAGTACAGTGGCTAAGAATAGCACTGGCAATGGTGGCAACATTACCATAAACGCTAATACCATAACTGCCCTAGAAAATAGCCCCATTACTGCTAATGCTGATATCGGTAGAGGTGGTAATATTCAGATTGCTACACAAGGTCTTTTCAATTTCAAAGATAGTCCGATTACTGCTTCTTCTGGTAATCCACAGCTTAATGGTGTGGTGAGTGTCACAACTTTTGGGTTTAACGCCACCAATAGCTTGACACAATTCAAGGGGAATACGATCGCTACTCAACAAACCATCGCCAACAGTTGCCTCACCAACCGCAATCAACAACGGGGCAAATTCACTGTCACAGGTTTAGATAGTTTACCCGTTACTCCCTATACTAATTATGATATTTGGTATGCCCTACCACCTCAATCTACTAACACGACATCGCAGCAGCAACCATCAACCTTACTCCCAGTGACTACTCAATCAAAACCTTGGAAAATAGGCGATCCCATCGTAGAAGCTCAAGGTATAGTGCGGACACCGGATGGGAAAATTATATTAAGTCCTACACCTCAAAACGCGGCACCAGAATCGGCTAATTCGTTGATATGCCATCCCGATGTTGCTCCGCAAGGCTACCGCCACCGCGATCCCCAAAATCGTAATGGTTAACTTGTACGAACCATATTTTTAAATCTCAGTTTATTGAGTACGAAACATCAATAGTTTGAGGCATCAGCTAGTTTCCGATTTTATTCCTCTTTTCCAATAACGCTTAGCCTGTTATGCGATCGATTGTTTTGGCTGTTAGGTTCGATATCTGCCATTTCAGCCAATGCAATTGCTTTCCTATTCCCAACCCTTTTAAAGGTAATCTAATGCTATATCCTCGTTCAGTCAATGGTTCTACTATGAACTCTCGATAACATTTACCTCCGAACAAAATAAATTCTGTTCCTACTGGAGCGATCGAGGTTAGTGCTTTGACTACTTTATTTGCCCATTCTTTCCGCTGTGAGATCGTGAATCGCTTTTTCCAACAATCGCATAATATTTGCTGGGTTGATGACGCGGTAATTTTAACATCGATATTTCTACAGTAGAACACAAAAAAACCTCGTTAGAGGTTTTAATTTGTATTAAATTGCTTATCGATGGTTGTGCGTCCTAGTGTTTGAGGTAAGTTAAGACGGCGATAATGCTCCGCATCACTCCGCGAATGCTAAATGGTGGTTCCTGGTATTTGGGGGTGTAACCTTTGCTGTATTCCAATTTCTCCTAATGCCGTTACTACGTTTAACGACAACTTGGCTTTTTGAGCTGCTAGGGAGATTGGCAATAAATTTCGGGCTAATGCTAGGAAATTTTTGACTTTGAAAACTACGGGATCGTTAGGTTTTGTGTACCCCTTATTAATAGCGATCGCTAAACCTAATTCCACATCATTGAGGGTTGCTACCCTATTCCCCGACACGAGGATTTTTTGCTCTGTACTAGGGGAAAGTGGTACTAGGGTAATGCCGTTGGTTGTAGCTTGTCCTGAGTTAGGCACTATATCAAAGCTGTACAGTCTTTCTTTTCCATCGATGCTTCTGGTTTTGACTGTTAAATTTGTGATTTCGGTGCTGGTAGCACCGGGAAACCGTAGTGGTTTAATTTCTTTGAGAAATATAGTTTTAGCTTGTCTGCTAGCTAGAGGGGCATCAGTACTAAATACGGTACGAGAAGGATCAGCTAGTAGGATGTAGGTAATCACTTCATTAGTTTGGGAGAAGTCTATGAAAGTGCTTCTCCCCGGCCAAATTGGTATGCTTGTGGTATTGTTTATAGCATCATCTCTGGCGATAATTTTTACAGTGGATGCTTGTACTGCTTCAGTATCGATCGATAACAGCGTTGCCATGCCGCTTAGGGTTATGTTGATTATCAAGGCTGGCAGGCATTTTTTGGTGAAGTGAATCATATATTGAGGTAAAGGTATTGTGGGTACTGCTCGATGGTATGGCATCGAGCAGTTTGATAGTTAGAGGTTTAGTTAAGCAGCGTTAGCGTGAGGTTCTTGAAATGCAAGTTTGGCTTGCTGCCATCCTTCTAGATAAGCTGGCTCGGAACAAGTCGGTTCCCGTTTTTGATAAAAATCCTCCCATCCCCAGCAGAATTTTGTCCAGTCATAGCGTGATAGATTCTTTGATAGGAGACAGCAAGCTCCGGTGATTTCTGTTTCTTTTTTAGACATGGTTCCTACCTATTTAGTTTTACAAAAGCATTGACAAACACTGCTACTTCTGTTCCTTTTGGAATGACACTAATATTGGGTTTTTGCATTATTTCCTGTTGGGATTGATTAGACCTTTGTGCTATTCGTTGTGCTGCCGTACCAAATACCCCTTCTAGCGCCGCTGCTAGAATGCTTGGGTTGCTTGCTGTACTTGTGACAGTCTGGTTGCTACCGAGTACAGATGAGTTGATAGTGGTTTGGCTGCGGGGCTGATTGATGACCTTGCCAACATTACCCAATCCCGACAGCACTGCTACTAGAGCATCCTGGCTGGCAATGCTTGCACCTCGATCGAAGTGACCTTTGGCAATCAAGGGCGAGTTATCTTTGCCAGCGATCGTGATGATGCCGCTGGGGATTTGTTGTTCCTGCGTGTTCCCCGCTGAGTCTTTGTAGACTATGGCTATCGCGCTTAAGGATACGAGCTGGTTCCCAGGAGCGATCGAGTCTGCTTGTGCGACTAGCATGGTACCTTTAGGTAGGGCTACCGTTCCATCAGTCGCCATCAAATCTTCGGTTAGCTCGATCGCTGCTCTGGCTCTAGTTGCATTTTGTCCTGCATCGTTCCACATCATCGGGACGACTACCGTTCCTTTTACTGAACTGCCGATCGGGATTTCTTTATAGTTTTGGTCGGGGCTGGAGTTATAGTCGGTGGGAGCGTTGTTGACGATCCCAGCTTCCCCCTCGGTCAATCCTGCTATTTCCGTGTTTGCTGTTCCCGTGTTTGCTGTCTCCGCGTTCGAGGGTTGTAAGGGTTGCTGTTGACTGTTACTGTTGTTGGCTATTAATGCTATTCTCGGAGAGCTGTATTGCGGGTTTTCTGGATTGGTCGGCGGAGACTCCGGGTTGGGCTGTGGGGTTTCTGGATTGGTTTGTGGAAACTCTGGGCTGGGCTGTGGGGTTTCCGGGTACGCCTGGGGGGTTTCTGGATTTGGGTTGTTGTAGGTTGCTTGTTGTGCTTGCCCAATGGTTACTGTGGGTATTGGCGCGTCTTGGTTATTAGTTGTCCCAGGCATTGGATTTTGTTGCCTGTCCACTGCTGAGTAATTAGTGTTATCAGTTCCTTGGGCTGCTACAGGCTCTATCATAGGATTGAGGGAAGCGACTAAACTACTATTGGTGGAACGGGCAGAATTTGGATTATTTTGGTCTGAAGCTGCCTGCCCTAAGTTGGCTAGCGTTGCCCATTTATGAAATGGATCTTCTGGCTTACTTGAGTTGGTATTCGCCGCAGGTGCAGGTGCTGGTGCTGGACGAGCGGGAGCTTGTGCCACGACTTTGGCTGGTACGGTAATGGTTCGGGTGATGATTCGTGGCGGCGCTTGTACTATGCGGGTAGCGACAGGGGTAACTTTAGGTGCGGTGGGGCGCGATCGAGTTACTACTTGTTTGGGCGGAACTGGGTTTTGATTTGGTTTTTGAGCAGTGCGCAGCGGTGCCGGACTCGGTGAGATCGCCCGCCGCTGATCTTGTAGCGCTAGATGGGCTTTAGTGCTTGCTAGCTCGTTGTCTGCAACGGGCGTACTTGCCGTTGTAGGTTGTGTTAATGCTACTTTTGGACGAGATGGTTTGGGTGAAAGGAATCCGAACCACAAAGTAGCCATTAGCCCTATAGTAGAATGGCACGTAAGTTTTGGGTCCTCGAGCCAGCTAAAAATTGCGGGGATTGCCTCCGGCACGCTCCGCGAACACCATTTGGCAAGGCATTGCCTCGGGATAGACAGGGCTGAACAGGG